>NZ_JAQKGP010000048.1:0-10667 GCF_027956525.1 Agrobacterium sp. ST15.13.013
TGGAACAGAGAACGCTGCAAACAATCGACAATCCGTTCGGCACGAGATTGTCACCTATGTCTTAGGTACAAACTGTTACCTATGTCTCCGGTCTGGACATGGGAAATTTGGAGCGGGCGAAGGGATTTGAACCCTCGACCCCAACCTTGGCAAGGTTGTGCTCTACCCCTGAGCTACACCCGCTCAAATCCACCGGTCCGGGGTAGTTCGCTGAACCGTGGGCCGCCAAGCGGCGACGGGCGCTATATCGCTCAATCGATTCTGGAATGCAACAGGGAAATGAAAAAAACGCGAAAATTTCTTTGAGAAATGCGACAAGCGGCGGAAATGATTGAGAATTTTTCATCTCGCTGTTTTTTCCTGCGTTGCCAAGCGTCGGTTGCCCGCTTAATCAGGAAACAAGGATTGTGGAATCGGCAGAGACAGGCGGCAGGATATGGCGGAAAATTCCCGGAAGACGGCAACGGAGCTGTTCGAGTTTCTCGACGGACTCGGCATTTCCCACAGCACGAAGCAGCACGAACCGGTGTTTACCGTTGCCGAATCCCAGTCGCTGCGCGACCTCATTCCCGGCGGCCATACAAAGAACCTCTTTGTAAAGGACAAGAAGGATCAGTATTTCGTTCTGACCGTTGAGGAAAACGCGGTCGTCGATCTGAAAAGCGTTCACAAGACCATCGGTGCGGCAAGCCGTGTGTCCTTTGGCAGACCGGAAAAGATGCTTGAATATCTGGGCGTCGTGCCGGGCTCGGTGACAGTGTTCGGCGCCATCAACGACACGGACAGGCAGGTCACCTTCGTGCTCGACAGCGATCTTCTGGAAAACGAGTTGGTGAACGGCCATCCGCTTTCCAACGACCAGACGACAACGATCGCGTCCAAAGATCTCATTCGCTTTCTCGAGGCAACCGGACATGCGCCGCTTGTCTTGAAAGTCAGCGAGTGAGATACGATCTTTGCTTCAAATAAGCCAGATGACAGAAGTTTACGGGAGACCGGCATGAGCGGCGACAATAATCCTTACGGCGGTTCCTATAGCGGGCAGATGACTGCAAGTGCCCATCATAATGGCGAGCTGAACGGTGCGGCCTCCGGCCACATCAAGGACACCACGACGGCGGCTTTCTCCAGGGACGTTCTAGAGGAATCGCGTCGCCAGCCGGTACTGGTGGATTTCTGGGCGCCCTGGTGTGGCCCGTGCAAGCAACTGACGCCGGTGCTCGAGAAGGTCATCAACGAGGCGAATGGCCGCGTGAAGCTGGTGAAGCTGAACATTGACGATCACCCGTCGATTCCCGGCCAGCTCGGTATCCAGTCCATTCCGGCAATCGTCGCCTTTGCCGACGGCCGGCCCGTGGACGGCTTCATGGGCGCCGTGCCGGAAAGCCAGATCAAGCAGTTCATCGAGAAGATCGCCGGGCCTGACGCGGGCGACCCCAAGGCCGAGATCGAGGCTGTTCTGACAGAGGCCAAGCAGCTTCTGGCGGATGGCGATTTTAATGGTGCTGCGCAGCTTTTCGGCGCCGTCATGCAAGCCGATCCGGAAAATCCGGCAGCGATTGCCGGTATTGCCGAATGCATGATCGCTGCCGGTCAATATGAGCGGGCAAGCGAACTGCTCTCTTCGCTGCCTGCGGAACTCAACGAAGATGCGGGCATTCAGCTCGTTTCGAAAAAGATCGCGCAATATGAGGAAGCCCGCAAGATCGGCGACCCGGTGGCGCTGGAGCGCGAGCTCGCGCTCGATCCTGATCGTCACGAGGCGCGGGTGAAGCTTGCCAAGGTGCTGAATGCTCAAGGCCGGCGCGACGAGGCCGCGGACCATCTGCTATACGTCATGCGCAAGGACCGGACCTTCGACGATGACGGCGCGCGCCGCCAGCTTCTGGAGTTTTTCGAGGCCTGGGGCTTCAAGGACCCGGCAACCGTTGCCGGCCGCAGGAAGCTTTCGGCGATACTGTTTTCGTAGTGCGGGCATATCCCGGATGTGGCGGTCGATCCGCCGGCCGGGCAGCAGTGAACAGGGGGGCGTGATTCCCATGCATGTCGGAAATGCGAGATATGTGAAGAACGACGATCTGCCGGAAACCGTGCCGGTGTTTCCATTGCCGGGCGCGCTTCTTCTACCGGAAGGCCATCTTCCGCTCAATATTTTCGAGCCCCGATATCTCGCGATGATCGACTGGGCATTGTCCGGCCATCGCATCATCGGCATGGTGCAGCCCGCCCTGCATGTCATCGAGGCGGGGCTTGAGGGCGGTCCGCTGAGCGCGGTCGGATGCCTCGGTCGCATCACGTCCTTTTCTGAAACCGGTGATGGCCGTTATATCATCTCGCTCACCGGCGTGTGCCGTTTCCGTCTGTTGGAAGAGGTGGAGGCGGGCAAACCCTATCGCAGCTTCCGGCATGCGCCTTTCATCGCCGATCTTTCCGGCGAATACGATGAGGATGCGGTGGACCGTGAAAACCTGCTGCGGGTATTCCGCTCGTTTCTAGAGGCCAACCAGCTGGAAGCGGATTGGGAAAGCGTGGAAAGGGCGGGCAATCGCGTTCTCGTCAATTCGCTTTCCATGATGTCTCCCTTCGGACCGGCTGAAAAACAGGCACTGCTGGAAGCGCCTGACCTGAAGACACGGGCCGAAACA
Organism: Agrobacterium sp. ST15.13.013; assembly: GCF_027956525.1. Classification (NCBI taxonomy): domain Bacteria; kingdom Pseudomonadati; phylum Pseudomonadota; class Alphaproteobacteria; order Hyphomicrobiales; family Rhizobiaceae; genus Agrobacterium; species Agrobacterium sp. ST15.13.013. The sequence goes on from NZ_JAQKGP010000048.1 coordinate 2,646, forward strand.
TTGATCGCCATCACCGAGATCGTCCTCGCCCAGGGATCGGGCGAGGGCGGCAACGTGCTGCAATAGGATCGGCGCCATGGACGACAGGATGAGCAATGTCGATCCCAAGCTCCTGGAGCTTCTGGTCTGCCCTTTGACGAAAGGGCGCCTTTCCTATGACCGCGCCCGCAATGAGCTTATCTCCGAAAGCGCCAGGCTTGCTTATCCGATCCGTGACGGTGTGCCGATCATGCTGATTTCGGAAGCGCGAAAAATAGAAGACTGACCTTCCCACTTACCCGCCTTCGCACATTGCGCGTCGCGAATTGACGAAGATGCGTTGACAACCATGCGTGGATTTGACCAGAGTCCCGCCCGACATGTCTGTTGCGGGGAGAAAACTGATGTCGTTGCGCGCGCTCGTCCGGATTTCGCTGGTTGCGGTTTCCACCGCCCTGTTTTTCCCGCCAGCCATGGCGGCGGAGCCCTCCCGCAAGGTCGTTACGACCCAAAATGGCGATTATTTCGGCTTCGATCTGAGGACGGAGCAGAATGTCTCGCTGGAGCAATGCGGCGACATTTGCGTCGGCGATACCGCCTGCAAGGCCTTCACCTACAATCCCAAGGTGAAATGGTGCTTCCTCAAATCGGATTTCAATCAGCTGAACGCCTTCCCTGGCGCAGTTGCCGGCAAGATTGTGGAAGTGGCCACGGAAGCCGATATCGGCGCGCCGCAGCGCCTGTCCTTCGTGACCGACAGCCTGCAGCAGGAAGCGCGCCGGCTGAAATCCGGCCTTGCGGCGAATGAGGGCGAGGGCGAACAGGGCCTGGAAGCCCTTGTGCAGATCGCGCGGCAGCAGGCAGCAGCAGGCAATATTCCCGATGCCGTCACGACCTACAAACAGGCCCTTGCTATCACGCCTGACGATGGCGCGCTCTGGGCGGCATTGTCGGAAAAGGCGGCGCAGGTTACTGATAATTATTCCATTGCCGGGCAGGCGGCGTCTGCCGCCATCAATGCCTATCAGCTGAGCCGCACGGTCAGCGCCCGCACCGAGGCCCTGAACCGGCTGGCGAAGGCTTTTGAGCGAACCCAGAATTATCGCGCGGCGCTCAGTGCTTATAAGGAGAGCCTTGCACTTACCGACAATGCGCAGACAAAGGCGGCCTATGCCGATCTGCGCACGCGTCAGGGTTTCCGCGTCATCAACAATACCGTGGATACGGACAGTATCAGCCCGCGCGCCTGCGTGCAATTTTCCGAGCCGCTGGTGAAGAACGGTGTCGATTATTCCTCGTTCGTCACGCTGGACGGGGCCGCTCCCAAGGCCATCGAGGCGAAGGGAAGCGAGATTTGCGTGGAAGGCCTGACCCATGGTCAGCGTTACAAGATCGCGCTTCGCGCCGGCCTGCCGTCTTCAGTGGAAGAGCCACTGGAAAAGCAGGTCGATCTCGATATTTATGTGCGTGACCGCGCCGCCAGCGTTCGCTTTACCGGCGAGAATTTCGTGCTGCCGGGCACGGCCCGCCGCGGCATTCCAATCGTTTCTGTCAATGCCGACAAGGCGGACCTGAAGCTTTATCGCGTCGGCGACCGCAATATCACCTCGCTTCTTTCAAACTCGCAGTTTCTGACGCAAATGGACGGCTATAATGCCGACCGCATTCAAAACGAGATCGGCGAGCTTGTCTGGCAGGGGTCGATCGATATCCAGCCCGATCTCAACAAGGATGTGGTAACGAGCTTCCCGGTGGATGAGGCCCTGCCGGAGCGCAAACCCGGCATCTATGTGCTGACCGCCGTGCCGCCGGGCGTAGCACCTGAAACCTGGGATTCCCGCGCCACGCAATGGTTCCTGGTCTCCGATACCGGCATTACCACCTATGCCGGCACTGACGGCCTGAATGTCTTCGTCCGCGCCCTCGGCAGCGCCAAGCCGCTTGCGGATGTGGATTTGCAGCTGCTTGCCAAGAATAACGAGGTGCTGGGCACGGCAAAGACCGACGCGGATGGGCGTGCGGTGTTCTCGGCCGGCCTGATGCGCGGTACCGCGGCACAGGCGCCGGCAATCCTGACGGCGCGCAACGGCGACAAGGATTACGTCTTCCTCGACATGACCCGCGCCGGCTTCGATCTTTCGGATCGTGGCGTGACGGGCCGTGCAGCCCCCGGCGCCATCGACGTGTTCAGCTGGACCGAGCGCGGCATTTACCGCGCCGGCGAGACCGTGCACGCCGCAGCGCTTGCCCGCGACGTCGACGGCAAGGCAATCGAGGATCTTCCGCTCACCTTCATCTTCTCGCGCCCTGATGGCGTCGAGGACCGGCGTTTTGTCAGCGATGGTAAGGCACTGGGCGGCCATTCGGTCGATCTGCCATTGCAGGCAAATGCGATGCGCGGCACCTGGACTTTGCGCATCCACACCGACCCGAAAACGGCTGCGATCGGCGAAAAGAGTTTCCTCGTCGATGATTTCGTGCCTGACCGGGCGGAATTCGACCTCTCCAGCAAGGCGAAACAGATCGATCCGGGCGCGGAAACGGCCATCGACGTCGATGGCCGTTATCTCTATGGCGCGCCCGCCGCCGGCCTGACGCTGGAAGGCGAGATCGCCATCAAGCCGACGCGCACCAGCGCCGATTTCGAAGGTTATTTCTTCGGTCTGGCCGATGAGGAAAGCGAAGAGGAAAACCGCACCACGCTGGCCGATCTGCCTGATCTGGATGAAGAGGGCAAGGCGAGCTTCAATGTCGATCTGACCGATCTGCCTTCCACTACCCAGCTTCTTTCGGCCAACATCACCGTGCGCATGCAAGAGGCCGGGGGCCGTGCCGTCGAGCGCTCGCTGACGCTGCCTATCAAGGCGGATGCGCCTGTCATCGGCATCAAACCGCAATTTTCCGGCGATCTCGCTCAGAATTCCGTTGGTCGTTTCCACATCATTGGCGTCAGTGCCGACGGCGCCAGACAGGCGATGAATGGCCTGACCTGGAAACTCATCAAGGTCGAGCGGAACTATCAATGGTATCGTCAGGGTAACTCCTGGCGTTACGAGCCGGTGGAATATACCAAGCAGCAGGAAGCCGGCACGCTTTCGGTCGATGCCAATGGTGGCGAGATTTCCGTGCCTGTCACCTGGGGCCGCTACCGGCTGGAAGTGGAGGGCGCCGGCAATGGCGCGCCGGTTTCCAGCGTTGAATTCGATGCCGGTTTTTATGTCGAGGCAAGCTCGACGGAAACGCCGGATGCGCTGGAAATCGCGCTCGACAAACAGAGCTACAAGATCGGCGATACGGCTAAACTCAAGATTTCGTCGCGTTTTGCCGGCGAGTTGATGGTAACTTCTGGTTCAGAAAAGCTGATTTCCGTTCAGAATGCCGAGATCGGCGCGGATGGCGGCGAGATCGATATTCCGGTCACCGAGGAATGGGGCGCGGGCGCTTATGTCACGGCCACGCTGTTCCGCCCGGGCGATGCGCAGGAAAGCCGTATGCCGATGCGCGCCATCGGCATCAAATGGCTCGCCGTCGATCCGGCCGAGCGCAAACTTGCCGTCACGCTTGGCGCGCCGCAGAAAACGCTGCCGCGCCAGCCGCTTGAAATTCCGATCACGGTCGCCGGCGCTGGCGTGGGCGAAAAGGCTTATGCCATCGTTGCGGCAGTCGATGTCGGCATATTGAACCTTACCCGCTACGAGCCGCCGAAGCCGGATGAATGGTACTTTGGCCAGCGTCGGCTGGGACTGGAAATCCGCGACCTTTACGGCCGCCTGATCGACGGTTCACTTGGCGCCACCGGCCGGCTGCGCACCGGCGGTGACGGCGGACAGGTTGCTCTTCAGGGCAGCCCGCCCACCGAAAAGCTGGTGGCTTTCTTTGCCGGTCCGGTCGAACTTGACGCTGACGGCAAGGCGACAGTCAGCTTCGATATTCCGCAGTTCAACGGCACGGCCCGCATCATGGCGGTGGCCTGGACGAAGACGGGTGTCGGCCATGCGGTTTCCGATGCCGTCATTCGCGATCCTGTCGTTGTCACGGCCAGCGCGCCGAAATTCCTCGCACCCGGCGATGTGTCGCAATTGCGGCTCGATATCGCCAATACGGATGGCGAGGCCGGTGATTACCGGCTGGATGTGACCAGTAATACGGCGCTGACGGTCGATCAGGGCGAGATGTCGCAAACTCTCGCGCTTCAGAAAGGCGGTAAGTCGTCGCTGACAGTGCCGCTGACGGGCGAACAGCCCGGCAATGGTGCGATCACCATCAAAGTCTCCAATGCATCGGGTGTCTCGCTGGAGCAGGTGCTGAATGTTCCGGTGCGCCCGGCCGTTCTGCCCGTTACGACGCGGCGCGAAATCAAGATCGCGCCAAATAGTAGCCTGACCATCAATGGCGATTTATTGGCTGACAGCATGCTGCTCGGTTCTTCGGTCGCGATCAATGTCACCCGCTCGCCTGCCTTCGATATTCCGGCGCTGGTGATGATGCTGGACAAATATCCTTATGGCTGCGCCGAACAGACGACGAGCCGGGCGTTGCCGCTGCTTTACGTCTCGGAACTGACGAAGGATAGCGGCATGACTGAGGACCCCGATACCCGCAAGCGGGTGCAGGAGGCGATCTACCGCGTGCTGTCCTTCCAGTCGAGTTCCGGCAGCTTCGGTCTCTGGTCGCCCGGTTACGGCGATCTGTGGCTCGATGCCTATATCACCGACTTCCTGACCCGCGCCCGCGAGCAGAATTACGATGTGCCCGAAGCCGCCATGGTACAGGCGCTGAACAACCTGCAGAACGGCCTGTCCTATGACAGCAACGTCAAGGATCGCGGCAACGAGATCGCCTATTCGCTCTATGTGCTGGCGCGCAACCGCAAGGCGGCGATCAACGATCTCAGATATTACGCGGATACGGCGCTGGCCGATTTCGCCACACCGCTCGCCAAGGCGCAGGTTGCTGCCGCCCTTTCGCTTTATGGCGATCAGGCCCGTTCGAAGAGCGTGTTTGGTGCTTCGCTCGATATGGCAAGCCGTACCACCAATGTCAGCCTCGCGCGTGCAGATTATGGCTCTGCCCTGCGTGATGGCGCGGCGACGCTGGCGCTTGCGGCGGAAAGCCGTCCGGTTCCGGCCGTCGTGCCGCAGCTTGCCGGTGCCGTGGCCAAGGAATGGAAAAAGAAGCCCTATACCAGCACCCAGGAACAGGCATGGATGCTGCTGGCCGCCCGCGCCGTGAAAGGCGAGGACAAGGATATTCGCCTGGATGTGAACGGTGACTTGCAGACCGGCGGCTTCGGCAAGCGGATGAGCGGCGATGAATTGCTGGCCGCCCCCTTGAAGATCGCCAATACCTCGGCCGATCCGGTCACGGCTGTCGTCACCACGGTGGCGCCGCCGGCGCAGCCGCTTGCCGCAGGCGGCGAAGGCTTCACCATCACCCGCACCTATTATTCCATGGATGGCGAGGAGGTGAACCCGAGCGAGGTGATCCAGAACGAGCGTTATGTCGTGGTGCTGGATGTGGTGCCGCAGAATAACTGGCAGTCGCGCATTCTGGTGACTGACCTGTTGCCTTCCGGTTTCGAAATCGACAATCCGAGCCTCGTCAATTCGGCAGCGCTTTCGAATTTCGACTGGTTGCCGGAAACGGAAGCGGCACATACCGAATTCCGCTACGACCGTTTCGTGGCGGCTTTCGACCGCTCGGCCGGCGACAGTTCGGAAATTGCGCTGGCCTATGTGGTCCGCGCCGTCACCCCAGGCACCTATGACCACCCGGCAGCTTCGGTTGAGGATATGTACCGGCCGCAATTTGCCGCCCGCACGGCAACCGGCCGCATGGAGGTGCGCTCGGCGAACCCATGAGGCGACGCAAGGCGATCATTGTCGGCATCATGACGGCCGCTCTGCTTATGGGCGGCGCGGCCTTCGGTCTCGATGCGCTGGACAAGGCCTATCCGCCGCCGCTGGACGCTGCGCAGCAACGCTCCTTCGAGGTTCTGGACCGCGACGGCAAGCTTTTGCGCGCTTTTGCGACACCCGATGGCCGCTGGCGACTGAAAACCACGGCGGCCGAAGTCGACCCACTGTTCCTGCGCATGCTGGTGGCCTATGAAGACCAGCGTTTCTATGAGCATCACGGCGTCGATCCCTTCGCGTTTTTGCGCTCCGCCTGGCAATTGGTCAGCAACGGCCGGATCGTTTCCGGCGCATCGACGCTTTCCATGCAGGTGGCGCGGCTGATCGAGCCGCGCGCCGATCGGTCGTTTTCGGCGAAATTCCTGCAGGCCGCGCGCGCGCTCCAGATTGAGAGGCGACTCACCAAGGCGGAAATCCTCGATCTCTATCTGAATATCGCGCCCTATGGCGGCAATCTCGAAGGCGTTCGCGCCGCAAGCCTCGCCTGGTTCGGCAAGGAGCCTGGCCGGCTCGATACGGCGGAGGCGGCCCTATTGGTGGCGCTGCCGCAACTGCCGGAAAAGCGACGCCCGGATCGTTTTCCGGAGGCGGCGAAACAGGCGCGCGAGCGCGTATTGCAACGGCTTGCCGTCGAGCGCGTCGTGGGTGAGGGGGAGGCGGAACGTGCGGCTCTTGCGAATACGCCTTCCAGCCGGCGCGATCTTCCGGCCTATGCGCCGCATATGGCCGTCGCCGCGCGGGTGAAATTCCCAAATACTGCCGCGGTGCGCTCTACGCTGAAGCTGCCGATCCAGCGGGAGCTGGAGGGTGTCGCCCGCCATGCTGCGGAAAAGCTCGGCGACAGGGTCTCCGTCGCCATCGTCATGGCGGATGCGCAGAACGGCGATATTCTGGCGGAAGTGGGGTCGGCGGACTATCTCGATACGGCAAGACGCGGTTTCGTGGAGATGAGCCGGGCCATTCGCTCGCCAGGCTCCACCCTCAAGCCATTCATCTACGGCCTTGCCTTCGAAGACGGTCTTGTCGGACAGGAAACCATCATCGAAGACCGCCCGGCCGACTTTTCCGGCTACAGGCCGCGCAATTTCGACATGCATTATCAGGGCGATGTCAGCATCCGGCAGGCGCTGCAACTGTCGCTTAACGTTCCTGCCGTCAAGCTGCTCGATGCGGTCAGCCCCTCGGCGCTGATGGTGCGGTTCCGGCGGGTGGGCGTCAAACTCGCACTTCCCGCCAATGAAGCGCCCGGGCTTGCCATCGCCCTTGGCGGCGCGGGTATTTCGCTGGTCGATCTGGTGCAGCTTTATGCGGGGCTTGCCGGCGGCGGCGATCCCGTGCGCCTTGGAGACGGTGTCCGCTCCGCCCCGGAACGGCTGGAGAGCGACCGTTTATTCTCCGATGCGGCGATCTGGAACATCTCCGACATCCTGTCCGGCGTGCTGCCGCCGCTCGGCATGAAACAGCGCGGCATCGCCTACAAGACCGGCACCAGCTATGGCTATCGCGATGCCTGGTCGGTGGGTTATGACGGGCGGCATGTAGTCGGTGTCTGGGTCGGCCGGGCCGACAATGGCGCGGTGCCGGGCATTGCCGGTTATGCGACGGCCGCCCCGATCCTGTTCGAGGCCTTCGAGAAATCCGGCGTGGCGATCACGCCGATGCCGGCCGCACCTTCCGGTGTCGCGCGGGTGGCGGTCAATGACCTCCCCGCCAATCAGCGGCGTTTCACCACGACGGCCAGCGGCCTGCTTTCCGCTTCAAGACGTGAAAGCGCCCCGCGCATCGTTTACCCGCCCGAGGGCGCGCGTGTGGAGCTTTCCGGTCAGTCAGGCATCTCGCCGCTGGTGCTGAAGCTGCAGGGCGGGCGGGCACCTTTTCGCTGGCTCGCCAACGGTTTGCCTTTGCCGAATGCGTCCCATCGCCGCAACAGCGAATGGCGGCCCGAAGGTCAGGGATTTTCCACACTCACGGTGATCGACGCCGACGGACGTGCCTCGAGCGTGCGGGTTTTCGTCGAGTAATTCGCAGGTGTCCGACTTGAGAGATAGGTGACGTTTTGTACCGGAGACATGGGTAACACTTTTCGCTTTGCGGGAGGTGTTGATGCCGTGGAGAGAGACTTCGGTTA
>NZ_JAQKGP010000049.1:0-10450 GCF_027956525.1 Agrobacterium sp. ST15.13.013
AGCGCATCAAGATATCGCTGGGATCGCTCAGCCCGGTCGAATATCGTAAGAGCCTCGGCCTGAGCATTTAAAACAGTCCAACTTTTTATCCGCACCCCCTTATGCGCCTAACCGGCTCAGTTCTGCGTGGAAACCAACAATTTCCGGGCACTAAAAAGTGCCCGGAAAATGCTATTCAGAGGATCCTGCCAAGGTCGCCTCCTTCAAATCTCTTTTCAAGAAGCTCAGAACCTGGCACATGGACGCCGACTCTCTGCTCGCCGCTCTGATTGCTCACGAACTCATCAAGGAAACTCAGCACAAGGAGCAGTTGGAGACAGGCTGGGATGTGGGAACTAACCTTGCTTCTAAACACGTTCACACACAGGCATCCTTACGGCAGTCATTTCGCTGAGCATTCTGACATAGGGTTCCACTATCCCCAAGGGCCAGCTCTTCCGCTACAGACGGGCTTTTTTAAACGTGCGCATCCGAGCCGATCTACTTGCGCACACCATGGCCGTGGTCAAAATTTTGAGACGACATCTCAAAGATGTTCGACACCGTGCAGCGGACTAAATGTCGTGGTCGTTTCCGTTGTGGTCGGACGGTGTCGGCCTGCCCGAGAAGATGTAGCTGTGCTCTATATCCGCAGATAGTTCGGACAGATAGTCGAACACCCGCACGGGCCTATTGGTGGCCTGTTTGCCCCGACGAAGAACCTCGAATATCCAATCATCCTTTTGACCGTGTAGCCAGACAGCCACCTCGTTTATTGCAGGAACCTCCACGATACGCAGCATGAATTGATCGGCTTCGGTGTCGGCAAAATCCTGAACCCAACCAAATGCTTCAATGAACGCTTCGGCAGCTCTCCCTTCGGTCAAAGAGTTGAACCTCAGTTGATCCTGACTTTCGATTACAATGTCAGCAAACATTGGTACACCGCCCAGAGAGAATAGGTAACGCCAGCCCCCAGGAGGCTGCGTCAAATCCATCGTTGCGGCTGCCTGGGCATTCAATGTATAAACTGGCAGTGGCGCATCACCGGTGATTGGAGCAGACACAAAATCACCACCGACCCCTTCGTCATTTTCAATCATATTCGCGAGACCTTCGATGAATGTCTCCCTGACCACTTCAGAGTTGCTGGGAGCTATTATCGCCATGTTAGCCTCCTACTGCCTCAGGATCTTTATCTATCAAATTGTTTGCCTCCAGATCATACAACGTAGGTGTTGTTACGAAATATGAATGGGTCCAGCGCCCGATTTCACGATACCTTGTAACTATGTCAGACGAAGCTATCCTCGTGCGACCGTAAGCTGGGTCCTCAACAATATACACTGTCCCCCCATCGGCCGCGAGAAACCAGCCAACGATTGCGAGAAAGTGGCCACCACCCGATTTCCATTGGATACGCATGCATAGCGGCCTCCCAGCATCGATTTCCCCTTTGACAGTCTTCGGTCCGTCGACGCCTATGGACATCCTAGACAAACATGAGACTCTTTCCAGCGCCTCATCTAGGCACGCCACTTCATCGTGGGGACATCCTTCCGTACAATCTTCGCTGCAGTTCTCACCTAGAACTTCGTACGCGACCAAGCGCTGAGTCCAGTGCGACGCGGGATCGAAGAAGCGGACAACGCTCACACTGGTCGCCGCCCAGCACCAATAGGTACGCTCCTGCCGCTGCATATCGAGCCTGACACGTTTGCCCCTCGCGTTGTGCTTATGCACCCTTGCCTTGAGGATTTGCTGGATCGTCTTCGATTCGCTCATTTTATCTCCATCACCCAGGAAATCCACCGCCTGGAGAGCCTCAGCCCTGCGGTGACGCTGAATTCGAGGCTCTGTCGGCTGACCTCGATTGGCGACGGGTTCACGCCATCCAGACGGGACGCCGGAAACCATCGAATAGCTGCGGCACTATGATTCAACAAGAAGGGGCAAGTGGCCCAATCAGAAACTCTCCGACGTGCCGTCAAAGTATATAACCTTAGTCACGTTCAGCGTGGCTTTGGCGGTCCCCGTCGAGACTGGTCCGATCAGCTTGTCATATGGTTCACCCTTGATGAAGGGATTGTCCTCCCAGGTATAGAACGTCTCGCTCACTACCGTTTTCCCCGGAGGGATCTTGATGTCCAGCTTGCTCTCGCCATCGACTATCTTATCCCCGAAAGCGTCGGTGATGGACACGGTGTGAGCGACCGCCACGACCGTCTTCTTCGACGTATTCTTGAAACTCGGCACGAGCTCGACGCGGTCGTTGAATATCTGATTCTGATAGCTTTTTCCTTGGACACGCATCTTCGCATTGACCAGTTCCACAGTTGCCTTCGCAGAGTTGCCCGCAACACCTGCCGCGGGCCGCGCGGCGGCAGTCTCCTCCAGGCCTGACACCGCAATGGCGTCGAAACAGGTCAGCCGCTTCAGCGAGTCGCTCTCGGCCTTGCAGGATCTTAGATCAGTAAGAAGGTCTGCTTGCGTCGCACTGGCAGTGAGACAGAACATGAGTGTTATGAATGGCACTCGCACGTAAAATTCCTCCTGAAGTTATTCCTTGTCGGCGGACAACTCTCCGCCGCGTATGCTAGCTCACGCTCTCGACAACTGCCTTCCTGATCAGGCTTCCGAGGAGTATCTCCAATTCGTCTCCCGCTTCGGCATCCAGAACCGCCTTTGCCAAAGGTGCGCTGCGGTTGACCAGACCTTTTTCCGGCGCGCTCGGATCCTTGACGATGGTGAACTGGTAAGTCTCCTGACCACGATCCAGGTAACGCAAGCGAACTTTGCTCCCGAGGCGCACGACACCGCTTTTCGCTACCGCAGGCGGGGAGCGATCAGGCTTCACTGCAGGGGCGTCAACTGGCAGCACAAGCTGTTCGACCCCAGTGCGGCGGACATTCTTGGTCGTTGCCGTTGCGGTCGCGGGACGGGGTGGTGGAACTGACACGACAGCCTGCTCCGCAAGCTTCGTTTTCAACCGTTCCAAGCGTGCGCCGATGGCCGCGCGGAGCCTTTCCGCTTCCCGCCGCGGGTCGTCGAACCAGTCGGTCGACCAGACACGGTGGATATTCCAGCCAAGGCGCTCGAGTATCTCTTGGCGGTGACGGTCGCGATCCCGCGCTGACCGCGACGAATGGTAGGCCGCTCCATCGCATTCAACCCCCATTAGGAAGCCGTGCGGCCATTGAGGGTGCCGGACGCCCAGATCGATCGAGTAGCCCCCGGCCCCGACTTGCGGTACTGCCACGCATCCCATGGATTCGATCTGAGCGGCAACAAACTCCTCAAGCGGAGAGTCAAACGCGCCATGCGTTCCGGTGCCGGCCTGCAGAGGGCCACCCGCGCTGTATTCAAGCCAACGCTTCAGCATCCAGGCACCTGGGTTCGAGGTCTCCTCTGCAGTGATGTCCGACGGCGTCATTGAGGTGAAGGTTCTGATCTGCTCTTTCGCACGAGTGAACAACACGTTCAGACGCCTGCGGCCAGTGGGACCAGCGATCGGGCCGAAGTGCTGAGCCACCTTGCCCCCCTCCGACGGCGGACCGTACACCGTCGAAACGAAGATCACGTCGCGCTCGTCTCCCTGCACGTTCTCGAGGTTCTTGACGAAGAATTCCTCGAGACCATCTCGCTCATGGAGCCATCGGTCAACGAACTCGCCGGCCGCCGCGTCTCGCGCGATCTCGTACTGAAGACGCTCATTAATATAGTCGGCCTGCGCCTTGTTGACAGCGACGATCCCCAGCGACCGGGTCGGATCGTGACGCATGAAGTCCAAGGCCGCCTCGACGACTGCATGCGCTTCGGTCGTGTTCACGCCCGCCTTGTAGATGCCATTGGTCTGCACCAGGGAAACACCCATCCTCGGATTATCTTCGTTGGCAGAAGGAAAGACGGTCAGTCTGTCCCGGTAGATCAAGCCGTTCGAGAATCTGATGAGGCCCGAATGCTTCGAGCGGTAGTGCCAGGTGAGCATTCGACGTGGCCGGAACGCGCTGTTAGCCATCTCAAGGACTGATTCCTCGGTCACGGCGTCGGTTTCCTCGTCGTCGGCAGTGTCTGCGATGCTCTTGTGGAAGAAGTTGGTCGGAGGAAGCTGCTGGGTGTCGCCAACGATCATCGCCTGCCTGCTTCTGAACAAGGCACCGATGGCGTCCTCCGGGGGCATTTGCGAGGCTTCGTCGATTATGCAGATGTCGAACTCCAAGGTGTTCTTCTGGATGTACTGAGCCACAGCGAGAGGCGACATCATCCAGCAGGGCTTGAGAGCCAGAAGGGCACGCCCTGCCCGCTTCGTGACGTCACGCACGGGGACCCGGATTTTCTTCTGCCCCGCGAGGTGCTCGAGAAGACCCATCTCGGTATATTCGGCGACGCGTCCACGCGCATTGCCGGCAGGCGGACGCGATCCGGAAATCAACTGGTGGCGCAGCGCCTTTCGAGAAAGAAGTGTGATCTCGTCATCAAGCGACTTCAGTCTTGAGCGCAGAGCCTCGAGCTGCCGTCCCGAATAGTTCACAAGCTCTCGCCCGTACTTTTCGTAGACTCGGCCCGCCGCCACGCGCCGGAGCAGAGCCTCGACATGGCCGGAGACGTCGGTCGTTCCCACCTGCCTCACCAGGAGATCAACTGTCTCCAGAAGCCCCAGGCGGTCGATCTCCGACCTTGACTTAGCAACGTTCGTCCAATGCGCGAGCGCCTCCACGTCCTTGGATGCAGCCGAAAGGAATTCTGACGCCTGCGCGTATGTCAGCTTGTTGATCTTGGCGCCCATGTCGAGGAGACCTTCACCAGAAACCCGCGCGAGCAGGCCCTGCGCATTTTGGGCGGCATCGTGGGCGAGCTTGGACGAGGAGAGCAATTCCTGAAGGCGACGCTCGCGCGCCGCCAGGGCGAATGCGGTTCCGAACCGATGCTTATGAAGCAAGCGCGCGACCTCCACCAGATAATCGATCTCGTCAGACTTGCTCTTCCAACCGTCGAAGTGACTGCCAAGCACCACGGCAAGTTCGCTCCGATCGAGCTTCCCGACCAATTCTTGGAGTTCGCGAACATCGTTTGCGAACTTGAGTACATCGGAACTGGTCACGGCTGCAGGGCGATGGAATATCTGGCTGAGCAGTTTCAGTTCCACGTCGGTGGACTTGAGCTCCTCAAGTTTCGATTCGAGCTTTGCACATGTTTCGGCAAGATCGCGGAGTGGGGCCTCGGGCGGAAGATCAGGAAGCGATGGCGTATTGATCAGCGTGTCGACAATCTCGCTTCTCAAAAAGTCTCGGGCCGCCCGATTGTTGAAGCCGCTGAACTTCGCATCCACGCTCTCGTAGAACGCGGCCAGTTCGCCAAAGCTCTCGAAGTCCGTGTCGACGCCGTCGAACCGAGCTCCAAACACGCCGCTGTTCGTCGCGCGAGCGTTGAAACGGGCCTCCTCTTCGAGTTGATCGCGCGCTGCAGCAAGGTGCTGGATCGCAAGCTGCTTGTCGAACTTTCCGGCTTTCGAAATCGCAAGATAGAAGGACTTCGCGTCTTTGAACGTTGATGAAAGAAAGCTGAATGCGCCTGCGCCTCGGATCGTCCCAAGGTGTCGATCAATATCGGACGCTCGAACATCCGATCGCAGAGACATGTGTGCTTCCAGAGCGTGCCGCTTGTCCCGAAGGGACATTCCTGCCTCGACCATTGATTTCAAGCTGGCGACGGCACCCGCATCCGCAAGAATGGCCGAGCGCATACGCAACACGTCGATACGGGACGAGGCAACGATATCGGCGATTTTTCCAAGCGACCCCACGGTCCAGCTTGCGGCTGGCGGATGTTGTGCGATGAAATCGTCCGCCGTTGCGAGCACCTTTTCGAAGTCTTCGATCATGGACTCGATGGCCGATATCTCCACCGCTCGACTAGCCGCATCCAAGGACTGCACGCCGGACGCGCGGACAATCTCCCCGATCCGGTCGAGTGTTTGCCCGACGTCTTCGCCATGAGGATCAAGCAGCTCAGTCGACAGTCTGCTTGCGAGTGCACGCGCCGCATCGCAATCCTTGAAAAAGTCTGTGATCTTACCCGGGAACGCGCACGTCGCTATATTCGCCTCTGAAGCGGAAAATTCGCCCTCGACAAGTTCGCGTATGGAAGCCGCCACACCCTCGAGCTCGGATATCTCCGCCATCGAGAGCTCATGGTCCAGGCCGAGTCCCAGAAGTCTGTCTGACGCATCCTTGAGCTGCTCGTAAGCTTCGGCTGATCTGTGCGTCAGCGCCAGAATTGCCGAGCTCTTGAACTGGCTCGTATCGAGGTTCCTGGTGCCCTGCCAATGCAGCCGGTCAGCGACTGGGGTCGATCCGATATCTGAAAGCCATTTCGTCTGCGCTACAAGCTCTTCGATTTCGTGACGCCTGAACTCCCGGGCTGGCAACGAATGCTCTGACAGGGCTACAGGCGACATCACGTCGAGCAGATGCTGTGTGGCAATCGCGCGCCCTAGAACGCGGTGCACGGTTTCACCAGTGCCTTCCCACTCGCTTGCCAGAATGGCGACGTAGCGTGACAGGCTTTCCCTCACCGTAATGAATCGATCCCTGTTTTCCTTCAGCTCCGTGGGCAGCCTCTCCCGAATGCCTACACGCTCTCGGACGGAACGCATGAATTCGTCCTTGGAGCTTCGTCCGGCCAGCAACGGCAGGACGAATTCCCCCAGACCGACAGCTTCGAGGCGGCTTTGCACGACCTCCAAGGCGGCTGACTTCTCCGCAACGAACAGAACCTTCTTGCCTTTCGACAGCGCGGTCGCGATCGCATTGACGATGGTATCCGACTTCCCTGTTCCCGGAGGTCCTTCCACCGCCAGGTTCTTTCCCCTCGCAACATCCACCAAGACGCTGAACTGGCTTGCATCCGCCTTCTTCACCAAGTGGGGAACTTCAGCCTCGACGTCTGGCGCGTCGACATCGTACTCCTCTGCGACCGCGCCCGCGTCGGAGGTCTCCGATCCCACTAGGATGGACTCAACGATTGTGCTCCTTGAGAAGTCGGAGGCGGTCGAGTCCAAATCCTCATACATTGCCATTCGGGCGGCCGGGAACACCGAGAACGTTATCCGGCGCCGCACCTGCCAAGGGAGCTTGGCATGCTTTATGCCGGCGATCTCCTTGAAATATTCCTCGATCGATCCGCCCTGAAACAATGGGAGGTCGATATTGAACTCGCGCTTGAACTTCTCCCGTAGGACCAGGTTTGTTTCCGCCTCCTCACCTGTCCCTTGAACAGAGAACATAGGGCCTCCGGCAGTCTTCTTCCGCTCGACCACCACGGGAGCGAGAATGAGAGGTGAGAGATAGACGCGATCATCGGCACGGGCCGGGTCCTTCCATTCGAGGAAGCCGAACGCGCCACGCAGCAGGTTGAGGCCAGTTTCCTGCTGCGCAGTCCTTCCCTTGGTTACGAGCGCGTTCATCCTACGCTCGAGATCGGGCGCTAGCAGCAGCGTCTGGATGTTGTCGTCTTCGTAACGGTTGTCGTCAACCACGTCATCGAGAAGCGGAAGTTCGAAGCTCGGATTGATGCCGTTGTTCTTTGCATGCTGCGCCAGGGATTCGTCCCTGCGCGTAATTCTCTTCGGCATTCCAAGACTGTCACGAACTCGGTCCCGGAGCGCGCGTTCGGCCTTTCTGATCCGATCGGGGTAGTCGAGCGCCTCGGGGTCGAGCGCCGTGCTCGCTTCAAGGTATTCCTCGTCGGTCCGAAGAGCGATCGATACGGCCTCGACGAATTTCGGAGTCTGTTCGTCCCTCGCGTCCTCTTCCAGAGACGGGAGTGCCTTGAACTTCAAGGAGCCATCATTGTTGATGCTGTAAAAAATTCGGTCAGGCAGTTCGTCAATTACTCTGATCTGACTTGCCGAGCGACCGTCGAAACTCATGTTCACGAGCGGATTCTTAGAGGTCAAGTCGAGAAGCCGCGGACGGATATCCTCTATCTTGGCGGCGACGAGTTTCGAAAAATCTCGAACGGAAGGACTCAAATGCTCGTTCATGGAATCAAATCTACGCGCTGATTTAAACTAGAACTTGTGTCACACAGTCATAACCGTCGATCAAGGCAGAGGATTAGAAGTCGTTAATTTTCCCCGGCGCGACTGAAGATACGTATCGGCGGTCAGGGCTCGATCATGTTCGCTTGATCTGTCACATGGAGTAAATTCGCAAATGCGATCGTTGCCAGGTTGCGTAAAGAGCAATCGTCTGACGCTTAATGGCATGTCCGTGAGGCCGCAAACTCAGGTCCGCTAGAAACCTTGTGTAGACGTCCAAGACGAGAAAATCCGAAGGAGTTGCTGGAGTTCGCGATTAGAGCCTCATTGAGACATGGGGCTACGGGAAAAGTTCCAGGACCTTCGCAAATGGGTTCTTGCGCTCTGATGCAGCTCGGGCCTTCTCGCGAATTACGATGGCAGGATCAAGCCTCCTGCTGAGTGCGATGTAGATGTCCTGACCGTCCATCAAGAGCAAACGACGGGAGGTGAAGGCTGAAAACGATAGCGTACTGTATCCCGAGTAGCTGACATGCAGCCCACGCGTCCAGATCGTTCGCTCTTCAACCTTGCCTTGGAAGGAATGAAGCATTGTCGCGTCCGTCTGAACGCGGTGCCACTTCGCTTCCACCAGATACGTCGTGCCTTCGTGCTGGAATGAACCATCGATCTGCTCGCCAATTGTTCGAAAGGAAGCGCGCGCGTCTAGCCCCCAGATGTCGAGCCAGCGCTTCAAGAATCTCTCAAAAGCATAGCCGCGTTCCTGCGGGCGGTCGTCCATTGCCCCGAGTGCCAGAAACTCTTCCTCCAATGCCGAGAGCACACCCTCCAGAGGCGTTGCCGGCTGCTGCATACTAGGTGAGTCGGCGACGGCAGCTCTTGGCAACTCATGTCCGCCGAGCCTCTCGATGATGCTACTTAACTTCTTCCGATTGTCGTCAGTCGCCAGCAAGGGGCGATCCGCCTCAAGATATTCCCATAGGCCGACCAGTGCCTTTGCAATCGCTTTCGGTTGCGCCTTTTGTGTGAATGCGATAAGGCGCTTCCCCTTCGAATTGCCGCGAAAGGCGTACACGTCGTCATAGATGTCCACGCCGACCTCGTGGTGAAAGAATTCAGCGAACGTCTGGTTCGTGAACTCGAGAACATAACCTCCTTGTAAAAAGAGATCCTCGACAAGTTTGGATTCAATCGGGCGAAGGGTCATTCGTTCAATCTCGTGTGATGAATCGCGCCCGCCCGAGCAGTTCGTCGAAGGTGACGATGTCGAGGTTGCGAGTGTCGCGCCGGAACAGCTCGAAGGTGTCTCGGCGAACCTCGGCTTCGCGGGCATTCCCAACCCTGCCGATTTCCGACGACCTGCCTATGACGAGGATAGCCTTTGGATCGCGGGTCCTATTAGCTAACCGCCTTTCGCCAGACTTGTCGTAATTCTGACCAGTCTGAGCCTGCACCAGCCATTCGGCCTTTTGTTCGAGAACCTGCGAAACGGCGTCCATGAACTCGTTGCTGAACCTCCAAGTGCCGGACCGCCCGGATCGACGTTGCTGGAAGAGCGGGGTGTCGGGTCGCTTGATTTCGACGAGGACCGTGTAGTCCGTAAAGTTCATCAGATAATCGACTGTCGGACGGTCGCGATCATCCGTGCCGCCTGCGCCCACCACCATCTCGCGATCGAACGGCCGCATGATGCGATAGTCCAGGCCGTAGCCGAAGACCCAGCTCTGTCGCTCGAAGAAATCCTGCCAGTCCTTTTCCGTCCATGTATCGTGCTCAAGACGTCGTTCAAACTCATCCAATCCTTGGCGTCTTCCGAGAAGCAAATTGATTTCATTCTGACTGAGATCGCCTTGTGCTTCACGAAACAGGCTCTCGCGTCTTTCCGGGGATAGCTTTCGAAGCGTTGCTAGAAGTGTGTGCTCTGAAGCATCCGTGATAATCTTGGGGCCGTTTCCGACCGAGAGGTCGCGGACATCGAACCTCTCCTCATTCGAGCGGTCGACGAACTTGATGCTTTCCAGGAATGCGAGCAGACGTTCGAACTCGTCAGATCGGAACGAGAAGGAATCCTTTTCGTAAGCCTGATACCAGCCCCCTGCTCGGCTTTGGAAGGTCTCCAATGTCAACCTTCGGATGCCGCCGTCATCTTGGCTGACAAGAGCTGTCACCTGAGTCTTTCTCTTTTCACCGGTTATGCGAAGGCACATTGCACCCTCGATCTCGCCTAGCAGGACGCCCTCAGTACCCTCGATGACGCTACGAATGAGGCGCCGCCTCTCAGGGTTGACGGATCCGTGGGCGAAGACTTTGGTGAGGTATGCTTTTCCTTCCGTAACCGTTGTTCTGCTCCCACGTTGTCTGCCGCCTTCTGATCTGGGATCGACGTTCCATGGATGAGAGACAAGGAGTTTCTCCATGGAGACTACGTTG
>NZ_JAQKGP010000004.1:0-315693 GCF_027956525.1 Agrobacterium sp. ST15.13.013
TGGAACAGAGAACGCTGCAAACAATCGACAATCCGTTCGGCACGAGATTGTCACCTATGTCTTAGGTACAAACTGTTACCTATGTCTCCGGTCTGGACAGTGGGGTGAAATGGCGGACAGGGTGGGATTCGAACCCACGGTACGCTTTCACGCACACACGCGTTCCAGGCGTGCGCCTTAAACCACTCGGCCACCTGTCCTTTTTCAAATCTGCATGTTTTGAAGAATGCAAATCACTGGAACGGCGCGATATATACCGATGAATTCGCAGGGATCAACACGAATCTGACAGTTTTTTGAAATGTCGGCAATTTCCTGTGTTCCGATGCGATTGCAAACCGGTTTTCCCGCCTTTATCGATGCATTATAGATTTGAAAATATGTCTGTCTGACCGACAGATCGTAAGCGAGGTGTCTCTGATGAAAGCTTTTTTGCGGTTTTTGAGCTTTCTTTTCCTCGTTGCGGCGGTTTTTCTGGGCGTGCTCGATTCGATCCGTTCGGTTTCCACATCCTCGGTCAACATCGCTGGCGTCCTGTCCGTCTGGAACTATCTTCTTCCTGCTTCCCGCACCATGGTGGAAGCGGCCATGGCTCACTATATTCACCCTGAAGCGTGGCGCTTCATTGAAAATGCCCTGTCGGCGGTGCCCGCATTTGCCGTTTCCCTGGCGCTTTCGCTGCTCTGCTGGATGGCGGGTTACAGGAAACACAAGGCGATGAGGCGTTTATCGGCCTGACTTTGTGTCTGTCGAAAGGATGCGCCCGCAGACGTGAACCACGAAAAGCGGCGGACTTGCCGCATGGAGGACCGAATGTTCCTGTTCGATACGCTTTCAAAAAAAACCACGATGCCGACAGAAGAAACCGCCTTGCCCGGCCGTGAAGAGGCGCTTGCGGTGCCGGAAGCCCATTTCGTCAATGGCCGGCCCTTGAAGGGGCCTTATCCTGAGGGACTTGAAACCATTTATCTCGGCATGGGCTGCTTTTGGGGTGCGGAACGGTTGTTTTGGAAAACGCCGGGTGTCTGGGTGACGGCGGTTGGTTATGCCGGCGGCTTCACCCGCAACCCCACCTATCAGGAGACGACGACCGGCCAGACGGGCCACGCCGAAGTGGTCAAGGTTGTATACGATCCGGCGGTTATCTCGCTTTCGGGCCTGCTGAAGATATTCTTCGAGGAGCATGATCCGACTCAAGGGATGCGGCAGGGCAACGATGTCGGCACGACCTACCGTTCCGCCATCTACGCGACGACGGAAGGGCAGTTGCAGCAGGCACAGAAGGGGCGGGATGCCTTTCAGGAGTCCCTCAACGATGCCGGTCATGGCGCTACCATCACCACCGAGATCGGGCCGCTTGAAACGTTTTATTACGCCGAGGACTATCACCAGCAATATCTTGCCAAGAACCCCGGTGGCTACTGCGGCCTGAGGGGAACCGGCGTAAGCTGCAATATCGACTAGTTTTTTTGCAAGTCGCTCCGGTGGAAAGACCAAAAAAGCGCCAGAATAAAGTTTTTCCACCGGGTCAAAAAAACCGGATGAATTTTTCATTGAGCCATGCAAGGATATGAGGCAAGCACAGCCGGGATAACGGCTGGCGGTTCCGCAGACATTCCCGGTAAACGGGATTGCGGGAGGACCCTTAAAATATCAATTGCAACAACAGGGCTGCACAATGAAAAAATCCCTTCTGACGCTTTTTGCGCTTGCCGCAATGTCGGCTTCCGCGCTGGCTGCCGATATCAAGCCGGCGCTGGTCTATGGCACGGGCGGCAAGTTCGACAAGTCGTTCAACGAGGCCGCTGCGGCCGGCGCTGAAAAGTTCAAGGCGGAAACGGGCATCGATTTCCGTGACTTCGAACCGACCAGCGACACGCAGGGCGAACAGGCCATCCGCAACTTCGCCAGCAAGGGCTTCAACCCGGTCGTGGCCGTTTCTTTCGCCTGGACCTCGGCCATGGAAAAGGTCGCAGCCGAATTCCCCGACACCAAGTTCGTGATCGTCGATTCCGTCGTTGAGCTGCCGAATGTCCGCTCCGTGGTCTACAAGGAGCATGAAGGTTCCTACCTCGTCGGTCTTCTGGCCGGCATGGCCTCCAAGACCGGCAAGGTCGGCTTCATCGGCGGCATGGATATTCCGCTGATCCGCAAGTTCGCCTGTGGTTACGCCCAGGGTGCCAAGGCGGCAAACGACAAGATCGAAGTCTTCCAGAACATGACCGGAACGACAGGTGCAGCCTGGAACGATCCGGTGCGCGGCGGTGAACTCACCAAGAACCAGATCGATCAGGGCGCTGACGTGATCTATGCGGCAGCCGGTGCGACTGGTCTCGGCGTTCTGCAGACTGCCGCCGATAACAAGAAGCTCTCCATCGGCGTTGACTCCAACCAGAACCATCTGCATCCGGGTTCCGTTCTGACCTCGATGGTCAAGCGGGTCGATCTGGCTGTCTATAACGCCTACAAGGATGCCAAGGACGACAAGTTCACCCCCGGCATCGTTGCGCTCGGCGTCAAGGAAGATGGCGTGGCCTATGCCCTCGACGACAACAACAAGGCGCTCATCACGCCGGAAATGACCGCCGCCGTGGACAAGGCGAAGGCCGATATCATCTCCGGCGCCGTCAAGGTCCATGACTATATGGCGGACAATTCCTGCCCGAAATGATATGATATCTGACTGGGGCGCATGATGTTTTTCATCTTGCGCCCTTTTCATATCCAGCCTTCGGAAAGGTTTCGGTTTGAGTATGGACCCAGCAATCGAACTCGTGGGCATCGACAAGAAATTCGGTGCCGTTCACGCCAATAAGAATATCAACCTGACCGTTGCCAAGGGTACGATACACGGCATCATCGGGGAAAACGGTGCCGGGAAGTCGACCCTGATGTCGATCCTTTACGGTTTTTACCAGGCGGATGCCGGTGAAATCCGGGTGAATGGCGCGCCCGTCGCGATCCGTGACAGCCAGGCGGCCATCAATGCCGGCATCGGCATGGTGCATCAGCACTTCATGCTGGTGGAAAATTTCACCGTGCTGGAAAACGTTATGCTGGGCGCGGAAGGCGGCGCATCGCTTGCCAAGGGGCGGGCGGCGGCCCGCAGGGAGCTAAAGCGCCTCGAGGACGATTACGGGCTGGAAGTCGATCCGGATGCGGTGATCGAGGAACTGCCGGTCGGCCTGCAACAGCGCGTCGAAATCCTCAAGGCCATGTATCGCGGCGCCGAAATCCTGATCCTCGATGAGCCGACCGGCGTTCTGACGCCGGCTGAGGCGGATCACCTGTTCAAGATCCTCGGCGTTCTGCGCGAGCAGGGCAAGACCGTCATTCTCATCACCCACAAGCTGCGCGAGATCATGGCGATCACGGATTCCGTCTCCGTCATGCGCCGCGGCGAAATGGTGGCAACCCGCAAGACGTCCGAAACCAGCGTCGAGGAACTGGCTGAGCTGATGGTCGGTCGCCGCGTGCTGCTCCGGGTGGAGAAGGGTGAGACGACGCCGGGCGATGTTCTGCTCTCCATCCGCAATCTGACTGTCAAGGACAACCGTGGCGTCACCATGGTGGATGATGTCTCTCTTGATGTCCGCGCCGGTGAAATCGTCGGCATTGCCGGTGTGGCGGGCAATGGCCAGTCGGAATTGCTCGAAGCCATAGCCGGGATCCGCAAGCCCTATTCGGGCGAGATATGGGTGGATGGCCGGAAGGTGGACCGCCCCGATCCGGCAATTTTGCGCGGGCTCGGCCTCGCGCATATCCCGGAGGACCGCCACCATATGGGGCTGGTGCTGAAATTCGAGGAATATGAAAACTCCATCCTCGGTTATCACCATGATGAGCGATACGGCAAAGGGCCTTTCCTCAACCCCGAGGCGATCCGCAAGGATGCGGTCGAAAAGATCGAGAAATACGATATCCGCCCGCCGAACCCGCAGCTGAAGACCGCCAATTTTTCCGGCGGCAATCAGCAGAAGATCGTCGTCGCCCGCGAAATCGAACGCGACCCGAAGATGCTGATCATCGGCCAGCCGACCCGCGGCGTGGACATTGGCGCTATCGAATTCATCCATCGCCGCATTATCGAAATGCGCGATGCCGGCAAGGCGATTTTGCTGGTTTCGGTCGAACTTGATGAAATCCGTTCCCTTTCGGACCGGATCATGGTCATGTTCGCCGGCCGTATCGTTGGAGAGAAAACGGCGGAAGCCGAAGAACAGACGCTGGGCCTGATGATGGCCGGCATCGCCGCATGAGGCATGAATGAGCACCGCTTCCGTTCCCTTACCAAACTGGATCAGCTATGGCCTGTTGCCGTTGCTGAACGTCGTCACCGCCTTCCTGATTTCCGGCCTCGTTGTCTGGTCGATCGGGGAAAACCCGCTGGCGGCGCTCCGCCTTCTCATCGAAGGAGCGCTCGGCCGCGGCGACGCCATCGGCTTCACGCTGTTCTACACGACGAGCTTCATCTTCACCGGTCTCTCCGTCGCCGTGGCTTTCCATGCCGGCCTTTTCAATATCGGCTCCGAAGGTCAGGCCTATATTGGCGGGCTGGGCGCTGCGCTGGTGGCTCTGGCGCTTGATCGTTACGTGCCGTGGTATGTGACGATGCCTTTCGCCGTCATCGGCGCTGCGGTTTTCGGCGCGGCCTGGGCCTTCATTCCGGCTTGGCTGCAGGCGAAACGCGGCAGCCACGTTGTCATCACCACCATCATGTTCAACTTCATCGCGGCTGCGCTGATGGTCTATCTGCTGGTGAATGTGCTGATCGTGCCGGGCAAAATGGCGCCGGAAACACGCACTTTTCTGCCGGACGGGCAATTGCCGAAGCTTGACTGGCTGATGGCGCTGTTCGGCCTCAAGCTCGGGCCGGCGCCATTCAACGTCTCCTTCATCATCGCGCTGGTCATGTGTTTCCTTGTCTGGGTTCTGATCTGGCGCACCAAGCTCGGTTATGAGATGCGCACGCTCGGCATCAGCCCGTCGGCCGCCGTCTATGCCGGCATTCCCTATGCGCGCACTGTCATCATCGCCATGCTGATTTCCGGCGGTCTGGCGGGCATGATGGCGCTGAACCCGGTCATGGGCGCTTCCGCCCGCCTGCAGGTGGAATTCGTCGGCGGTGCGGGTTTCGTCGGTATCGCTGTGTCGCTGATGGGGCGAAGCCATCCGCTTGGCATCATCTTTTCGGCATTGCTGTTCGGTATTCTCTATCAGGGCGGTGCGGATCTTTCTTTCGAGATGCCGAACATCACCCGTGAGATGATCGTTGTCATCCAGGGTCTGGTGATCCTTTTCGCAGGCGCATTGGAATATATGTACCGGCCGGCGGTTGTGCGCATCTACCAGCGTTTGGCAAAGGGGTGAGTTGATATGGATTTTTTCGATATGCTGGTCAGCATCCTCGGCTCGACCGTCCGTCTCACTATCCCGCTGCTCTTCACCGCGCTCGCCGGGCTCTTTTCCGAGCGCGCTGGCGTGTTCGATATCGGCCTTGAAGGCAAGATGCTGGCGGCGGCCTTCGCTTCCGCCTGTGTGGCCTATATCACGGCCAATCCCTGGGCCGGTCTGCTGGCGGGCATCACCATCTCCATTCTGTTCTCGCTGACCCATGGTTTTGCCGTCATCACTAACCGTGGCAACCAGATCGTATCCGGCGTGGCGCTGAATTTCATCGCCGCCGGCCTGACGGTTGTTCTGGGGCAGGCCTGGTTCGGGCAAGGCGGCCGCACGCCGCAATTGTCGGCAGAGGGCCGTTTTGCGCCGATCATCTTGCCAGGTGCGGACGCGATGCGTGAGGTGCCCTTCATCGGCCCGCTTTATGCCAATGTCATTTCCGGCAACAATATCCTCACCTATCTGGCATTTCTGGCGGTACCGCTGTCCTGGTGGGTGCTTTACCGCACCCGTTTCGGCCTGCGCCTGCGCGCTGTCGGTGAAAACCCGGGTGCCGTCGATACGGCGGGCATTTCGGTGACGTGGATGCGTTACCGCGCGGTCATCGTCGCCGGCTTTCTCTGCGGTTTCTCAGGTGCCTATCTTGCCGTTGCGCAATCGGCGGCCTTCATCGCCAACATGTCGGCGGGCAAGGGCTATATCGCGCTGGCAGCGCTGATCTTCGCGAAATGGAAGCCGGTGCCGGTCATGTTCGCCTGCCTGCTGTTCGGTTTTCTGGACGCCTTCGCTAACTTCATGCAGGGCAAATCCGTGCCCGGTATCGGCGAAGTGCCGGTGCAGATTTTCCAGGCCATGCCCTATATTCTGACCTGCATTCTGCTTGCCGGTTTCATCGGCGTCGCCAAGCCCCCCAAGGCCGGTGGCGTTGCCTATGCAAAGGAGCGTTAAATCCATGTCCTCCGACCCAAAATCCCATGCGCTGTTCGAGGCGGCGGTGGAGGCCATGGCCTTTGCGCACGCGCCTTATTCCAAATTTCCGGTCGGCGCGGCGATCCGCGCGGAAGACGGGAAGATTTACAAGGGCGCCAATATCGAGAACCTCTCTTTTCCGCAGGGCTGGTGCGCCGAACCTTCTGCGATCAGCGCCATGATCATGGGTGGGGCAAAGAAGATCAGCGAGATCGCTGTCATTGCTGAAAAGCTGGCTCTCTGCCCGCCTTGCGGCGGATGCCGGCAGAAGATCGCCGAATTTGCCACGCCGGAAACGCGAGTCTATCTGTGCGACGAAACTGGCGTCCAGAAGGTCATGACCATGGAAGAGCTTTTGCCCTTCAGCTTCAAGACAGAGCTGCCCTGATGCCGGATACGCTGATCGATATTCTGGTGGAGCGCCTGAACGGCCTAATGCCGCGCGTAGCCATCGTGCTCGGCTCGGGTTTGGGTTCTTTGGTGGAAGAGGTCAGCGATCCGATCCGCGTGCCCTATGCCGAGCTTCCCGGTTTTCCCGCAAGCGGTGTTTCCGGCCATGCGGGCGAGCTGGTGGCCGGTTATCTCGGTGGTGAGCCGGTCATGATGCTCTCCGGTCGGGTGCACTTTTACGAAAAGGGCGATCCGTCCGCGATGCGGGTTGTCATCGAAGCGCTGGCTGGTCTCGGCGTGCAGTCGCTCATCCTCACCAATTCGGCAGGCTCGGTCAGGCAGGATATGCCGCCCGGTTCAGTCATGCAGATCACCGATCACATCAACTATTCCGGCATGAACCCGCTGATCGGTGAAGAAAGCGACCGTCGCTTCGTCGGCATGACCACTGCTTACGATCCTGATCTGATGCTTGCCATGCGCAACGCCGCCATCCGCGCGACGGTGCCATTGTTTGGCGGCGTCTATATGTGGTTTTCCGGCCCGAGCTTCGAAACGCCGGCGGAAATCCGCATGGCGCGGCTGCTGGGGGCTGATGCCGTCGGCATGTCCACCGTGCCGGAAGTCATCCTTGCCCGCTTTTTCGGGATGCGTGTTGCTGCTGCATCGGTTATTACCAATTACGGTGCCGGCATGACCGGTGCGGAACTGAGCCATGAAGAAACCAAGGATATGGCTCCCGTGGGCGGCAAGAGGCTTGCCGCCATCCTAAAGGAAATGATCGCAGGAGGAGCGTGACCATGGAACTCCAGCGTCCGCGCGAAGCGGCTGCCCTCACTTTGTCCTTGCTGGACCTGACCAATCTCAAGGAAGATTGCACGCCCGAGCAGATCGCCGCTCTGTGCCAGCGGGCCCATACGGAATACGGCAATACGGCCGCAATCTGCATCTGGCCGCGCTTCGTGGCGCAGGCCCGTGCTGCTTTCGGAAAAGACCATGCTATCCGCATCGCCACGGTCGTCAATTTTCCTTCGGGCGATCTCGACATCGCGGCTGTGGTTGCGGAAACCGAGGCGGCGATCCGCGACGGCGCTGACGAAATCGATCTGGTCATTCCCTATCGAAAGTTCATAGCAGGCGATGAAACGGCGGTTTCGAACATGGTGGCTGCCGTTCGCAAGGCCTGCGCGGCACCTGTGTTGCTCAAGGTTATTCTTGAAACCGGCGAGTTGAAGGACAAGGCGCTGATCCGTCGCGCATCCGAACTCGCCATTGCCGAAGGGGCCGATTTCATCAAGACCTCGACTGGCAAGGTTGCCATCAATGCCACGCTGGAGGCCGCCGACATCATGTTGCAGGCGATCCGCGACAGCCGGCAGAAGGTGGGTTTCAAGCCCGCCGGCGGCATCGGCACGGTGGAGGACGCCACGCTTTACTTGAGGCTTGCGGAAACCATCATGGCGCCCAACTGGGCCATGCCGTCCACCTTCCGTTTCGGCGCGTCGGGTGTCCTCGATGATGTGCTGAACGTGCTGGCCGGCGGCGAGCCCGCCAGGGCCGCCAGCGGGTATTGAGCTTGATCCCGCAGGAAATCATCCGGCGCAAACGCGATGGCCTGTCACTTGAGCCTCGGGAGATTGCCGCTTTCATAGAGGCGCTTTCAAAAGACGGCATCTCGGAAGGGCAGGCGGCTGCCTTTGCCATGGCGGTGTTCTTCCGCGGCATGAACCGGGATGAGATGGTGGCGCTGACACTGGCGATGCGCGACAGCGGTGAGGTCCTGTCCTGGAGCGATCTCGGCAGGCCGGTGGCGGACAAGCACTCCACCGGCGGCATCGGCGATAATGTCTCCCTGATGCTCGCGCCCATCGTTGCCGCCTGCGGTCTTGCCGTGCCGATGATTTCCGGCAGGGGCCTTGGCCATACCGGCGGCACACTGGACAAGCTGGAAGCGATCCCCGGTTACAACGTCACGCCGGACGAGATGTTGTTTCGCCGGACGGTAAAGACGGTCGGCTGCGCCATCATCGGCCAGACGGGTGATCTCGCTCCCGCCGACAAACGTCTTTACGCCATTCGCGATGTGACCGCGACGGTGGATTCCATACCGCTGATCACGGCCTCCATCCTGTCGAAAAAGCTTGCGGCCGGGCTGCAGACGCTGGTTCTGGATGTGAAGGTGGGCAACGGCGCCTTCATGCAGAATGTGGAGGATGCCCGCAATCTGGCTCGCGCGTTGGTCGATGTGGCGAATGGCGCGGGCCTGCCGACGACGGCGCTGGTAACCGACATGAACCAGCCGCTTGGCGATGCAGCCGGTAATGCGGTCGAGATCGTTAATTGCCTGGATTTTCTGGCTGGTCGCAAAGCGGGAACCCGTCTCGAAAAGGTCGTGCTCGCCTTCGCTGCGGAAATGCTGGCGCAGGCCGGGAGCGCGACTACGCTTGATGAAGGCGAGGCGCTGGCGCTGGCCGCTCTTTCCTCCGGCCGGGCCATGGAGGTCTTTGCGCGGATGGTTTCAGCACTCGGCGGGCCTTCGGATTTCGTTGTACGCCCGTCCCATTACCTGCCGTCCGCGCCGGTCACTCTCCCGGTCTCGGCTCCGCGCAGCGGTTGGCTCTCATCCTGCGCGACCCGCGATCTCGGTATGGTGGTTGTGGAGCTTGGCGGCGGTAGAAGAAAGCCGTCGGATACCGTTGACGCTGCGGTCGGTATTTCTGACATCCTGCCGCTCGGCACAAAAGTGGAAAAGGGCGAGCCTGTCGCGATAGTCCATGCTGCCTCGAAAGAAGAAGCGGAACACGCCGCCGAAATGATTGCGGCTTGTTACGGGATTGATGACGCTGCGACAGAGATCGGCAACGTGGTTCTTGAGAGGATCACCTGACCAGCCGCATTTCGCCGCCCGATACCTTGAATGATGACAATTGCTTGAGGAAGCTCATGCCGATCAGCATGTTGCTAAGCGCATTGTCCTTCAGCACCATGGCGTCGACATTCTGAACCCGGATAGCGCCGATTTCCACCCGGTCGAGCTTCACATAGGCGGCCATGGTCTGGCCGTTGGCCGTTGAAATCGCATACTTAAAATCGAGGCTATTGACCCCGTAACCGAGTCGGCGCGCAATCGTCTCGTTGATGGCGACCATGGAAGCGCCGGTATCGACAAGGCCGTCGAAGGATTTGCCGTTGATGCGGAAGGCGGCATTGAAGTGGCCGCGAGCATCGGCTTTCAGATTGACGCCGCCAAGGGAAACGGACTCCGGTTTGGCCGCCTCGGGTCTGGCTTCCGCTTTCTCGACGCCTGCTTCCGGGCGCGGCTGAAATTTTTCCACCAGCGCCGGAATTTGCGTTGCGCCGAGGGAAATGCCAACAAGCAGGAAAATCGCGCGCGCCAGCAAGTCGTTTCTCCTCAAAGGGCGGGGTTATCCTTGCCGAGAATAGACGCAAAACATGCTGAAATCTTAAAAGAAAAAGCCATCCGCCGCGTTGCGTGCGGCGAATGGCTCAAACGGTTAAGTAATGATGAACGGTGTTATTTGGTACCGTACATGCGGTCGCCGGCATCGCCGAGGCCGGGAACGATATAGCCTTTTTCGTTCAGATGCCTGTCGATGGCGGCGGTATAGATCGGCACATCGGGATGCGCTTCGCGGAAATTCTTGATGCCTTCGGGAGCCGCCAGCAGACACAGGAAGCGGATGTTCTTCGCGCCACGCTCTTTGAGTTTTTCAACGGCTGCGATGGAAGAGTTGCCGGTCGCCAGCATCGGATCGACAACGATGACCAGACGGGCATCGAGGCTTTCGGGTGCCTTGAAATAATATTCGACGGCTTCGAGCGTATCGTGGTCACGATAGACGCCGACATGGGCAACGCGCGCAGATGGAACCAGCTCCAGCATGCCTTCCAGAAGCCCGTTGCCGGCGCGCAGGATGGAAGCGAAAACCAGCTTCTTGCCTTCGAGAACGGGTGCCTGAATGGTCTCGAGCGGCGTATCGATGGTCTCCATCGTCATCTCAAGGTCGCGCGTCACTTCATAGCAGAGCAGCGTCGAAATTTCCCTCAGCAGACGGCGGAAGCCGGCCGTGGAAGTTTCCTTCTTGCGCATGATGGTAAGTTTGTGCCGCACCAGCGGATGTTCGATGACTGTGACGCCGTCCATGAAACTGGCCTTCCTTTTTATCTTATGCCCTGTAATTCACCGAAAGCACGTTTTTCGCAAGCCTTCTTCGCGGTTTTACCCTGCCAACAACCGTCTCAGGCATTACCCAGTCTAGCAAGCAGTCGCTCGCGCGTTGCCTCGTCCACGAAGGCGAATTCCAGCGCGGTACGGGTCATGCGGTTGATCTCGCTATCGCTGAACCCGAAAGCCCCCGCAGCCAGCGCATATTCCCGCGCAAGCGAGGTGAAGAAGAACGGCGGATCGTCGGAACTGATGCAGACGCGCACTCCGGCATCGCTCAGGGCTTTCAACGGGTGGCTGGCGAAATCGGGATAGACGCCGAGCGCGATATTCGAGCCGGGGCAGACTTCGAGAACCGTTCCCGTCTCGACGAGCCGGGAGATGAGTGCGGTATCTTCGATGGCACGCACGCCGTGGCCGATACGCGACGGTTTGACGAGATCGAGTGCGTCGGCAACGCTTTCCGGTCCGCAGACCTCACCGGCATGAATGGTCAGCCCAAGTCCCGCATCGCGGGCGATATCGAAGGCGCGGGCGTAGTCGGCAACCCGGCCCATCCGTTCTTCGCCCGCCATGTTGAAGCCGGTGACCAGCGGATGTCGGGCGCGCGCCGCATATTCGGCTGCTGCGATCACCCGCTCCGGGCCGAAATGCCGCTCCCCGGTGACGATGATGCGGGTTTCGATGCCGGTCTTTTCCTTGGCGATACGGATGCCCTCGGCAATGCCGGCAAGATAGGCGTCGGCGCCAAGACCGATGCGGTCGCCATGATCCGGCGAGATGATCAATTCGCTGTAGATCGTATTGGCTTGTGCCAGTTCCGTCAGATAGGTTTCCGTCAGGACCGCATAGTCCTCGTCGGACTTGAACACCTGCGCCACCGCATCGTAGCACTGGATGAATTCCGCAAAATCCGACCATACATATTGGCCGTCGCGCAAAAAGCCGCTGGTGTCTATACCGTATTTTTCCGCCTGTTTCGCAACAAGGGCAGGCGGTGCCGCACCTTCGAGGTGGCAGTGAATTTCCGCTTTCAGCAAATGCGATGTCAAATGAAGCTCCTGCCGTGTGAACCGGCCTCTATGCCAAGATGGTGGGCGATACTCTCGCCGATATCCGCGTAGCTTGAACGAATACCGACATCGCGGGATCGGATGCCAGGTCCGAATGCCATGATCGGCACCCTTTCGCGTGTATGGTCCGTGCCCCGCCAAGTGGGATCGCAGCCATGGTCGGCGGTGAGAAGCGCTATATCGCCCGGTGCCATCTTGCGGTGGATTTCCGGAATACGTGCATCGAAGGCCTCAAGCGCCGCCGCATAACCGGCAACGTCTCGGCGGTGACCGTAGAGCATGTCGAAATCGACGAAATTGGTGAAGACAAGATCGCCGTTTTCGGCTTCGTCAATAGCGTGCAGTGTTGCATCCATCAGGGCGCTGTTGCCATTTGCCTTGATGATGCGCGAGACACCCTTGTGAGCATAGATATCGCCGATCTTACCGATCGCATGCACTTTCCTGCCAGCCTCCACAAGGCGGTCGAGCAATGTCGGCTCGGGTGGTAGAACGGAGAAATCGCGGCGGTTGCCGGTGCGTTCGAAGGTTGCCACCGTCTCGCCGATAAAGGGGCGGGCGATGACACGGCCTATATTCAGAGGATCGAGCAGTTTGCGCACTGTCTCGCAAAGCGCGATGAGGCGCTCCAGACCGAAATGCTTTTCATGCGCGGCGATCTGGAACACGGAATCGGAAGAGGTGTAGCAGATCGGTTTGCCGGTCCTGATATGTTCTTCACCGAGCGCCGCGATGATCTCGGTGCCGGAAGCATGGCAATTGCCGAGGATACCGGGAATATCGGCCTCCTTGCAGATGGCCTCAACCAGCTCCGGGGAAAAGGCGTCGCCCTCCGTCGGGAAATAACCCCAGTCGAATGTCACGGGCGTGCCGGCGATCTCCCAATGGCCTGAAGGCGTGTCCTTGCCCTTGGAGATTTCGCTGGCAGAGCCGTGCAGGCCGAAAATCCGTTCCGGTGGTTCCATGCCGGCGGGAATGTCGCCGCTTGCCTGTCTGGCGATTTCCAGTAGGCCGAGCGAACACATGTTCGGCAGCTTCAACGGACCGGCGCGAAGTCCCGCTTTATCGGCAGCGCCCGCTGCACAGAATTCCGCGATATGGCCGAGTGTGTTTGCGCCAAGATCGCCATAGCGCTCCGCGTCGGGTGCGCCGCCGACGCCAAAGGAATCCAGAACGAGAAGAAATGCTCTTGCCATAACTCACCGAAACAAAATGCGCCGACGGGCAATGTCAGGCCGAACTGTCGTTATAGATCAGCAAAACGTGAAGAAGGAAGCGCTTTTATGAACCATCCGGTAAAACAGCGGTTCAATCAGCATCCCCTTTCGATTTCGGTGCGTTGAGGTTGCGCATCACATACCAGCCCGCAGCAACCACCATCGCCGCCAGAATATACCACGTGATGGCGTAAGAGAGGTGGTTATTGGGGAAAGTCAGCATGGTCTTGCCACCAACCGGCAGGCCACCCGGATTGGGTGTCGCATCCGCATCGACATAAAAGGGCGCAACGTCTGACAGCCCGAAAGCCTGTGTGATCTCTGGAATATTGCGGGAATACCAGCGGCCATTTGCCGGGTCGTTGGTTCTCAGGAAAAGCCCGCCGGTTTCCGGCGCGCGCATCAGCCCGACGATCTCGACGTTTCCGGTGGGTTCGCCTTCCGTGCGTGAAGATGGATCGCGCCGGTCGGACGGCACGAAACCGCGATTGACGATGATACTTGAACCATCGTCGCGCCGAAGCGGGGTCATCACCCAGTAACCGGGCCCGAGATCGGTGACCGTGTAGACCTGGACTTCCCTATCATTCAGCAGGGTGCCGGTCAGTTTCACACGACGATATTCGTAATCCGAGGGGTTACCAAGGGCCGGCCATTCGCTGGCGGCAGGGGCATCGACGGGCTCGGCATGGGCGCGGGCGTCAACGCGTTGGATCAGGTCGAGTTTCCAGAAAAGGCGCTGAACCTGCCATGTTCCAAGCGCCAGCAGGCAGCCCGTCAGGGCAATGGTCAAAAACAGGACGACAATTGCCGCAGGACGGATGCGCCGATTTTGGGGTGCGATTTCACTCATGTCACGGTCCTTGCAAAGCGTCACCGGCAGAGAGATCGTCTGCTCCGGCGGGGCTCTTTGCACCCGCATGCGCTTGCTCCAGCAAATAACCCCATAAATCGCGCCGATTCATGGGGTTATGTGTTGGCGCGGAAAGCGGCCTGCCGGGCTTCCGGCAGGCCGCTGATTTATGGCTGCTCAGGGCAGGTTTTTCACATCCTCGATGTGCAGCGGCATCATGTTCTTGTTCATGTTGTACATGACCCAGAGCGAGCCGGAGAGCGTGATCAGGAGCACCACGACGGTGAAGATCAGCGCCATGAAGGTCCAGCCGCCTTCTGACTTGGTGTCCATGTGCAGGAAGTAGATCATGTGAACGAAGATCTGGATGACGCCGAGACCCATGATGGCGATGACCAGCAGGGTCTTGTTTTCAAGAACGTCGCCCATGACCAGCCAGAAGGGGATCGCCGTCAGGATGACCGACAAGACGAAGCCGATCATGTAGCTCTTGAAGGTGCCGTGGCTCGCACCATCATGGTGATGATGGTCGTCGCCATGCGCGTCGTGATGTGCGTGTGCTTCGGAACTCATCAAAGAACTCCCATGAGGTAAACGAAGGAGAAGACGCCGATCCAGATGACGTCAAGGAAGTGCCAGAACATCGACAGGCACATCAGGCGGCGCTTGTTCGCCGCGATGAGGCCATGTTTGCCGACCTGGAACATCAGCGTGACGAGCCAGATGATGCCGAAGGTGACGTGCAGGCCGTGCGTGCCGACCAGCGCGAAGAAGGCCGACAGGAACGCCGAACGCTGCGGGCCCGCACCTTCCGCGATCAGGTGGTGGAACTCGTAAAGTTCGACGGCAAGGAAGGCGAGGCCGAACAGGCCGGTCACGCCAAGCCATATCAGCGTTGTTTTTACCTTCTGCTTTTCCATTTCCAGCATGGCAAAGCCATAGGTGATGGAGGAGAAAAGCAGGAAGCCGGTATTGATGGCGACCAGCTTGAGATCAAACAGGTCCGCACCCGAAGGACCGGCCGCATAGCTGCGGCCGACAACGGCATAGGTGGCAAACAGCGTCGCGAAGATGAGGCAGTCGCTCATCAGGTAGAGCCAGAAGCCCAGCGACGTGCCGTTCTCCGGGTGGTGGTCTTCCTTCAGGTAAAAGACCGGTGGTTCAGCGCCGCTGGCGCTTTGTGCAGGTGCATGAGCCATATTCGTTACGCCTGTTCTGCAAGCAGCTTTGTACGCTCAGCCTCGACAGTCGAAACGTCGGAAGCCGGAATGTAGTATTCGCGGTTGTAGTTGAAGGTGTGGGCAATCGAGACTGCAATGATGGCGAGCATCGAAAGCGCGGCAAGCCACCAGATATGCCACACCAGGGCGAAGCCGAGGACGACGCTGATGGCGCTGATGATGACGCCCGCGCCGGTGTTCTTCGGCATATGGATCGGAATGAAACCTTCCTTGGGACGGCTGTAACCGCGCTTCTTCATATCCGCCCAGGCATCCACGTCGTGAATGACCGGCGTGAAGGCGAAGTTGTAGGCGGGCGGCGGCGAAGACGTCGACCATTCCAGCGTACGGCCGTTATAGGGGTCGCCGGTCACGTCACGCAGCTTTTCGCGATTGAGGAAGCTGACGATGAGCTGGATGACGAAGGAGGCGATGCCGAGCGCGATCAGGAAGGCGCCGAAGGCGGCGATGACGAACCAGATCTGTAGCGAATTGTCTTCAAACTGGCTGAGACGGCGGGTGATGCCCATCAGGCCGAGAATGTAGAGCGGCATGAAGGCGAAATAGAAGCCGATGAACCAGAACCAGAAGGACAGCTTGCCCCAGAACGGATCGAGACGGTAACCGAAGGCCTTCGGGAACCAGTAGACGATACCCGCGAGCACACCGAACACCACGCCACCGATGATGGTGTTGTGGAAGTGGGCGATGAGGAACAGCGAGTTGTGCAACACGAAATCCGCCGGCGGAACGGCAAGAAGAACGCCGGTCATGCCGCCGATGACGAAGGTGATCATGAAGCCGATCGTCCAGAGCATCGGAACGTCGAACTTGATGCGGCCCTTATACATGGTGAAGAGCCAGTTGAAAATCTTCGCGCCCGTCGGGATCGAGATGATCATCGTGGTGATGCCGAAGAAAGCGTTGACGCTTGCACCGGAACCCATTGTGAAGAAGTGGTGCAGCCACACGATATAAGCGAGGATGGTGATGACGCCCGTGGCGTAGACCATCGAGGCATAACCGAAAAGGCGCTTGTTGGAGAAGGTCGAGACGATTTCCGAGAAGACGCCGAAGGCGGGCAGCACCAGAATATAGACTTCGGGATGGCCCCAGATCCAGATGAGATTGACATACATCATCGGATTGCCGCCGAGATCGTTGGTGAAGAAATTCGTGCCAACGTAACGGTCGAGGGTGAGAAGTGCCAGCGTGCCGGTCAGGATCGGGAAGGAGGCCACGATCAGGATGTTCGAACACAGCGATGTCCACACGAAGATCGGCAGGCGCATCATGGTCATGCCAGGCGCGCGCATCTTGATGATCGTCACGATCAGGTTGATGCCCGATAGCGTCGTTCCCACACCGGCGATCTGCAGACCCCAGATATAATAATCGACCCCGACCCCGGGGCTTCCATCGATGCCGGAGAGCGGCGGATAGGCCAGCCAGCCGGTCTGCGCATATTCACCGATGAACAGCGAGATCATGGTGATGACGGCGCCGGCCGTGGTCATCCAGAAGGAGAAGTTGTTGAGGAAGGGGAACGAAACGTCGCGGGCGCCGATCTGTAGCGGTACGACGAAGTTCATCAGACCCGTGATCATCGGCATGGCCATGAAGAAGATCATGATGACGCCGTGGGCCGTGAAGATCTGATCGTAATGGTGCGGCGGAAGGTAACCCTCCGATCCGCCCGACGCGATCGCCTGCTGGACGCGCATCATGATCGCATCGGCGAAACCGCGCAGCAGCATGACCAGCGCCAGAATGATGTACATGATACCGATCTTCTTGTGATCGATGCTCGTGAACCATTCGTTCCAGAGATAGCCCCAGAGGCGGAAATAGGTGAGGGCGCCGACGACGGCGATACCGCCCAGAGCCACGGCCGCGAAGGTCGCGACAAGAATGGGCTCGTGAAGCGGGATGGACTCCCATGTCAGCTTCCCGAACAGGAACGACGTTTGATCGGAATTGACGATCATTTTTAGCCTCTTGCGATTCTAAGACATAAGATCGGCGCAGCCATTGGCCGCGCCGCATAATGCCGGGACGTATCCGTCAGCCAGCGACTTGTTTCGTTTCCGGCAGCGCCGCAGGTTCGAAAGTCTGTCCTTCGAGCGCAGCCGGAGTGGATTGGGGCCCGCTGGCGACGCCAAAGGGCGCAAGCGGCGTGCAGACGACGGAATTCAGCGCCTTGGCGATGTCGATGCCTTCCTTGCCGCCGCCGCCATTGGCGTCGATATGCATCATGTCACGCATGCAGAGCTTGTTCGGCTCGACGCAGCGGTTGAGGATGGCGCTGTAGAGTTCGGGATCGACCGAAGCGAAATATTGTACTGGTTCGCGTTCGGAAGGCTTGGCGAATTCCAGATATTCCTGACGGCCGAAGCCCTTGCCGCTTTCTTTCGCCTTCGCCACCCACTGATCGAAGCCCTGCTGGCTCAGGCCATGGAATTTGAAGCGCATGTGCGAGAAACCTGGGCCGGAGAAATTGGCCGAGAAGCCGTCATAAACGCCTTCCTTGTTGATGACCGCGTGCAGCTTCGTCTGCATGCCGCCCATGGCGTAGATCTGGCCGGCGAGCGCGGGAACGAAGAAGGAGTTCATCGCCGTCGTGCCGGTGATCTTGAAATTGATCGGAACATCGACCGGAGCGGCGAATTCATTGACGCTGCCAATGCCGAGTTCGGGATAGAAGAACAGCCACTTCCAGTCCATGGCCACCACTTCTACCGTGATAGGCTTGGTTTCGGCGGTCACCTGGCGGTTCTCGTCGATACGCTCCAGCGGGCGATAGGGGTCGAGACGGTGCGTGGAAATCCAGGTCACTGTGCCGAGCATCAGGATGATGGCGACCGGAGCCGACCAGATCACCATTTCCAGGCGGGTGGAGTGGTGCCACTCGGGATCGTAATCCTCAGCCTTCCCTGATTCGCGATACTTCCATGCGAAGAACAGCGTCAGGGCAATGACCGGGACGATGATCAGCAGCATCAGAACCGTGGACGTGATGATAAGATCGCGCTGCTGGATCGCGATGTCGCCCGAAGGGTTCATGACGACGAGGTTGCAGCCGCTGAGCAGCAGCAGAGCCGGGATTGCCAGAAGGGCGGATAGGATTTTTTTGATCGTGCGCACGTTCTTTGAACTCGTACAGTTTGGATTATGCCGCGAATAATTGCCGAACATCATTTTTAGAATGAGGTATATTGTCGCGGTGCAGCGAAACCTTCGCGATGCACCATGTCTCGGGCAGTGCTGCGTTTAGGACGGAGCCCGTGCATTATCGCATGGTCGGCTGACTGGGCAACCCTTTATTGCCAAACTTCAATTGACGTTACGTAGGGTGCGTGTGACAATCCGTCGCATCGTAACGCAACGGATGAGGAGCCGGCGCGTTACAGGAAATGGTTCGTCCATGACGCAGGAGGGATATTATGAGTTATACGAATGCTGCTCCATCCTTTGGGCAGGCGCCGGAAGCGAACGGACATGGGGCTGGTCCCGTCAAGGTCGATCCGGATCGCATCACGATTGCAGTCATTCTCGCGAGAATGACGGAGTTTTTTGACTTTTTCATCTACGCCATCGCCTCCGCGCTCGTTTTCCCCCACGTCTTCTTTTCCTTCGTCGATCCGCTAACGGCCACGCTCTATTCCTTCGCGGTTTTCTCATTGGCCTTTATCGCAAGGCCGATCGGTTCGCTGATCTTCCTCCAGATAGACCGAAAATTCGGGCGCGCCGTTAAGTTGATGGCTGCCCTCTTCACGCTCTGTGGTTCCACGATGGCGATCAGCTTTCTTCCGTCCTATGCGGAAGCGGGCATGCTCGCGCCGGTCATGCTGGCTGTATTCCGTATCGGCCAGGGTCTTGGTCTGGGCGGCGCATGGGACGGTCTCGTCTCGCTGCTCGCCATGAATGCACCGCAGAAGCAGCGCGGATGGTACGCCATGATGCCTCAGATCGGTGCGGCCATGGGGTTCGGTCTCGCCAGCGCCTTCTTCATCGTCTTCGTGACGCAGCTTTCCAATGCGGAATTCCTCGCCTGGGGCTGGCGTTTCCCGTTCTTCGTGGCGCTAGCGCTGAATGTTCTCGCGCTCTTTGCCCGCCTTCGCATGATCGTGACGCCGGAATTCCAGGCCATGCTGGAGCAGCACGAGCTGGAACCGCGCCCCATGTTCAAGATGCTACGTTCACAGTTTCCGGTGGTGGTCACGGGTGCCTTCGTGCCGCTGGCGAGCTTTGCGCTCTTTCATCTCGTCACGGTCTTTCCGCTGAGCTGGGTTTCGCTCAACACCAGCCAGCGTGTGTCGGACTTCCTGTTCGTGCAATTCGTCAGCGCCATCATCGCCGGCGGCATGATCGTGGTTTCGGGCATTCTGGCCGACCGGATCGGCCGGCGGAAGCTTCTGGCTGTTGCGGCCGTGCTGATCGGGCTCTTCAGCCTCGTGGCACCCGTTCTCCTGAGTTCGGGCGATATTGGCCGCTATCTCTTCGTCCTGATCGGCTTTTCTCTGCTTGGCCTGTCCTTCGGTCAGGCGGGCGGCGCGCTTGCTTCCCGCTTCAGCCGTGAGTACCGCTATACCGGCGCATCGCTCACCTCGGATATTTCCTGGCTGATCGGCGCCGGTTTCGCACCGCTCGTCGCGCTCGGATTTTCGTCCAAATTCGGTCTTTTCGCCGTCGGCATTTACCTGATGTCGGGTGCGCTCTGCACGCTGATCGCCCTCTGGTTCAGCCGCACGCTGGACATGCCATCGGAGTGATCTGGGCAATTTAAAAATCCCTGCACCCATCGCGCCGTGGAATCCTGTCGGATTTCGCGGCGTTTTTGTTTTTTTATTGCGCCAGGTCGATTTTAATCTTGACTCAGTCGATCATGAAATATTATATAAGTAATACTGACGTAATTCAGTGTGCCTCACCGCCGGAAAGCCGGCCATCAGGGAACGCGATGCGAACGACGACGATCATTATTTGCGAGAAAGCGGCCAACGCCGCCACGCCGTTTGTCGGCCGCAAAACGACCGTTCGCGCCATTAAACGCCGATAAGCAGAAGAAGAGGAGCAGCCAGGTTGCCTGCGGCTCCGCCCGCAGAGTGCCGGCTGACGCGCCGGGTTTCGGGAAAGACGGCGATGCCGCGCGAAACGCGCAACGAGAGGAGAGTGCCTTGAGCGTGACGGAGCAAAAATTCGGCCTTTACGATGCGGCTTTTGAAAAAAGCAGCTGTGGCGTCGGTTTCATCACCCGCAAGGACGGCGTGCAGACACATGAGGTGCTGAAGCGCGGCCACGAGGCTCTCTGTGCCGTGCCGCATCGCGGCGGCATGTCGGCGGAAGGAGTCGGTGACGGTGCGGGCGTGTCGATGGATCTGTCGCTCTCCTTTTTCCAGAAGCTGACGGGCAACGATACCTTGCAGGCCGGCCGGTTTGGCGTCGGCAATTTTTTCCTGCCGCAGAACCCGTCTTTCCATGAACAGGCGGTTGGCATTATCGGCAGCGCGCTGCAGCAGCAGGGGTTTTCGACTCTCATCGTCCGCGACGTGCCGGTGAATGACGCGGCCATCCGCCCTGCCGCCATCCGTTACCAGTTGCCGATCCGGCAATGGGTCTTTTCGGCTCCGGCCGAATGCGGCACCCCTGCCGAATTCGACTGGCGTATCCACAAGGCGCTGCTCGCCATCGAAGCACTGGCCTATACCGTGCCTGATCTCGCCGGTCTTTACCCACTGTCGCTCAGCGCGCGCACGCAGGTGCTCAAAGGGCGTCTGAACTCGCACGAGGTCATGCCTTATTTCTGCGACCTCACCGATCCGCTCCATGAAGTGCATACGATGTATTTCCACACGCGGTTTTCCACCAATACCGATCCGCATCCCTCCATGGCGCAGCCCTTTCGCCTGATGGCGCATAATGGTGAGCTCAACACCGACAAGAAGAACCGGCTGTCTGAAGCGGCCGTGGCGTTGGCGAAGAGTGCCAGCATCGTCAGGCCGAAGGGCCAGTCGGACAGCTGCCGTCTGGACCAGACATTGCAGGCGCGGGTGATGGAGGATGGTCTAGACCTCGTCACTGCCGTGGTCTCGATGATGCCGCCGGCGTGGGAAAACGACGATACTCTCTCGCCGGGAGTCAAGGCGATGCTGGAATATTTCTCGCTCTATGAGGAGAAGAATGACGGTCCGGCCGCGCTGATCTTCGGCGACGGCAACATCATCGGCGCCCGTCTCGATCGCCTCGGCCTGCGCCCTTTACGCACCGTCGAGACGGAAGATTATCTCTGCGTCATGTCGGAGGCGGGGCAGATCGCCTTTCCGGCGGAAAGCGTCATCCGCCGCGGTCGTATCGAGGCGGGCGGCATGCTTTATTACGACCACGCCGAGCGGCGTGCCTTTTCCACCGTCGAGGCGTTGGAGCTTCTCGCCTCACGCCGCGATTATTCATCTCTGCTGCGCGAAGCCCGTGTCCTGCTGGACGATCTGCCGGAAGTGCCCGCTGAAAAGCAGGGCTCGCCACTACGTTACAATGGCGATCTGGAACGGCACCAGCGTTATGTCGCCTATTCGCATAATCAGGAAAGCTTCAAGTTCCTGATGGACCCGATGCTGGCCTCCGGCGCGGAAAAAATTTCGGCGATGGGATATGGCAATGCCATCAACGCGCTGTCCGATCAGGAAGGCGGCGTCGCGAAGTATTTTTCACAGCGTTTCGCGCAGGTCACCAATCCGCCGCTCGACAGTATTCGTGAGGCCGATGGCATGACGTTGCGTGTCGCCCTCGGTGCGAAGCCGAACAGCGGTGCGAAGAAGGCCCGCCAGATCGTCGTGCACTCCCCGATCCTGACCCATCTCGATATGTTGCGCATCCGCGAGCAGTCGGAGACCCCTCTTCGCCGTTTCGAAATGCTCTATTCGCCGGTCTTGGATGTTGCGGAGGCCAACGAAGCCGCGCTACGGCAGGCAATCGACGGGCTCTGCGATGAAGTTGTGGCTTTCGCGGCGGAGGAAGGCGGCATCGCCATCATCACCGACCGGCATGTTTCGGCGGGCCGTGCAGCTCTGCCGATGATCATGGTCGTCTCCGCCATCAACCAGCGGCTGATCGAGGAGGGTTTACGGCTGCGCGTGTCGCTGATTGTTGAAAGCGGGCAGTTTTCGTCCTCGCACCACATCGCGGCAAGCCTTGGCTTCGGGGCTTCGGCTGTCTACCCACTCGGCGTGCAGTTCCGCGCCGAGGAGAAATTCGGCGCCGAGGCTGACAAGGCGTTCAAGCGCTTCGCCAAGGCGGCTGAAAAGTCGCTGATGAAGACCATGGGCAAAGTCGGCCTGTGCACGGCGGAAAGCTACATCGGCGGTGAGTTCTTCGAGCCGAATTTCCTCGATACCGGCGATGCGGTGCTGAAGCGCTATTTCCCGAATGTGAAGACACCGGTCGGCGGCGTCAACTTCGCCGTCATCGCGCAGGCAGTCGTGGACTGGCACCGCAAAGCGCTGTCCGTGAAGGACGAAAACGACATTCCGCTGCTCGGTCTCTTCAAGGAGCGTGCGGAAGGTGCTGGCCATTCCTATGGCACGACGGCGGTACGCGGTTTCGTGGATATGACCGAGGAAAAGATCGGTTTCGACAAGGGAACCGAAAATGAGGACGCCTTGCGTCTGCTGCCGCTTAACCGGCTGGAAGATGCCTTCGGTCTCAACGATGCGGCCTATTATCACAACAGCTTTGACCGGCTGACCCCGGAGGCGATCGACGCATTCGAGGTGACGCCCGGCTACCGCGCCTTTGCACGCATGATGGCGGAAGAAAGGGCACGCCGTCCGGCAGCCCTTCGTGATGTTCTTGAATTGCCGGCCGATGTGACCTTTGCCGGTTCGGCCGAGGACTTCCGCCGCGAAATGGGGCGCTTTTCCAGACGTGGCAACAACAGCTTCATGGTGCGCGGATTGCTCTGCGAAAATGCAGGCGAAGGTGCGTTCCGGCTGCAATTGACCGGACCGCACGGTCACGAGCTTGCCCGGCTTGCCGCACTCGGTCAGTCGCTGCTCGACCGTTTCGGTGAGGATATTGCCGGCCATTGGCTGGAGGGCGGCGCGCTTCTGGTTCAGGCGAAGGGCGAAGCTTTCACCTATCTGTCGCTGATCCGCTCCGCACCTGACAGCATTGCGCTCGAGGCAGTGCAAAAGGCGAGCGAGATCACTAGGACGCTGGCATCGGGCGCCATGAGTCACGGCGCGCTGGTCGCAGCCGCCCATGAGGCGGTGGCGCATGGCACCAATATGGTCGGCGGCATGTCCAATTCGGGCGAGGGCGGCGAGCATATTTCCCGTTACGGCACCATCCGTGCCTCGCGCATCAAGCAGTTCGCCTCCGGCCGCTTCGGCGTCTGGGCCGGTTATCTTGCCGATCCGATGCTGGAAGAGATCGAGATCAAGATCGGTCAGGGCGCAAAGCCAGGCGAGGGCGGGCAGTTGCCGTCTCCCAAGGTGACGGTGGAAATCGCCGCCGCGCGTGGCGGCACGCCGGGCGTCGAGCTTGTCTCGCCGCCGCCGCATCACGATACCTATTCCATCGAGGATCTGGCCCAGCTCATCCATGACGCCAAGGCGGCGCGCGTGCGCGTCATCGTCAAGCTGGTCTCGTCGGAAGGGATCGGCACGATCGCGGTCGGCGTCGCCAAGGCGGGGGCCGATGTCATCAATGTCGCCGGCAATACCGGCGGCACGGGGGCGGCGGCCGTCACCAGCCTCAAATATACCGGCCGTGCGGCAGAAATCGGCATTGCCGAGGTGCACCAGGCGCTCTGCGCCACCGGCCTGCGCTCCAAGGTGCTGCTGCGTTGTTCCGGCGCACACCAGACGGCCAGCGACGTGGTGAAGTCGGCGTTACTCGGCGGCGACAGCTTCGAGTTCGGCACCACGGCGCTGATGATGCTGAAATGCGTCATGGCGAAGAACTGCAACATCAAGTGCCCGGCCGGTCTCACCACCAATCAGGAGGCTTTCAACGGCGATCCGCGCGCGCTGGCGCAATATCTCATGAATATCGCCCATGAAACGCGTGAGATTCTGGCCGCACTCGGGCTGCGCTCGCTGCGGGAAGCACGCGGACGTTCCGATCTTCTCCACCTCCTCGATCACCCGGCAAGCGTCGGCCAGCTTGACCTCCGGGCAATGCTTGCCGTGGTCGAAGAGGTGAAGATCGACAGCCCTGTCTATATGGAAAAGGATTTTGGGCTGGACGATGCCTTCATCGAACTCGTGCGCTCGGCTCTGGTGGACAGCAAGCGGGAAAAAATCGAGCTGGGCGGCAATCGCTTCCTGAATAATTGCAACAAGAGCGTCGGCGGCCAGCTCGCCGTCGATATTGAACGCATGCTGAACCACGAACTTTCCGACGAAGAGGCGGATGCGCTTCCGGCCGTGAAGCGGGACAGCCGTGGCCGCCGGTTCCTGGAGGCGGGTTCGGTGCGTATCGAGACGTCGGGTTCGGCCGGTCAGTCCTTCGGCGCCTTCTGCAATGACGGCATGGTCATGGTTCATACCGGCACCTGCAATGACGGTGTCGGCAAAAGCGCCTGCGGCGGCACCATCGTCGTGCGCTCACCCGGCGGCGGATCCGAAGAGGCGGGCGGTAATGTGCTGGTCGGCAATTTCGCGTTGTTCGGCGCCACCGGCGGCCGCACCTTCGTGGAAGGGCAGGCGGGAGACCGTTTCGCAGTGCGTAACTCCGGTGCCACCGCTGTCGTCGAAGGCGTGGGTGATTTCGCCTGCGAATATATGACCAACGGCGCGGTGCTGAACCTTGGCAGCTTCGGCAAGGGTTTCGGCAACGGCATGAGCGGCGGTTTCGTTTATCAATATGATCCCTATGGCGATCTGCCGAAGAAGATCAGCCATGATTCCATCCTGCTCGGCTCGATCACCGGTGAGGATGAGCAGGCCGCGATCCATCATCAGGCTGTGCACCAGCTTCTGGCCTGGCATGTCGCGGAGACCGGCTCGGCCAAGGCGGCATGGCTTCTGGAAAACTGGGAAAGCGAACAGCATAATTTCGTCTATGGCATGCCACGCGCCCTGCT
This sequence comes from Agrobacterium sp. ST15.13.013, assembly GCF_027956525.1. NCBI lineage: Bacteria > Pseudomonadati > Pseudomonadota > Alphaproteobacteria > Hyphomicrobiales > Rhizobiaceae > Agrobacterium > Agrobacterium sp. ST15.13.013. The sequence goes on from NZ_JAQKGP010000004.1 coordinate 25,393, forward strand.
GCTTTATCAGGATAGCGACGAGATTCTGAAGGCGAAGCCCCGCAAGGAACTGCTGGAGGAATTGGCATCCGCGCTTACCGCCCATCAACTGCGCAAGTTCAAGCTCGCCTATCGCGACCGCAAGGCCGTCCTGAACGGAAGGGTGCCGGATTATGGCGAGACGGATACGGAGGAGATGTATGCGCTTCTCAATAACTACACGGTGTTGAGCATGGCGCAGGCCATCGCCCTCCAGCGGGTGCCGACGGCGCCGGGTCCTTCCGACCCGGCTATTGAAAAAGCCGTGCGCAATCTCATTCTTACGGAAGACTATGCGCTGATGCAGCGGCTGCTGAAATATGCCCGCGAGGCGCTTTCAGACCATAACGATCAACAGCTCGCGGTGATGATCGCCGCCAAACGTCTCGACGATTACAAGCAGGCGCTGGCGCGCAGGAACACCTTGTCGGTGGACAGCCCCGGCACCTATGGCTGGATCATTCAGCAGAACCGGAAAAACATTGAGAAGATTGGCCGTCTGCCGGGCTTCGAGGAGCTTTTCGCAGCCCGCGCCATTCCGGACCTCGCCACCGCATCCAGCCATAGGGCAGCATGATGAAGATACCTTATATTCCCGAGGACGCGCCCTTCAACGGTGATCAGCGCGCATGGCTTTCCGGTTTTCTGGCGGGGCTCCATTCCCGTGCAGCCATCGGCATGGAGACATCTCTTGCTGCGGCCGCTCCGAATGCCAAGGCCAGTATGCTGAATATTCTTTTCGGCACCCAGACCGGCAATGCTGAGGCGCTGGCGATGGATATCGCCGCCGCCGCCCGCGCGCAGGGCATGCAGCCGGTGGTGACGGCGTTGGACGATGTCTCGATGGACGGTCTCGGCGCCATGAAGCGCGTCATTGTCGTCACCTCGACATATGGCGAAGGTGAAATGCCTGACAATGCTCAGCTTTTCTGGGAAGCGCTCACCGCTGACAGCGCGCCGCGTCTGGACGGGATGAATTTTGCCGTCCTCGCGCTCGGCGATACCGGCTATGACGGCTTCTGCCAGGCGGGCAAGCTGATCGATACGCGGTTCGAACAACTCGGTGGCAAGCGTATGAAGACGCGTATCGACTGCGATATCGACTTTGAGGACGCCGCCGCCGCATGGATCGGCGAGACGCTGCCGCTCGCGGTTGCTGTCGATGGCGGCAATGCGGCATCTGTCACCATGCCCCATGTCGCCGAGCCGCCCGTGCGGGAAAAACAGGGCTGGAGCCGCAAAAATCCCTATCCGGCTGAAGTAAGCGTCAATCGTCGCCTGTCCGGTACCGGCTCGTCCAAGGAAATTCGCCACTACGAATTCGACCTCGGCGAAAGCGGTCTGGACTATGAGGCGGGTGACGCTCTTGGCGTCGTGCCCCTGAACGATCCGAAACTGGTCGGCGCGCTGCTGCAACACTTCGAAGCGGCTGCGGACAGCCAAATCGCCGGGCTGGCCGGTCCGGTCGGCGATGCGCTTCTCAACATGTTCGAGATATCGACGCCCTCGCGCGAACTCGTCGCCGAGATCGGCAAGCGGGCTGGGCATGACGAACTCAGCCATGTTCTTGCAAACGGAGACAGGGAGCAACTGGCCGCCTTTCTCTGGAGCAAGGATATTCTCGACCTCATCAATCTCGCCGAAAAGCCGCTATTTGATGTTGCTGAATTCGTGACATTCCTGAAGCCGCTGCAACATCGCGCCTATTCCATCTCCTCCAGCCCGCTGGTTGCAAAAAACAGCGTGCATCTGACCATCGCCAGCGTGCGTTATCGCGCCGAGGGCCGTGAGCGTGGGGGCGTGTGCTCCACCTATCTCGCCGACCGCGTGGAGGCCGGGCAGAGTGCCGGGATTTTCGTCTCGCCGAACAAGGCGTTTCGTGTGCCGCAGGACAATGATGCGCCTGTTATCATGGTAGGGCCGGGCACGGGCATCGCGCCATTCCGGGCATTTTTGCAGGAACGGCAAGCCAGAGGCGCAAAGGGCAAAAACTGGCTGTTTTTCGGTGATCAGCACCGGCAGTCGGATTTCATCTATGAAAACGAGCTTGGCGACATGAGTCGCGATGGCGTTCTGACCCGTCTCGACCTCGCCTTTTCACGAGATCAGGCGGAAAAGATCTATGTCCAGACCCGCATGCGGCAGAACGGTAAGGCGCTCTATCAATGGCTTGAAGAGGGTGCTTTTTTCTATGTCTGTGGCGACGCGACCCGTATGGCGAAGGATGTCGACGATGCCTTGCGTGGCATCGTCAGCGAAGAGGCCGGCATCTCCGCCGAGGCGGCAAGCGAGTATGTGAACCGGCTGAAGCGCGAAAAACGTTATCTGCGCGACGTCTACTGACGATTGCCATGACGGGACCGCCTTGACGCACCGATTGGTTCAGCAATTGGTGCAGACGGTCTCGGCGTCGCGCTGCTTGAAGAAATACTCCCGCCCGATCGTGATCGACTTTACTCCGGACGAGGCAATGTCGGGCATGAACATCAACAATTCATGCGGTATGGAAAGTTCGACGTGGATGAGAAAGCTGTTTTCCACCAGCAGGCGCGTCGGAACGGCGACCGGTGAACCCACCGCATAGGGTCTCTGATTTTTCTCATCCCAGGACCAGGTGATTTTCGCCTGTTTTTGCGCGTCGATCTTGATGCCGCTGATCTTCAGCTGCAGACCCTTGGTGCTGTAGGGCGCAAACACGGCGGCTGCGACGTCCTGCATGCCCGTGAGATAGGTCTTATCGACGGAACCTGTTTTCGATATCAGATCATTGATGGAGGCTGCGGCGGTGCTTGCCCGCTTGTAGGTATTGTATCCGATCGTTAATTCGAAAGAGGTTAGATAAAGCGCAAGCAATATCGGAAAGAGGATCGCGAACTCCACCGCGCCCACGCCACGGCGATCTTTGGCAAAGCGTGAAACGAGCGCAACCAGGCGTCGTTTGCCGTTTGCCGCAACGGACACCAGCCCTGCCATCATGAGCCCCCGCCTGTGATGTATTTCTCATTCATGAACGCATTTGTCGCGACGATGAGGAAATGTGAGGGCATTGATCCATCGGCCGGACGTATTTTTGTGAGATATGGCCGGATGATATCGGCAACGACACGCCAGCGATAATAGACACGCAACATGTTGATGGTTTCCGGCCCGCCCGGCGTGAAGCCGAATTGAGCGGTATCGAGATCGTAATATTCGCCATAGGCCTTCAGCGGTATCGTGGTCGGAATATCCTTGAAGGCGGCAAAGGAGCGAAGGTCGATATAGAGCTTCTGTTCTTTATCGATCTCATCCGAGCAGGTAATCATCACTGAAACTTCGTCGCAGAAACTCTTGCGGAAATCCTCTTTCGAAATCGAGCTGCTGATTTGCCCTGTGCGCAAACGCCGCGCCATGGTCTCGGTGGCGTTGGCGACGACCTGTTCCGCCATCAAGGCGACGAAGGTCTCGATGATCGCAAAGACGACGAGGAAATAGGGTATTGCGAGTATCGCGAATTCGATAGCCGCTGTCCCGTCGCGCGAGACTCCCAATTTTTCCAGCAATGGCTTCAGTCTGGCCAGTCGCATGAGGCGATATCGATCTCTAAGAATATGCGGCGAGCGCAACCGTTGAATTTGTTGCGGACCATAACCACCCGATGTTTAAAATCAGTTACTTCGATAAACTATACTTTAGTGATTTCCAAAATCGATACGGCGCATAAAAAGCCCGGCACAGGGCCGGGCTTTATTGATTGCGAAAGGTAGGCTTATTCCGCGTCTGCCTTGGAGAGAACCTCAAGCGTGGGTGTCGAGGTGATATTGTAACCGCAATCCACGTAATGACATTCGCCGGTCACGCCGCGCGACATGCTGGACAGCAGATAAAGTGCGGACCCGCCGATATCGTCGATGTCAGCCGTCCGCCGCAGCGGTGCATTTTTCTGGTTCCACGCGTAGATAGCGCGTGCATCCGAGATGCCGGCACCTGCCAGCGTGCGGACCGGGCCGGCCGAAATGGCGTTGACGCGGATATCGCGCGGGCCGTAATCGGCGGCGAGATAACGCACGGACGCCTCGAGAGCCGCCTTGGCGACGCCCATGACATTGTAGTTCGGAATGACGCGCTGCGAACCATTATAGGTCAGCGTCAGCATGGAGCCACCATTGGTCATCAACTCAGCAGCGCGCTTGGCGATTTCCGTGAAAGAGAAGCAGGAGATGACCATGGTGCGGCTGAAATTCTCGCGCGTCGTATCCGCGTAGAGGCCTTTCAGCTCGTTCTTGTCGGAAAAGCCGATGGCATGGACGATAAAATCCAGCGAGCCCCATTTTTCGCGGATGGTCGCGAACAAGGCGTCGACCGAGGCGATATCCTCGACATCGCATGGCACGATGAAATCGGAACCGAGTTCGGCGGCGAGCGGTTTCACACGCTTGCCGAGCGCTTCCCCCTGATAGGTGAAAGCCAGCTCCGCGCCCTGTGCTGCAAGCGCCTTGGAGATACCCCAGGCGATCGAATGATTATTTGCGACGCCCATGATGAGGCCGCGTTTACCCTGCATGATGCCGTTCATGGGCAATTATCCGTTATGACGCTGGAAGACGAGCGTGGCGTTGGTGCCGCCGAAGCCGAAGGAATTGGAAAGGATGGTGTCGATCTTGGCGTTGTCGATGCGGTTGCGAACGATCGGAACGCCCGCAAATTCCGGATCGAGCTCGGAAATATGCGCGCTCTCGCCGATGAAGCGTTCCTGCATCATCAAGAGGCCGTAGATCGATTCCTGCACGCCGGCCGCACCAAGCGAATGGCCGGTGAGAGACTTGGTCGACTGGATGTGGGGGATCTTGTCGCCGAAAACTTCGCGGATCGCGCCGATTTCCTTGCTGTCGCCGACCGGCGTCGAGGTGCCGTGGGTGTTGATGTAGTCAATGTCGCCCTTCACGGTGGCAAGCGCCTGCCGCATGCAGCGGATCGCACCTTCGCCTGACGGGGCAACCATGTCGTAACCGTCCGAGGTCGCGCCATAACCGACAATTTCGGCATAGATTTTTGCACCGCGTGCCTTCGCATGCTCCAGCTCTTCCAGAACCAGAACGCCCGCACCGCCGGCGATGACGAAGCCGTCGCGGTTGACGTCATAGGCGCGCGAGGCGACGTCGGGTGTTTCGTTGTATTTGGACGACATCGCGCCCATGGCGTCGAAAAGGTTCGACATCGACCAGTCGAGATCCTCGTGGCCGCCGGCGAACATCACGTCCTGCTTGCCCCACTGGATCATTTCGGCGGCGTTGCCGATGCAGTGCGCCGAGGTGGAGCAGGCCGAAGAGATGGAGTAGTTGACACCGTGGATCTTGAACCAGGTCGCGAGCGTGGCCGAAGCGGTGGAGGACATGGCCTTCGGCACGGCAAAGGGACCGATGCGCTTCGGGCTGTTGTTCTTCAGCGTGATATCGGCGGCCTCAACGATGGTGCGGGTGGAAGGACCGCCCGAACCCATGATGATGCCGGTGCGCTCATTGCCGCTGATGTCGCTCTCCTCGAGACCGGAATCGGCGATTGCCTGCTTCATGGCGACGTGGTTCCAAGCGCCGCCTTGCGACAGGAAGCGCATGGCGCGACGATCGACCAGATCGGTGGGGTCTAGAGACGGCTTGCCCCAGACCTGGCACTTGAAACCGTGTTCGGCAAAATCCGGCGAAAAAGAAATGCCGGATTTGGCATTGCGCAGCGACGCGGTGACCTCAGCGGCATCACCGCCGATGGAGGAAACAATACCGAGGCCGGTGACAACAACTCGTCTCATCAAAGGGACCTTTTCTTTAGATTTCGGCTGGGCGACTTAAGGCCGTCCGGCGTTTGTCTCGATTATTTCGTCTGCCTCAGGCAGACTTTTCCTTGGACAGGCCGACCCGCAGATCCGATGCCTGATAAATGGTTTCACCATCCGCCTTCAGCCAGCCATCGGCGGTGCCAAGCACCAGACGGCCGCGCATCACGCGCTTGAAATCAATACCATATTGCAGGAGCTTGGTGTGAGGGCGAACCATGCCCTTGAATTTCACTTCGCCGGTGGAAAGCGCCATGCCGCGGCCTTCTTCGCCAAGCCAGCCGAGGAAGAAGCCGGTCAGCTGCCACATGCCGTCAAGGCCGAGGCAGCCCGGCATGATCGGGTTGCCCTGGAAATGGCAGGGGAAATACCAGTCGTCGGGGCTGACATCGTATTCGGCGCGGATGAAACCTTTATCGAACGCGCCACCGGTTTCGGAAATTTCGGTGATGCGATGGACCATGAGCATGGGGGGCAATGGGAGCTGTGCATTTCCCGGGCCGAACAATTCGCCGCGACCGCAGGACAGGATCTCCTCGTAATTGTAACTTGATTGCCTCGTTGCCATACCGCTTTCACTTCCCCAATCACTGGTGTTGATCGACTTCACTAGAGCAAGTTAGGTTCAAAATGAAGCGCTGCAAGGGCAGAGGCGGTTTCGCCCCCATTCTTTGTCTTCAGAACCTTCTTTGCCGAAGTCATTACCTCAATATGCCGTCCGCATACAGGAACCATCCGGCTGGAACCAGAGGAAATTTGCAGGAATGGCCGGTTTGCAGCCATTTGCGACACGCAGCGGCGCTGAAACTATTGAAAGCAATCCCTGCAAAAGATATATGCTATTGCAATTGACGGGTTTCATACCCCTGTTTGGAATGGGATGGCATGGCATTTGACGCCACATTGGATATCGGAACGAGGCTGCGGCGCTCGGGGCTGCGGCCCACGCGCCAGCGCGTTGCTTTGGGCGATCTTCTCTTCGCAAAGGGTGATCGCCACCTGACGGTCGAGGAGCTGCATGACGAGGCGGTCACCGCTGGCGTGCCCGTTTCTCTCGCCACGGTCTACAACACGCTGCACCAGTTTACCGAAGCCGGCCTGATCCGAGTTCTGGCCGTCGAAGGTGCGCGCACCTACTTCGATACTAACGTCTCGGATCACCATCACTTCTTCGTGGAAGGTGAGAACGAGGTTCTCGATATTCCCGTCAACAATCTTCAGATCGACAATCTGCCGGAAGCGCCCGAGGGCATGGAAATCGCCCATGTGGACGTGGTGATCCGCCTTCGCCGCAAGCGCGGCTGACGCTTCTATCTGATGACGGATATGAAAATGGCGCCGAAGGGCGCCATTTCTGTTTTCAGCGTCTCTTTCGACAGGTCACTTCATCACGTCTTCCGGCCGTCTGCCGGGCTTGGCCTTATAGGGTGGGAAAGTCCAGCCGAACAGCAACGCACCGGAGCGCACGGATAAGGCTGTCAGGAAACCCGCGGCGGATGCGGCATAAAGCGGTGCGCCGAAGAAATAGACGATAATGAAGGTGGACGAACCCAGAAGCGCGCAGGTGATATAGATTTCCGGGCGCAACAGAACGGAAGGCTCCCCGGCCATAATATCGCGCAGCACCCCTCCGAATGTCGCCGTCAGAACGCCTGTGACGATGGCGACGGTTGCCGAGCCGCTCGCGGCAAGGCCTTTGGCTGCTCCCATGACGCAATAGGCGGACAGGCCGAGGGCATCGAGCCAGATCAGTACGCGATAACGGGATTCGAAAAGATGCGCGGTGAAGAACAGCAGAACCGCGACCGAGACGCAGACGAGAATATAGGTGGGGTTTATCACCCAGAATACTGGCGTTCTGCCCAGTACCAGATCGCGCACCGTACCGCCGCCGATGCCGGTTGCTGCTGCGAAAAACAGGAAGCCGATCAGGTCCAGCTGTTTGCGCGAGGCGGCGAGTGCGCCGGTTGCGGCAAACACGGCGACGCCGGCATAATCGAGAAAACCGAGAAGTGTCATGAAAAGGTTCCTCCCGGAACACGGGCAGCGAACACGTCAGTGTCGCGCAAGCACTAAACTCTAGGCTGGCCGCCCGGATGATCGCAACATCCATAACTCAAACGGATGCAAAGGAAAATGCCGTGCGAATCGCTCTCGTTGCCGCTCTTCAGGCGCTGGTTCTCTTGATGTTCCCGGTGGCGCTCGCGGCGCAGCAGCAGCTGGTGAACGATCCGGAGATTTACGAGAAGGATCATTTCCGCAACGAGTGCAGGGTGGCGGCTTTCGGCGACGATTTCGTTACACGGCTGGATATCAACAATGACGGGCTGATGGATGCCGTCGTCAATCATGGCGTCCTGGATTGCGACGGCGAAAAAGGCCGCGCCTGCGACGACGAGGGATGCCCCTATAATTTCTATGTCCAGGTGAAAGAGGGCGGCTATCTGATGATCGCGACGGCCCGGATTTACGGTTATGATTTCATCAAGCGGTTCGGCAACATGGTTTTCGTGCTGAAGATGCATCCGCGTTATTGCGAGCGTACCGACAAGGAACCCTGCCTGATGACGGTGCGGGTCCGCGGCACGAAATTCGTCACCATCTCGCGAAAGTGACGACGACGATTTTCAGGGCGTAATTCGCCGGATTTTGACCCTTTGATTGTAGCGCTGGCGAAGCGAGCGCGGAATGATGAAGGTGGCGATGGCGACGGTGAAAACCGTGGCCGCAACCACCCAAAGGGCATTCGATTGCAGCGTGGCGGCGAGAACGGCGCCGCAGATCGCGCCGCATATCATGCCAAGCCATGGCACGATCTGAATGCCCCAGTCGAGGCTCCGCTCGCCGAGAAGAAAACGGCCGATGCCGCGGCCGAAGCGGGAAAGCGCGCCGGTCACATAGGTAAGCCCGATCGGCAGTCCCTCAATGTGCTCAACGGCGGCGTTGACCATGCCCATGGCGAAAACGACGAGGTAAAACTGCGCAAGAGCGGACGTCGCGCCGCCGAGCAGCGCGGCAATTGTTACCAGCAATCCCACCGCCATCAGAACGGCGAAGATGCGCCGGTCGAACTTATGCGCCACCACGATGCCGCCGGCATTGCCCGCCACGAAGGCAACGATTGCGAAAAGCAGCTTTGCGGCATGGGAATAGAGGCCAGCCTCCATCGAGACTGCGGCGCGCGTGGTGTTACCGGTCATGAACGACACGAAGTCACCTGAAATATGCAGGCCCACCGCATCCGTCATGCCCGCGATGAAGGAAATGGCGGCAACCAGCGCAATTCCGGTTCCGGTTCGCCTTGCCCTGATGATACTGCGGCGTCTTTGTCTGGTCATGGAGAGCTCGATATGGAAAAACGGCGGGCCTGTGGGTGGGACCGTGTTATCCTATGTCTAAAATGCCGGACGGTACATTTGCAATCGTTCTGGAGGCGCTCGGGAACCTCTATTTTGTCTAGACAAATACAAAATCCCTGCCTACCATGCCTCAAATAAAGCGAAAAACAACATCGCACAAAAATAAATCAAAAGGGGTTCAGATCATGAAGAAAACATGGGTTCTCGCCACAGTCGCCGCGCTCTTTTCATCCGCTTCCGCCTATGCCGAGACGTCGGTAACGATCGGGATGTCCGGCTGGACCGGTTTTGCGCCGCTGACGCTCGCTAAACAGGCCGGCATTTTCGAAAAGAATGGCCTCAAGGTCGATATCAAGAAAATACCGCAGGCGAGCCGCCATCTGGCTCTTGCTTCCGGTGACATCCAGTGCGCAGCCACCACAGTGGAAACATGGATTGCCTGGAACGCCAATGGCGTGAAATCTACCCAGATTTTCCAGATGGATAAATCGCATGGCGCCGATGGCATCGCCGTGCGCAGTGATGTGGCAAAGGTCGAAGACCTGAAAGGCAAGACGGTTGCCGCTTCCGCGCCGGGCACTTCGCCTTATTTCTTCCTTGCCTGGATCCTCAAGGAAAACGGCCTCACCCTGAAGGACGTCAAGGTCGTCAACCTCGAACCGGGGCCGGCCGCGCAGGCGTTCGTTGCCGGTCAAAATGACGCGGCCATGACCTACGAACCCTATCTGTCCACTGTCCGCGCCGCCCCTGACAAGGGTAAAATCCTTGCCACGACGCTGGATTATCCCGCCGTCATGGATACGTTCGGTTGCACCCCGGATTTCTTGAAGGCCAATCCGCAGGCGGCGAAAGCCCTGGCGGACAGCTATTTCCAGGCCCTCGAACTCATCAAAGCCGATCCCGAAAAGTCCTATGCGACGATGGGGGCGGATGTGAAGCAGACCGGCGAGGCCTTTGCCGCTTCGGCAAAGTTCCTCGAATGGCAGGACAAGGCCGCCAACCAGAAGTTTTTCGAGGGTGAATTCAAGACATTCTCGGAAAAATCGGCGGATCTGCTGCTGGAAATCGGCGTTATAAAGTCGAAACCCGATCTTTCGACACTCGCGGATACGTCCTTCATCAAGTAACAGAAAATGCGGCCGCATTCCCTGCAGGGAATATAGCAGCCAAAGACAGGTGAGTGCGTCGATTGTGCGTCACGAAACGCGCATGGCGTTCTAATGGCGCGGCAAAGGTGCCGCGCCGGTTTTCCGGACAGGCGACAGATGCAACCTCTTCAACCCATCAGGAACAGCACGAGAATTGCTCTCGGCATCCTGTTCTTCGTGCTGTTTTTTTTCGCCTGGGGCTTTGCCACGCTGGGCGGTTTCGTATCGCCGACCTTTCTGGCTGACCCCATCACCATGCTGAAGGACGGCATCTACCTCCTCACCGACCAGGGGTTTGCCAGTGATATAGGCATGACGATCTGGCGCGTGGTGGGCGGTTTTGTGCTGGCCTCGGTCGTCGCGGTGCCGGTCGGCATCGCCATGGGGGCCTATAAGCCCATTGAGGCGCTACTGGAACCTTTCGTCTCCTTCGCGCGCTATCTGCCTGCTTCCGCTTTCGTGCCGCTCCTCATTCTCTGGGCCGGCATCGGCGAGATGCAGAAGCTGCTGGTGATCTTCATTGGCGCGGTTTTCCAGATCATCCTGATGGTGGCCGTGGCTGTCGCCGGCACGCGGCGTGATCTGGTGGAGGCCGCCTATACGCTGGGTGCGAAGGATCGGGGTGTTGTTCGCCGTGTTCTCATTCCTGCCAATGCGCCCGATATCGCGGAAATCCTCCGTCTCGTTCTCGGCTGGGCCTGGACCTATGTCATTGTCGCGGAACTGATCGGCGCCTCCTCGGGCATCGGTTATATGATCATCAACAGCCAGGCGCTGATGGCGACCGGGCAGATCATCTTCGGCATCATCGTCATCGGCATTATCGGTCTTATTTCGGATTTCGCGTTCAAATCGTTGAACCGGAAGCTTTTCGCCTGGAGGCTTGCCTGATGAACGAGCTCGTTATCAAGGGCGTCAGCCGCACCTTTCCGGGCGTGCAGGGCGGGCAGCCGACACTGGCCTTGCAGCCCACCGATCTGGAAATCCCCCGCAATGATTTCGTCACCATCCTCGGCCCGTCGGGATGCGGAAAATCCACCTTGCTGCGCATCATCGCTGGTCTCGACCGTCCGACAACCGGCGAAGTCCTGCTGTCCGGCAAGGCGGTGACGGGCCCGGGGGCGGATCGCGGCATGGTGTTCCAGTCCTACACCCTGTTTCCCTGGCTGACGATCCGCGAAAACGTCGCCTTCGGCCTGCGCGAACGCGGCGTGGCCGAGACGGAAAAATGGGAGATCGTCGATAGCTATATCGACAAGGTCGGCCTGCGCGGTTTCGAAAATCATTGGCCGAAACAATTGTCTGGCGGCATGCAGCAAAGAACGGCCATTGCCCGTGCGCTCGCGAACGGCCCGAAAATTCTGCTGCTCGATGAGCCTTTCGGCGCTCTCGACAACCAGACACGCGGTCTGATGCAGGAGTTGCTGCTCGGCATATGGGAGCGTGAGCAGAAGACAGTCATTTTCGTCACCCATGATATCGAAGAGGCGGTCTTCATGGCGTCGCGTGTGGTGACCATGTCCGCAAGGCCGGGTCGCATCAAGTCGATCACGCCGGTCGACCTGCCGCATCCGCGTCACTACACGATCAAGGCCAGTCCGGAATTTTCGCAGCTGCGCGCGAAGCTTACGGAGGAAATCCGCAGTGAGGCGATTGCCGCTGCGGCCCATGGATAGGCGAAAGGGGAGGATAAAGGCATCGGGATGAGAAGTGCTGGCGCCGATCTTCAAGAAAAATCGTTGCATGAGCGCATCCGCAATGATGTCGAGCGCCACATCATGTCGGGCGAATGGCCGCCGGGTTATCGCATTCCCTTCGAACACGAGATGACCAGGCAATATGCCTGTTCACGCATGACGGTGAACAAGGCTCTCGGTGAATTGGTGCAGCGCGGACTCATCGAAAGACGCCGCCGGCTTGGCACTTTCGTTCGCCAACCCCATGCGCAATCCGCCGTTCTGGAAATCCACGATATTGAACGGGAGGTGCAGGCGCTGGGTCTCGTCTACAGTTACCATCTCGACAAACGACGGCTGCGTCCTGCGGGGGAAAAAGACGGTGCGGCCATGGCGCTTGCTGCCGACGCCCAGATCCTGGAACTCACCTGCACGCATTTCGCTAGCGGCGTTCCCTTTTGCCTTGAGGAACGCATCATCAATGTTACCGCCGTTCCGGATGCGGAAGCTGCGGATTTTTCACAGATCGGGCCGGGGACGTGGTTGCTGAAAATGGTGCCCTGGAGCGCTGCCGAACACCGCATCAGCGCTGTTTCGGCCGACCGTAAAAATGCGGCGGCGCTTGGTATTGCCTCCGGTGCTGCCTGTCTGGTCATCGATCGACGGACGTGGCATGGGGCGGATTATGTCACCCGCGTCCGTGTCACCTATCCTGGTGACCGCCATGCGCTCGTCGCACAGTTTTCGCCCTCGCAGAACAGCTGAAAGCCGTCGATCGGTCAATTTTTTGTAAAGAAGAGTTTACGAGTCGTCTTTTGACAATATAATAGTTGTCAAAGGAACTCAGGTTTATTATCGGAACGTCAAGCTTTCACGACGGCATCCGTTCAAGGCCCCGGTTTTCAACAACCGGTCAATCTGCGGATGAGTTCATCGACGGAAATCCGGGATAAAATTATGTCAGCTGAGACCTCAACTTCTTCCGCATCCTTCAACAAGGCAAACACAACTAGGCATATCTCCCTTGCCATGGCTGTCACCTTGCTGGCCGGCTTGAATGCCGGCGCGGTTTTCGCTCAGACGGCACCGGAAACCCAGGCACAGCCCGCACCGCAAACAGAAGCGGTTCAGCCGACTACTCCTGTAACGCCGAGCGCTCCGGCCGCCGCGCCAGTCCAGCCTTCCGCGATGGCGCCGGGACAGCCGGCTGCCACCGCGCCCTCGCAGCCTCAGTCAACTCAGCGCGCAGCAGTCCAGTCTGCACCCGCTCAGCCTGCGACGAATACCGCACCGGGAGCCGAAGGCCTGGCGCCGCAGCCGGCGCAAACCGAGCAACCCGCACAGACGGGCCAGACGACCGCGCCGAATGAAGCCGCGACCCCGATAGAGCCTCTCGGCACCGAACCCGCGAGCGCTGAACATCGAGCGGATATCCCGCACAACCTTTCTCCCTGGGGCATGTTTATGGCGGCCGACTGGGTCGTGAAGGGTGTCATGATCGGTCTTGCCTTCGCATCGCTGGTCACCTGGACGGTCTGGGTCGCGAAGTCTATCGAGCTTGCGGGTGCTCGGGTGCGCGCCGGCTCGACGCTCAAGGTCATTCGCAAGGCAAAAACTCTGACTGAGGCCACCGAAGCGGTTGAAAAGAAGGGCGGTCCGGCAGCCTTGATGCTGCGCATGGCAACCCATGAAATGCAGCTTTCCGATGCGGTGGTCGACCATACTGATGGCGGCGGTATCAAGGAACGTGTCTCTTCGGCGCTCTCGCGTATCGAAACCCATGCGGGCCGCCGCATGTCGCGCGGGACGGGTGTTCTGGCGACCATCGGTTCCACTGCTCCCTTCGTCGGTCTGTTCGGCACCGTCTGGGGCATCATGAACTCCTTCATCAGCATTTCGGAATCGCAGACGACCAATCTTGCCGTCGTCGCGCCGGGCATTGCCGAAGCGCTGCTCGCCACCGCCATCGGCCTTGTCGCCGCTATTCCGGCTGTCGTCATCTACAATGTCTTCGCCCGCTCGATCACCGGTTACCGCCACCTGCTGGCGGATGCCGCAGCCGGCGTGGAGCGCCTTGTCAGCCGCGACCTCGATTTCCGCCGCATTCCGCCGGGCAGCGCCAGCAAGCCCGCAGTATCGCTGGTTGGACGGTGATCGGCCATGGCTGGCGGTATTCGCGAAAATAGCGGAGACGATCTCTCCGAAAACCACGAGATCAATGTCACGCCCTTTATTGACGTGATGCTGGTTCTGCTCATCATCTTCATGGTGGCGGCGCCGCTCGCCACCGTCGATGTGAATGTCGATCTGCCGGCATCCACTGCCAAACCGGCGGAGCGCCCGGAAGAGCCGCTTTATCTGACCGTCAAGGACGATCTGTCGCTCAATCTGGGAAATGATGCGGTTGCCCGCGAAGAATTGGCCGCCGCCATCGACCGGCAGACGGGCGGCAAGAAGGATACGCGCATCTTTCTGCGGGCCGACAAGGCCGTCGACTACGGTCACTTCATGGAAATCATGAACCTGCTGAGAGATGCCGGCTATCTGAAGATCGCCCTTGTAGGGCTGGAAAACGCGGCTGCCGCATCGCAGCCCGCTACTGTTGGCCAACCCGCAGCGCCGGGAACCGCGCCATGAGTGAAAACGGCTACCCGCAGGCCCGCCATTCCCGTCTCGGGGAAGTGACGCTGTGGTCCGCCGCGGCGCTGCTCATGCTGGGCGTTCACGCCGGTTTTGCCTATTATCTGATGCAGGAGCCCGAGGAGGTGGATGCCGGTGGGCCACCGCCTGCCGCAATCATGATCGAAATGGCGGCGATACCGGAAGCCGTCCACACCGAAGAAACGACGCAGGCGCAGGATGTCGAAGACGCCGAAGAGGTAAAGAGCGATAGCATCGAACCGGTGGAGGAAGCCGCTCCGGAAGAGCCGCCGCCACCGGAGCCGGTTGCGGAAAAGCCGCCGCCAGAGCCGGTGCAGTTGCCCGAACCGCCCGTCGAGGAGATCGTCGAACCGCAGGAAATTCCCGAACCCGTCGAGCCGGTCGATCCCGTTCAGGAGCAGATGATGGCGGAACTCGACAATATCGAGGTTCCTCTGCCCGTCATGCGTCCTCCGCCGCCACCTGTTGAAAAGAAGGTGGAAAAGAAAGAGCCGGAAGAGAAAAAGAAGATCGAGCGCCAGCGTCCCAAACGGCAGCAGGCCTCGGACTTTCGCGAAACGGCAAAAGCTGAAGCGCAGCAGTCCGACCGGACGGCGGCATCGCGCAGCAACGCCGGCTTCTTCTCGTCATCGTCCGCCTCACCGGCGAAATGGGGGTCGAAGGTCCGCTCGCATATTCAACGGCGCAAGCCCCGGTCTCTGCGTAGTGATGCTATGACCGCGACGGTTCGCTTCCGGGTCAACGATGCTGGCGCCATCAGCGGTGTCAGCGTTGTGCAGTCTACGGGAGATTCCTCTATCGACCAGCAGATTGCGGCATGGATTCAGAGCGCATCACCTGTGCCTGCTCCACCTCCGGACGCAAACAAAACGATCACACTGCCGATCAGCATCCGCTAGGCCGTCCCGCTTGGGGCGCACCCGTTATTCCGTGCGTACGGCGCGGTTTGCGCGCGAATAACATTTCGCGAATGTTTTCGATGGTGTAGGTCTTGGAGACTTTACGAGCAGAGGCATTCCGGAATGAAATTCTCAATCGCAGAGGCGGAGGATCTCGTATCCTCTATCTTTGACCGCAACGGCGTTCTGCCGCAAAACGCCCGTTCGGTGGCAAAGGCACTCGTCGCCTCCGAGGCGGCCGGTCAAGGTGGTCACGGTTTTCGCCGTATCCCCGTTTATGTCCGGCAGGCGCGGGTTGGAAAGGTCGATGGCGAGGCGCGTCCGGCAGCGACCCGCGTGAAGCCGGGCGTACTCTCGGTTGACGCCAACCACGGTTATGCCTATCCGGCGATCGATTGCGCTCTCGAGGAATTGCCTGAAATGGCCCGGCAGCAGGGCATTGCGCTTGCCGCAATCCACCGCTCCCATCATGCAGGCGTTATGGCGCTGACCGTCGAGCGGATCGCCGAAATGGGCCTTGTTGCACTCATGTTCGCCAACGCGCCGGCATCCATGGCGCCCTGGGGCGGCAACAAACCGCTTTATGGAACCAATCCTATCGCCTTCGCCACGCCCGTCAGCGGCGCCGATCCGCTGGTCATCGATCTCGCGCTCTCCAAGGTCGCTCGCGGGAAGATCATGGCCGCCCGCCAGAAGGGTGAAACGATACCCGGCGACTGGGCGCTCGACCGAAACGGCCGGCCGACGACCGATCCCGAAGAGGCAATAGAGGGAACCATGGTGCCCGCGGGCGAGGCCAAGGGCGCTGCGCTGGCATTGATGGTGGAGATCATGGCCGCCGCGATTACCGGCGGGAACTTCGCATTCCAGGCTTCTTCGCTTCTGGACGACAAGGGAGCGCCACCCTCTCTTGGCCACACGATCATCGCCATAGACCCGGTATCGTCAGGCGGCGCGACCTTTACCGAGCGGTTGGCGCTTATCGCCGGCGAGATAGAAAAGCAGGAAAATGTGCGTCTGCCCGGCCGCCGCAGTCAGGGGATTCGCAAACAGGCACTGGAAAGCGGCATCGTGATCGAAAGCGATATTCTGGCCGAAATTCAATCGCTCTGATGTGATGATAAAAACCCGGCGGGTCGAATATGACCCGCCGGGCAAACCGTACATGGCTGCTTTACATTCGCGTCGATAGGGCCGGGCATCATGTCCGGTCCGCTTTGGTCCGCCATCCCGCCACTGATATGGAAGGATTTTGACGCAGAAAGCTGCTCATTCGGTTTTCAGCTTACGGAAGGAGACGTTTCGCGTAAGCTTGAATATAAACGGCGACTATGCCTCTTGCTCGATCAGGCCGCGCAGCAATGCGATGCTGACGGCGTTCAGCAGATTGGCCGCACCCAGCCTGTGTCGCACGCGCTCAAGAGTATCCTTTACGTCCGCCTCGTCAGCACCCGTCATCAAGGCGACATGGGAGGGATGCTTGCCCCTCGCGACCAGACCCAGATAATGCCGCTCACGCTCCGAAAGGATAATTTCACGCGTTTGGCGATGTTCATGCGGTGTATTTGAAGACATTTTCTTTCAGCCTTAAAATAGATTGGCCTTTCCGGCGCACGATCAGGCAATGATTCATTCCCCGAAACCAGCTCGTTTACCGCTCTGTCTACACGCGAACAGAAACGCTAAATTCGCCAATAGGTTTCATCCGGCATTGGGAATTACGCAATAAAAGCTGGCTTCCCAGCCAGCCGATCCCGGCGCGGACGCTCTATTCTGAGCATTGAGAGGAACTGCGACACCGATATCGCCAGAGACAAAATCGATCTTGCGGAAAATGCAGCTTCAAGGCCCTGGAATGTTTTCGTCACGCCTTGGGGATATGCGGCGCTCTAATAGGTGATATGCCTCACCGATAGAATAACATCGCGCGCCAAGTTTTCCGTTTTACTGTTATGTTTCGGCACATATTGCGATGGTCGCCGAAATATTTCTTAAACTTAATGCGTCATTGCGAAATATTGATGCCGTCAACATGTATTATCCGGCGGAATGATGCGCGTGTTTCTTGCGAATATCCGTCGGTGTCGCCCCGAACCAGCGGGAGACGGAACGCGAAAACGCACCGGGTGTCGAATAACCGAGCCTGTAACTAATGTCGGAGACAGGAAGATCGCTTTCCACGAGAAGCTTGAAACCGGCATTTTTGCGAATGGCGTCCTTTATCTCGTTGAGATTGGTGCCGAGCTCTGCGAGCCGCCGTTGAAAACTGCGTTCCGACAGGTTGAAATAAGGAGCGATCTCACCGAGTGAAAGCTCGGTATCCGAGAGGCGCATCTGCATGTACCGCTTTACCTGATCAATGAAATGGGTCGCATCCGCCGATGTTTCCGGTCGCAACATGCGGCATTGCAGGTTCATCAACTCGAACAGCCGCTCATCCGCAGCCGGATTGACCACATCGAGAAGCGATATCGGAAGACGCATGGTATGGATCGGCTGGGAAAAACTGACGCGCCTGGTCATTCTTTCTTTAAATAGCTGAATATTATTCGGTTTCGGCCGCTCCAGACCGATCTCTATCTGGTTGATACGGTCTCCGAGAATATCACGCAGACGCTGCACCAGGACGGCAAGGGACAAATCCACATATTGATCGCGTTTGGCGATAACCGGCGCGAAAGACCATGACAGGGTTACCTGCGTGGCATCCGTTACCATGGTGAAATTGCTGTTGTTGGTGGCGTAATAAACATGGTCCTGAAGAAAACGCAGGAACGCCCGTACCGTCGGTGCGCTGATCAGCCCATATCCGAACGCGCCGGATGCACCCGCCGGAAAGGTGGAGGCGCATTGCAGACCGAAGGCGTCGTCGCCGGAAATCAGTGCGCAGGTTTCGAGCAGGCGGGAAAATCTATCGAGGCTGATGCGTTCCGTCAGGCTGCTGAATGTGGCTGGATCAATGTCCAAAGCCGCACATATCGGCACGATATCGATGCCCCGGGACCGGGCATAATTGCTGACGCCGGCAGCCAGACCGGCCACCACAGTTATCTCGTCACTGACCCTCTTTTCAGGCATCCCTCGCCTTGGCGTACCATGTTTGGAAATTGTCGCCTGATGGTAAGCTTTGAGAGAGCGTTTGTCGAGCAGCCCGGCTTCGGGATTTTAAGTGCGATTGGTGTCTGCGCTTTGCTCCAGCACCTGCATGATGGCTTGGCCGGCATCTTCGATAGCGCCGCTATTATCGACGGTCGTAACGTCGAAATCTCCATTGACGTTCAGCGAGCTGCGTTCCAGCCGCCGGAGAATATCGTCCCGGCTTTCCCGCCCGCGCTGCTCCAGCCGCCTTGCCAGCACATCCGGCCGGGCAACAATATTCACGACCTTAAGACGGGAAAAGGCGGTTCCGAATTGCGGCAGGGCGGAACGTGAACCGTTGGCGATGACCACGTCTCCCACATTGAGATGATGGTAGACAGCGGCCGGGATGCCATATTTCAGCCCATGCGCCTGCCAGGATACCGCGAAGGCGCCCGCATCTTCCAACCGGTTGAACTCGTGCATCGAAACGGCATCGTGGTTTTCACCTCCGGCATCGCCGCTGCGGGTAATGACGCGGCGGGTGAAATGAAAGCCCGGCCGTCCACACAATCGCGCTGCCGCGTACTCCATCAGCGTATCCTTGCCGGCCCCACTGGGGCCGACAACCACGATCATCGTACCCGGCGATTGCTCGCGCCGATTATCCTGCCCATCATCGTTCATGCCACGCGCTTGCCCTGACGCCAGACGGAACGGGCGACCGGCACACCGTCCTCGCGGTGAACCCGGACCAGATCGGCCCGCAATCCCGTCGCGATACGACCGCGATCAAGAAGGCCGACGGTGCGCGCC
The DNA here is from genome assembly GCF_027956525.1 of Agrobacterium sp. ST15.13.013. Classification (NCBI taxonomy): domain Bacteria; kingdom Pseudomonadati; phylum Pseudomonadota; class Alphaproteobacteria; order Hyphomicrobiales; family Rhizobiaceae; genus Agrobacterium; species Agrobacterium sp. ST15.13.013. The sequence goes on from NZ_JAQKGP010000004.1 coordinate 44,857, forward strand.
GGCGTGGCGGTGACCATGCGCAGCGCTTCCGGCAGGCTGATGGCTTCCACCTGATCGGCGAGCAGGAATGGCGCAAAGAGTAGGCTGAAGGGCACGTAGTCGGAAGAAAGAACATCCAGAACGCCGATCTCGGCAAGATCGCGGGCGGCTATGTTGCCGGAGTGGGACTTGCCGCGAACGATGTTCGGGGCGCCCATCAGCACGCTCATGCCGGCGCTGTGCGAGGCTTTTGCGGCTTCGACGCTGGTGGGGAATTCCGCCAGTTTCACGCCGTGGCCGATAGCCTCGCCGACATGCGCTTCGGTGGCGTCGTCATGGCTTGCTACGGTAATGCCGCGCTCGGCGCAGCGGGCGGCCAGATAATCGCGGTGCTTGGCGGAATATTCGGCCGACGCCGCCTGCCGACGCCGCACGAACTCGGCGAAAGCCTCGTCGCTCAGCCCGCGCTTCTTCTGGTAATAGAATATATATTGATCCATCGACTGGAACTGGCGCTGCCCCGGGGAATGGTCCATCAGGGAAATCAGCCGCACGCGCGGATCGGTTTCGAAGTCCTCGAAATGTTCTAGCACATCCGAGGAGGCGACCTCACAGCGCAGATGCAGCAGATGATCCGAACGAAGGCGATTCTGATCGGCCGCGGCCTCGATGGCGTCAGCCATTTCGCGCATTTCACCCTTCTTGAAGCCGCCGTCTTCATCCGAACCGAGCCGCAGGCAGTCGAATACGGTGGTGATGCCGGAAGCTGCCACCTGTGCATCATGGGCCTGAATGGCGGCGATCTTGTCCCAGATTACCCCGGGGCGCGGCGAATAATGTTGCTCGAGATGGTCGGTATGCAGTTCCACCAGACCCGGGATCAAATAATCACCTTCCAGGTCTTCGCCGGTTTTGGAGGCGCCTGCGCTGATATCGGCGATCTTGCCGTCACGGATCAGGACGGAGCCCAGAATAATATCGTCTTCCAGAACGATACGGGCATTGGAAAGGGCGTGCTCGGTCATGGGGTCGCATCTTTCTTTGGAGGCTGGCCAAGGGGGCGCCAGCTATGAACGGTAAATGGCGCGCCGCGCGTTTCTTCAATGAACAAGGCGAGGCCGGAAATGCTGAGGGGTCGATCGGTGAATTCGGAAAACCGCGCCGAAAGCACCTTGTGCATGGCGGGCTGCTCGCTCTCGTCGATGCGGCCGGTCAGCGTCATATGAAAACGGAAATCATCCATGACATGCGGATAACCCCAGAGAGATAGATTCTGCCGCTGGCTCTCCGTTAGCATCTGTGGCCGCCGACGGGCAATATCGGTCTCTGAAAGGGGCGCGCGAAACCGGTCGAAATGATCGACGATCTCGGCGGCAAAATCCTGCAGCGGCTGATAGGTGCGGTCCGGGACCAGTGCAAAAAAGGGCCCGAGTGCACCGACGACGACGCGCGGAATTTCGAAGGTGGACTGGCTGGCCGCGAAATCTTCGAAGGCCGTGAGCAGTTCCGCTTCGCTGTATTTTTCGGCAAGCTCGAAAGGAGCCTTCAGGGTCGCGTGGAAACCGTAACGGCGTGGCTCCTCCGTGATCTCGGCATAGTCGTCGTGGTCGTCATGCAGCGTGCCGGAAAATGCGTTGCGGCCCAGCCAGCGTGACGCCGCCTCCGTCAGCGGGTGATCTTTAGCCGGAGAAAAATAGATGGCATAGCGCACGGCAAGCACTCTTCAGTGTCATGGGAGACCAGGGATGAGAAGCTATTTGGCGTGACTCGCCGGCTTCCCGCAAGGTCAGGAGTGCGAGGTAATTGGTTTCCGTGACAGAATGATGATGCGGAGGGAAAAAAGCGTATTGGAAATGCGGCAAGCTTCGGAATGTGCTGAAGACACAGACGGAGATGATGACGACTGGCATAAATCGGGACTGTGCGGGTGTTCCGCGGAGAGGACGAACATCGTTACGACGTTCGCCATTCCATCCCTTCAGACTTAGTGTTGTGTTTTGCCGATCAGCCGCGAACGTAGAGAATTGGAGATGTGGTCGAAGAGGAAAACGACAAAGAGGATGAGCAGGACCATATAAGCGACCTTGTCCCAGTCGGCATTCGTACCCATCGCCTCTAGCAGTTTCAGGCCGATGCCGCCGGCGCCCACGGCGCCGATGATCGTGGCGGAGCGGGTGTTGCTCTCCCAGAAATACAGTGATTGGGAAATGAAGACCGGTAACACCTGCGGCAACACACCGAAGCGGTTGACTGCAATCGGGGATGCGCCGACCGACTTGACGCCCTCGCGCTGCTTGTCGTCAACATTTTCCAGTGCCTCGGCATAGACCTTGCCGAGCGCTCCGGTATCGGTGAAGAAGATCGCGGCAATGCCGGGGATCGGTCCGGGACCGAAGCTGCGGGTGAAGAACAGCGCCCAGATCAGCATGTCGATGGAACGCAGGAAGTCGAACAGACGTTTCATGCCCCAGTTTGCTGCCCTGTTGGCGGTGATGTTGCGGGCGGCGATGAAGGCGAGCGGCAGGGCGACGAGCGTGCCGAACAGCGTGCCCACAAAGGCCATGACCAGCGTCTGCATCAGCTTGGACAGAATATCGGCATGCTGCCAGACGCTGTTGTCGAGGAAATCATCGACCATATGTCCGATATTGGAGCGTGCGGGATCGAGCCGCTCTCCCCAGAGCGCGAGAGCCGCAAGCTCGCCATAACCCTTGCCCCAGAATTCCGATTTGGTGTCGAACAGGAAATTCGCCCATCCGAGGAACCGGCGCTGGACATAGACCTGACTGGTACGGATTTCTGCCTGACCGGCAAAGCCATAATGGACGAGGACCTTCTTGCCGTCCTGCTGGATTTCGTCGGGTATCCCCTGTGGTGCGACAGCCCCGTCGTCGTTGATGATAATTGGATAGTTCCTGCCGTCGATATAGACATCCACTTGAGTCGGGGTCACGTCGAGGCGGTTTTCCATACCCCTATAAACGACGCTGTAACCGCCACCCGGCAGGGGCTGCAGCCAGTCGATCTTTGCATCAACCGGATATTGTCCGCGGCTCGACCATTGCGGTTCAACCTTGCCGTCTTCGAAACGCAGGCGCGGTTGGGCGCGCCAGGAGTACCAGTCCTGAATATAGCTCGAAGCGCGATCCCACCGCCCCTGCATGAAGGCCGGTCCGACATTGAAGAAGAAAAAGCAGCCAATGAGATAGGCGGTGACGGCAAGAAGGCCGACGAGCAGGCCATACCGTTGCATGAAACTGCGGTTGAATACGCCGGGATATGCAGCCGTCAGTCTTTCGCGGTCGGCGGTGTTGAGAATGAAGCTGGACGACATCAGGCCGCTCCCCGTCCGAATTCGAAGGATTGTTGGCCGATCAGCCTGCGGCGCAGCCAGCTGGAAAACTGGTCGACGGCGATGATGGTGATCAGCAAAAGGATGATGATGGCATAGGTCTTTGACGCGTGATCGTTACCGATCGAAAGCCGGAAGACTTCGCCGATGCCACCGCCGCCGACAGCGCCGATGATGGTGGAAGCGCGCACGTTGATTTCGGCGCGCAGCAGCGCATAGGAGACGAAATTGGGCAGAACCTGCGGCACGATGGCGAAACGCACCCGTTCCAGCCAGTTGGCACCGGCGGCACGCAAGCCTTCATCCGGCTTCATATCGGCATTTTCCACCACTTCGAAGAAGAGCTTACCCAGCGCACCGATCGTATGGACCGAAATCGCAATAATGGCGGCGATCGGTCCGATCGAGAGGATGGCGGTCAGCAGCCCGGCGACGACGATTTCGGGAAAGGCGCGCAGCACTTCCATAATCCGGCGAACCACCCAGCGCACGAGCCCGGCGCCGACGAGATTGGTGGAGGCGAAGAAGCAGAGCACGAAGGCGAAACTCGTGCCGATGATTGTCGAGACCAGCGCAATATTGAGCGTGATGATCAGCTGGTAGATGAAGTGCGGGATGTAGAAACCGTCGGTGATGTAAACGCGATCCGCGACGTAGTTATATTTCAGCGAACCATCCGCATAGGGCGACGGCAGGTCGAACATCGCCCGGAAGATTTCCAGCGGACTGTCAGGCACGAAGGTCTTCATGAAATCGAAGAAATAGGGCAGGCGCTCGAAAAACTTGCCTGAATTGGCCGCATTGGCGAAATTCAGGGAGGCGGCGAGGATGACGAGAAAGATCACGAGCGAAATGACGGTATAGATTCGTCGTGTCGCAAGCTGCTGTTGATAATGGCGCATGACCGTCCTGGACGATGCGCTCAACCCCTCGGGCGAGAGGGTACTATTGTGCAGTGTGGTCGCCATGCCGCTTTTCCTTTATTGGCAAAAGCGGCGGCGCCATGGGGCACCGCCGCTTCCGGATATGATCGCAGGATCAGCCGCCGATAACGGACTTACGGGCGTCGATGATCGTCTGGTAGAAGGACGGATCGACCTTGATGTAGGCGGTGTTCTTGCCCTGGGTGAAGCCCTGGAAGCATGCGAGATCCTTCTTCGGCAGTTCCATGAAGAAGTCTTCGACCTTCTGCTTCATCGTGTCGCCGATCTTGTTGGAAACGAGAAGCGGGCCGTTCGGGATCAGCGGCGACTTCCAGACCTGAACGATATCGTCCATGTCGAGGTTGCCCTTCTTGACCATCTGGTGAAGGTTGCCACCGGAGTAACCTTCTTCCCACTTGCCAACACCCGAACCGAAGGTGGTGCCGACATCGAACTTCTTGTCGAGAACGGCGAGAACGAGGTTCTCATGGCCGCCGCCGAAACCGGTTTCGGAGAAGTATTCCTTGACTGGAACGCCGGTCTCCTTCGGGATCGCAACGTTCGGGATCAGGAAGCCGGAGGTGGAGTCGGGATCGGCGAAGCCGATCTTTTTGCCCTTGGCGTCAGCCAGCGTCTTGATGCCGCTGTCCTTGCGGGCAACCATAATCGTGTAGTAACCGCTGGAGCCATCAGAGCCGGTATAGGTCAGGATCGGATCAACGGCCTTGGGGTCGGCGATGGCGATCTTGGCATAGGAGGATGCGCCCATGGAAGCGATGTCGATGGTGCCGCCGAGCAGGCCCTGGATGACGCCGTTATAGTCCGGCGACGGGAAAACCTGAACTTCGGAAACGCCGGTTGCAGCCTTGAGGCCATCGGCAACGCACTTGGTGTTGCGGATCTGGTCGGCTTCGTTTTCGGAACCGTCGAGACCGATGCGCAGAACCTTGACGTCCTGAGCCATGGCGGAACCGGCCAGAACGCCAAGGGCGACTGCCGAAAGAAGGACTTTCTTCAACATGGACTTTCTCCTGTTTCCCGGCGAGCCGGAGTTTGTTGTGAAGTATCGGCCCTTGACGCGGGCGCAAACGATGCTGAGCGGTCCTCAGAGCCCGGCCAAAGCCAGCGGTTCGGGACCGGCAGATTGCTGAACCGGACGCGCGGGTAATTGCGCGCCTGGAATATTGATGCTGGTCGAGGTCATGGTCTCGTCGATGCCTGACCCATGCGAGTCCGTACCGTAGATTTCGGTCACGGCGGAGGCCGTCAGTTCGGCGGGCGTTCCGTCGAAGACAACGCGGCCCTTGGACATGCCGATGATGCGTTCGCAATAATTGCGCGCCGTATCCAGCGTGTGCAGGTTGGTGATGACGGTGATGCCTTCGCGCTCGTTGATGTCGCGCAGCGCGTCCATCACGATCTTGGCATTGAGGGGGTCGAGGGAGGCGATCGGTTCATCGGCCAGGACCATCTTTGGAGACTGCATCAACGCACGCGCAATGGCGACGCGCTGCTGCTGGCCGCCGGAAAGCGTGCCTGCCGCCTGCATGGCCACATGTTCGATGCCGAGCCGCTCGAGCGCGGCGATAGCCATCAGCCGCTCCTCATGGGTGAAGATGTTAAAAAGGCTGAGCGCCGTTGAACGGTGGTTGAGGCGGCCGAGCATGACGTTGGTGAGCACATCGAGGCGGGGCACCAGATTGAACTGCTGGAAGATCATGGCGCAGTCGCGCTGCCAGTTGCGGAGCGCAGCACCCTTCAGTGCAGACACTTCGGTATCGTTGAAATGAATGGAGCCCGAAGACGGATCGACGAGGCGATTGATCATGCGCAGCAGCGTCGATTTTCCCGCACCTGAGCGCCCGATCACGCCGACCATCTGACCCTGCGGTATCTCGACATTTACGGAATCGACCGCAGTGTGGTTGCCGAAACGGCGCGTGACTTGCTTCAGGTGAAAGCTCATTTCCCCGTCCAATCTTCTTTTGACGGGGTTCGACGTAACAGCGGTGCGTGAAGCGTGAGTGTCAGTTTGATGAAGAAAATATTACATAATTCGCAGATACGACACCCGTGGGTTCGCCGACAAACTTTTCTTCTGACTTGTCATGCGGTGGAAATCCCGCGTGGCATATCGGGAGCCGACAAACAGAAATCCCGGGACATGACCCCGGGACTGCAATTGCTCCGGTATAGGCGGGAGTTTACCCGCCATATTTCGCCACGAAATCCTCGGCGGCGAGTGTGCGGAAATCATCCAGCGCGCTGCGCAGCCTCGCATGGTCCCAATCCCACCAATTCAGTTCATCCATGCGCTTGCCAAGCTCCGCGGTAAAACGCTCGCGGATCAGCCGGGCGGGCACGCCGCCGACGATGGTGTACGGGGCAACATCTTTGGAAACGACCGCCCCGGCCCCGACGACTGCACCGTTCCCCACCGTGACGCCGGGCAGGATGGTCGCACCGTGGCCGATCCAGACATCGTGGCCGATCACCACCCGTTTGGCACGCCGGGCGGCGAAGAAATCCGTTTCATCTTCGGCGTCGTCCCAGTAGCTGCGGGCGCGATAGGTGAAATGGTGCAATGTCGCCCGCTGCATCGGATGATTGGTGGCGTTGATGCGGACGGAAGCGGCGATGTTGACGAATTTGCCGATGGTGGCGCACCAGATCGCGCCATCTTGCATGACATAGGAGTAATCGCCCATCTCGACCTCCTCAAGGCGGCAGCGCTCCGAAATTTCGGTATAGCGGCCGATCGAGGAATTGGTGACGCGGGCACTGTCGTGGATGACGGGTTCGAGACCGACCTTGACGCTCATGCCGCTGCCTTTCGCGGAGAGAACTGCGAGACGTCGAGAATGCGGTCGGCCACGGCTTCGCGCACTTCTTCGTCATGGAAAATGCCAAGCAAGGCGGTCCCCTTGCGCTTCTTTTCGGCGATCATCTCAACGACGACCCGCCGATTGGCGGCATCCAGTGAGGCGGTGGGTTCGTCGAGAAGCAGGATGGCGTGATCGGTGATGAAACCGCGTGCGATATTCACACGCTGCTGCTCACCGCCGGAAAAGGTTGCCGGCGGCAGCGACCATAATTCCTTCGGCAGGTTGAGCTTCGAAAGCAGCGCCGCTGCCTGCTCTCGCGCCTCCTCGACCGCAACCTTGCGGGCAAAAAGCGGCTCGGCGACGACGTCTATCGCTGGAACGCGCGGCACGGTGCGCAGGAACTGGCTGACATAACCAATCGTGCGGTGGCGGATATCGAGGATCGTGCGCGGCGAGGCATTGCCGATATCGACGACCTGGCCCTCATGACGAACGAGAATCTGCCCGCTGTCGATGGCGTAGTTGCCATAGAGCATTTTCAGGATCGAGCTTTTGCCGATGCCCGAAGGGCCGCCGAGCACGACGCATTCGCCGCTAGAGACGGAGAAATTGACATCGCGAACGACTGGCAGCTCGATACCGTCGCGAAGATGCATGGTGAAGCTTTTGAAGACTTCCGAAACGATGAGAGGCGTCGTCATGGTGGGTTCTTTCTTTCTGCGCGTGATTTTGTCCGAAAACCGGGGACCATTTTTCGGAATCGCGCGGCTAGACCTGCAAGATGGAGGAAACGAGCAATTGCGTGTAAGGCTCGCGCGGATCGTCCAGCACGCGGTCGGTGAGGCCATGTTCGATGACGTCACCCCCCTTCATCACCATCATGCGGTGCGATAGAAGCCGCGCAACCGCCAGATCATGGGTGACCACGACGACGGCAAGGCCGAGATCGTTGACGAGGCCGCGAACCAGATCGAGCAGGCGTGCCTGTACCGAGACATCGAGACCACCGGTCGGCTCGTCCATGAAAACGAGACGCGGCGAAGTGACGAGGTTACGGGCAATCTGCAGGCGCTGGCGCATGCCGCCGGAAAAGGCGCGCGGCTGGTCGTCGATACGGTCGGTGCCGATTTCCACCCGCTCCAGCCATTCGCTGGCCGATTGCCTTATATTGCCATAATGCCTGTTGCCGACGGCCATCAGCCGCTCGCCGACATTGGCGCCGGCGGAAACCGCCATGCGCAGCCCATCTGCCGGGTTCTGGTGCACGAAACCCCAGTCCGTCCGCATCAGGAAACGCCGTTCGGCCTCACCCATATGATAGAGGTCACGCACCGTGCCGTCGCGCATGCGATATTCCACGCTGCCCGCCGTCGGCATCAGCCGGGTGGAAATGCAGTTGAGGAGGGTGGTCTTGCCGGAACCGGACTCACCGACGATTGCCAGAACCTCGCCCGGATAGAGGTCGAAGGACACGTTGCGGCAGCCGGCGCGGTCGCCATAATATTTGGAAACGTCCCGGACTTTCAGAAGCGATGCGTCGCTCATTCTGCGGCCTCCTTCACTTCTGCCAGCAGATGGCCCTTGTGGCCATGGGCGCGGCGGTCCTCGCAATGGTCGGTATCGGAGCAGACGAACATGCGTCCGCCCCTGTCGTCCAGCACCACCTCGTCCAGATAGACATTCTCCGCCCCGCACAGCGCGCAGGGCTTGTCGAAACGCTGGATTTCAAAAGGGTGATCTTCGAAATCGAGGCTGACGACATCGGTATAGGGCGGCACGGCATAGATGCGCTTTTCGCGCCCTGCGCCGAACAGCTGCAGGGCGTCCGAGAGATGCATTTTCGGATTGTCGAATTTAGGGGTCGGCGACGGATCCATCACGTAACGCCCGGCCACCTTCACCGGATAGGCATAGGTGGTGGAGATGCGGCCGTTGCGGGCAATATCCTCGTAAAGCTTGACGTGCATCAGGCCATATTCTTCGAGCGCGTGCATGACACGGGTTTCTGTCTCGCGCGGTTCGAGAAAGCGCAGGGGCTCGGGGATCGGAACCTGATAAACGAGCACTTGGCCCGAATGCAGCTCCTCTTCCGGAATGCGGTGCCGCGTCTGGATGATCGTTGCATCCTTCGTGCGGGTGGTGACCGCCACATTCGCGACCTTCTGGAAGAAGGCGCGGATGGAAACGGCGTTGGTCGTGTCGTCCGCGCCCTGGTCGATCACCTTCAGCACATCATCAGGACCGAGGATGGAGGCGGTCACCTGCACACCGCCGGTGCCCCAGCCATAGGGCATGGGCATTTCGCGGGAAGCGAAGGGAACCTGATAACCGGGAATGGCGATGGCCTTCAGGATCGCCCGGCGGATCATTCGCTTGGTCTGTTCGTCCAGATAGGCGAAGTTGTAGGCAGCCAGCCCGTCGTCAAATGAAACTTCTTCAAGCATTGCGCGTTAGCCTTGTGAAAAAAGGAGTACAAGCTCATGGAGATTGGAATTCTTGCAGCCGTGTTCTTTGCTGTGTTTGCAGCATCGACCGTCTTTTGCGCCCTTTGGTTTGGTGAGCAGCGCAGCCGTTGAGCTATTCGGCCGCATCGCTCATCCATTCCGCGCCATTGGCATTGATCGCCTCGAAATCGGCGCGCATCTTTCGCACCAGACCGAGTTCGGCCTGAAAATCCACGTAGTGCGGCAATTTCAGATGCTCGACGAAACCCGTCGCCTGCACATTGTCGGCGTGTGAAATGACGAACTCCTCGTCCTGTGCCGGCGCGACGACATCTTCGCCGAATTCGCCGGCGCGCAGCGCGCGATCAACCAGCGACATTGCCATCGCCTTGCGTTCGCTCTGACCGAAGACCAGACCGTAGCCGCGGGTGAATTGCGGCGGTGCCTTCGCCGATCCCTTGAACTGATTGACCATCTGGCATTCGGTGACCTGGATATCGCCAAGCGAGACGGAGAAGCCGAGTTCCGGCACATCAAGCTCGACCTCTACTTCGCCAATACGGATTTCGCCGACGAAGGGGTGTGTGCGGCCGTACCCGCGCTGGGTCGAATAGGCGAGCGCCAGAAGGAAACCCTCATCGCCACGCGCCAGCGATTGCAGGCGCAGGTCACGCGGCATCGGAAACTCCATCGGTTCCCGTGTCAGGTCGCCGGCAATATGATCGTCCGGCATGTCGCCGTCGCTTTCGATCAGCCCCTCCTGAGCGAGGATATCGGAAACGCGCATGACATATTCCGGCTCGCCTTCACGCTGGGTAGCGGTTTCGACGGCCCCGTCTTCGAGGAGGGAGGGATCAAGCAGCCGGTGGGTGTAGTCGAAGGTCGGACCCAGCAATTGTCCGCCGGGCAAATCCTTATAGGTCGCGGAAACGCGCCGCTGCACCGTCATGTCAGCGGTATCCACCGGAACCGAATAACCGAATCGCGGCAGCGTGGTGCGGTAGGCGCGCAACAGGAAGATTGCTTCGATCATGTCTCCGCGCGCCTGCTTGACGGCAAGGGCTGCAAGCGACGGATCGTAGAGCGAGGCTTCCGCCATCACCCGGTCGACGGCGAGCGATAGCTGTGAAACGATCTGCGCAACGGTCATGGCGGGCAGGTCACGGTCTCCGCGCCGCTTGTCGGCCAGAAGCCGGTGGGCGTTGGCGATGGCGGTTTCCCCGCCTTTGACAGCAACATACATCTTATGCCTCCACAGGTTGAATGCGCGTCGTGCGCGGCAGGCAGACAAATCTGTCGGCGGATGTCAGGATGACGTCGACGCCGCGCGGGAAGACGGCGTTGTTCTCCGCCCACAGCCTCGGGAATATGTCCGGCAGGCCAGTGGGGCTGATGATGTTGACGTGGCGAATACCGGGGCCGGATAGCAGCAGTTCCCGCCCTCCATCCAGATCAGGCAACTCGATGATGAGCGTCGTGGAGCGGTCGGGATACTCTTGGCTGCCCTGGGCAAAAAGGCCGAAGGACGCGACGGCGCTGCCCGCTTCGATGACGGCGAAATGCGCCACGCTCTTTTCGTCTGTCGCAACTGCGCCGGTATGAAATCCGATCCAGCCCGGCACCGCGGTCTTGCGCAACGCGCCGCTCAGCCAGACCGGCGTATCGTGGTCGCAGAGCGCGAGCAGAACCGCGCCGGTGGCAGCGGCAAGCGGCAGCGGCGGGGCGACAGCCGTTTCGATTGTCTGCGGCGTGCCGGGACGGGCCATGCCGTCCATCAGCTTCTTGAAAATACGCTGGGAATCGAACACGGCGCTGGAAAAGCCGCCCGTCAATGCTTCGGCTTTCACACCCATCAATCCTCTCCTCTAACCATGGTGAAGAAATCGACCCGCGTGGCGGCGGTTTCCCTTGTTTTCCGTTCCTTTTCCTCGCTCAGTCTTTTTTCGACCGGTGAAAGAAGCTCGGTCTCGATGAAGTCCCGGGTTGGGCTTTCCTGCCAGAGCGCGTCGAAAACGGCCGCATACCAGGCCTTCTTGCGGCCGGTGCCGAGAACATGCGCATGACCGACGGTTCCCGAGGCAAGCTTGACGGTTGCGCGGGTAACGGTGGTTTCGCCGAGATTAAAAGGCGCACCGCCGCCGCCGATACGGCCCTTGACCATGACGAGCCCGGTTTCCGGCCCCCGCACGTTTTCCGTCTGCGGGCTGGCATCCTGCCGGCTCCAGACCGTTTCAAGTTCCTGAACGGTGGCGCGGGCAAGAAGCGCAGCCACTCGCTTCCTTTCTGCATGTATATTCGCAGCTTCGTTATTCATCGCTTGACCTCTAATGTCTATTGATATAGACAACTATACAATATAAGTTACAATTAACGTCGATGAATGACAAGCGTGTGACATGAGCCCTGCGGCAGCGATGAAAAGAAAGAACGGCGTAGCGCTCTGGCGGCAGATCGCCGACCGGATCAGGGGCGAGATTGCGGCTGGCGATCACGACGAAACCGGCATGTTGCCGCCCGAGATGACGCTGGCCGAAAAATTCGGCGTCAACCGTCATACTGTCCGAAGCGCCATTGCCGCACTGGCCAGCGAAGGCATTCTCGAGCCGATGCAGGGGCGCGGTACGATGATCGCCCGCAAGGAGCGCCTGAGTTTTCCGATTTCGCTGCGCACGCGCTTCACGGCAGGCATCGGCGATCAGGTGAAGGAAATGGAGGCGCTACTTCTTTCCCACACGACCGAACCGGCCAGTGCCGATCTGGCAGCGCGGCTGCAACTGACTGCCGGTACGCCGCTTATACGTCTGGAAACCCTGCGCAAGGCGGACACCCGCCCTGTATCCCGTTCGACCACATGGTTCCCGGCTGATCGTTTTGCCGGAATAGGCGAAGCATACCAGCAAAGCGGATCGATCACCGCCGCTTTCAAGATACTTGGCGTGGCGGACTATGTGCGCATCTCCACCGTCATTTCTGCTATCCACGCGGATACGCAGGATCTGGTCGATCTCGAACTGTCGCCCGGGGCCATCCTGCTTGTCACTCAGGCATTGAATGCCGATATGGATGGCGTACCTGTGCAATATGCCGTCAGCCGATTTTCTGCGGATACGGTCGAATTCACGGTGGAAAATTAGAATACGGGTTTATTCCGCCTGCGAAAGGCCGAGCACATCCAGCATGGAATAGAAACCGGGCTTCTTGTCGAAGGCCCAGACCGCTGCCGTGATCGCGCCGCGTGCGAAGATGGAGCGGTCGCCGGCATAATGGGAAAGCTCGACGCGCTCGCCTTCGCCAGCAAAAATCACCGAATGTTCACCGATCACCGAGCCGCCACGCAACGTGGCAAAACCGATGGTGCCGGTCTCACGCGCGCCCGTGTGTCCGTCGCGCACGCGCACGGAAGAGGCGGTAAGATCGACCTTGCGGCCGGCCGCCGCCGCTTCGCCAAGCAGAAGTGCGGTGCCCGAAGGCGCATCCACCTTGTGCTTGTGGTGCATTTCCAGAATCTCGATATCCCAGTTCTGCGCATCCAGCGCCTGCGCCGCCTGCTGGGTGAGAACGCTGAGCAGGTTGACGCCGAGGCTCATATTCCCCGACTTGACGATGCGCGCATGGCGCGATGCCGCCTTGAATTTTTCCTCGTCTTCCGCCGAGCAGCCAGTGGTGCCGACGATGTGCACGATGCGGGCCTGCGCGGCGAGGCCGGCAAAGGTGACGCTGGTTGCCGGTGAGGTAAAATCGATCACGCCTTCGGCATGCAGGAATGCCTGTAAGGGATCGCTGGTGATTTGGACGCCGATGGGGCCGAGACCGGAGATCTCACCGGCATCGCGGCCAACAAAAGCTGAGCCTTCACGCGCCACTGCGGCATGGAGCTGGACGCCGGGGGTCTGGTGAATGAGGCGGATCAGTGCCTGTCCCATGCGGCCCGCCGCGCCGACCACCACCAGTTTCATGCCGCTGCTGCCCATGCTTTCACTCACTTTTCATGTCGGGCGGATTGGAACCCGCCGGTATCGGACGATCGATGTTTGCAACGGCGACGTTAAAGACCGCTCGTCCGCTTCGCAAGGCATCACAAAGGGCTGGTCGTTGGAAACGATCAAGCCCTCCAGCGCCGCCCGTCCAGCGCCAGACCGAAATCCGCAGGTGTTCTGGCATAGGTGGCAAGCCCGGAAAGCGCCGCCTGCGGATGGGTGACGACGAATGTCGAAATGGTCCGCATCAGCGCGCTGTGTGGCGCCTTGTCTTCAAAAGCGGCCCGGAATTCCGGGCTCTTCAGTGCCGGAATGATCTTCTGCGAAATGCCGCCGGCCAGATAAACACCGCCCTTTGCCATGAAGATAAGCGCAAGGTCGCCCGCCACGCGGCCGAGATAGGTGCTGAACAGCGACAGCGTTTCTTTTGCCTGCGCGTTCTGGCCCGAAAGCCCCTGCAAGGTGATGTCGGCCGGATCGGAAAAGACAGGCTCGATGCCATCGGCTTTGCAGATGGCCCGATAAAGATTGACCAGCCCGCGTCCGCACAGGATCTGTTCGCCGGCGACGCGGCCCTCGATGGTTTCGATATGGGGGAAAACCGCATAGTCGCGCGCGCTTCTCGGGCCGATATCGATATGCCCGCCTTCGCCAGGCACCGGGAACCACATGTGGCGGGCATAGACCAGCCCGGCAACGCCGAGCCCCGTGCCCGGTCCAAGAACGACCCTCGACGCCAAAACGTCTTTCTTACCGGAGCCGATGGCGTCGCGGTTATCTTCGTCAAGGGCCGCGATCGCCAGAGCCTGCGCCTCGAAATCATTGATGACGATGACATCCTTCAGGCCGAGATTGGCGAGCATGTCCTTCGGCTTGACGACCCAGTGGCAATTGGTGAGGGGAATCTCGTCACCTTCGATGGGGCCGGCAATCGCGAGAATCGTCGAGACCGGCTGAAGCGAGGTCTTGTCCAGAACCGCCTGCTGGATGGCGTCGTCGATAGCAGGATATTCCGCCGTCTTTACCGTGGTGAGGTGCACCGGTTCGGCAAAGGAATCGATCAGGATGGAAAAGCGGGCATTGGTGCCGCCGATGTCGCCAAGAAGGATTGGAAAGGACAGATATTCGGTATCGGACGTCTTCGGCATTGCCTGTTCCATGTTGGGAGGTTCAGTTGGCGACGTGGAAGTCGATGAGATTTTCTGCGGTAGCGCGGTTGAGCGCCATGGGAATATCGTAAACCGTAGCAAGCCGCGTCAGCGCCTTCACGTCAACATCATGCGGCATGGCCGTCAGCGGGTCGGTGAAGAAGATCAGCATATCCACCTCGCCTGTGGCGATCATCGCGCCGATCTGCTGGTCGCCGCCAAGCGGACCGCTCTTGAGGCGGATGACTTCAAGACCCGGACACGCTTCCTGTACCCTTCCGCCGGTGGTGCCGGTGGCGACGATCCTGAAACCGGCAAGCGCTTTCTGGTGATGACGGGCGAAATCCGCCATATCGTCTTTTTTCTCGTCGTGAGCGATGAGCGCGATACAGCGTTGTTCTTCCATGGTCCCAGCCCGTTCAATCAAGAATTAAATCGATTTGAAGCCTTCTATAACAGCTTGCCGCCATTTGAAAAGGGAAGCTGTTGAATGCCTCATTTCTGTTTCAGTTCAATGTCGGGCGCTGGGTAGGAAGCGGAATATCCGAAGGCGGCTGTGGGGCAGGGGCTGCCTGAATGACCTGTTCCACGCTTTGCTGGCGCGTTGCTGGAGCAGGCGAATAGGCCTGAGCCGCAATGCCTTCGGGGTTGGCGGAAGGAGCGGCAGCCACGGCGGCGCAGGCCGAGGGCAGATCGGAAACCATGACCGGGCGCGGTTTCACCGGCTTGGCGTTGGGGTCCTTTTTCGGCGGCGCCCATGGTTCCTTGCTGAACCACCAGGCAAGCGACTTGTCGCAGCCGTCGCCTTTGCCCACGGCCGCCTGCGGCTTGCAGTTTGGCGCGCCGGGCGGGCATTCGAGACGGATGTGGAAATGCTCGTCATGGCCGTAGATCGGCCTGATCTTGCCCATGAAGGTGCGGTCGCCGGTCCATGTCTGGCAGAGTTTCTGCTTGATGGCCGGGTTGACGAAGACACGCTCCACCTGCGGATAGCTTGCCGCCATCATCACCAGCCGGGCATTGAGGGGTGACCACTTGCGGTCATCGACCGTCAGGAACTTGCTCTTGTCCAGCATGGAGATGAAAGGCACCGTTTCGCGCTGCTCCACGCTCAGCCGCGGGGTCGGCATCGGCCGCCACCAGATGTCGACATCGAGGCCGATCTGGTGCGACGCATGGCCGGTCAGCATCGGCCCGCCGCGCGGCTGGGAAATATCGCCCAGCAGCAGGCCCGGCCAGCCGATCTTCTGGGCGTCCTGCGAAAATTGCTCGAGGAACGAAATCATCTGCGGCTGGCCCCAGCGCCGGTTGCGGGAAAGGCGCATGGCCTGCCAGCCGGGACCATCCGTCGGCATGGCGATGGCGCCGGACTGGCAGCCCTTGGCATAGGAGCCAATCGGCTGCGAGCCCGTGGCGGAAGGCAGAGCCATATGCCCGAACACCTCTTTCGCCGGCCTGTCCTCGGCCGCTGCAGTTTCCATCTGCAACTGCAACGCGGAGACGACCGAAATCGCCAGCAAGGCCGCCTTGAAAACTCTCGATGATCCCGCCGTCATAAAGTCTTGCCCGTCCGATCAGATGATTCTCTTCCCCTCAAGATAAACTGGAACGGGATTTTGTTGAAACCATGTTTCGCCCCGCATCTTGCAAAGCGGAAGGATAAAGGCGCCGATAAAGAGCTTGTGAGCCAGTACATCTGTTTTTTGCCAATCTTTGTTTTATGCTCTCTTCAACAAACGCGAAAACAGGGACATTCCCCCAATGATATTGGCACCACTGAAATCCCGTCTCCTCATTGCTCTTGCGGCATCCGCCCTGCTGATACCGGCGGCGGCCTCCGCACAATCGGCCGATGTATGGCGGAAGGGGATTTCGACGGTCGGGGAACTGAAACATCCCGATGGCTTCGATCATTTCGACTATGTGAATACCAAGGCGCCGAAAGGCGGCACCCTTCGCCTGTCGACGGCGGGCACCTTCGATACCCTCAATCCGCTGCTCGCCAAGGGCGAGGCGGCGACCGGCCTTTCGCTGGTTTTCGATACATTGATGAAGTCGACCGAAGAGGAGCTGTCGGCCTCCTACGGTCTTCTTGCCGAGGGAGTAAGCTATCCAGACGATATTTCGAAAGCCACCTTCCGGCTGCGTGCAGAGGCCAAATGGGCCGATGGCAAGCCGGTGACGCCGGAGGATGTCGTCTTCAGCTTCGAAAAAGCCAAGGATTTGAGCCCGCAGCTAGCGACCTATTACACCCATGTCACCAAGGCGGAGGTGAGCGGCGAAAGGGACATTACCTTCACTTTCGACGAGAAGAACAATCGCGAATTGCCGCAGATCGTCGGGCAATTACTGATCGTTCCCAAGCACTGGTGGGAAGCCGTCGGCGCGGATGGCAAGCCGCGCGACATATCGCGTGGCACGCTGGAACCGGTGATGGGTTCCGGCCCCTACAAGATTGCCTCAGTCTCTCCCGGTTCGACAATCGCTTATGAACGCCGCGACGACTACTGGGGCAAGGACGTCAATGTGAATGTGGGGATGAACAATTTCAAAACCATCGCCTACACCTTCTTTGCCGATCAGGATGTGGAATTCCAGGCCTTCAAGTCCGGCACCGTCGATTTCCGTCAGGAAGCCTCCTCCAGCCGATGGGTTACGGGTTATGATTTTCCGGCCGTCAAGGAAGGCCGCGTCAAGAAGGAAGAGCTGCCGAACATCTATCGCTCCGTCGGTATCATGCAGGCCTTCGTGCCGAACATGCGCAGGGAGAAGTTCCAGAACCCGAAACTGCGCAAGGCGCTCAATTATGCTTTCGATTTCGAGGAGTTGAACCGGACGCTGGCTTACGGCCAGTTCCAGCGCATCAACAGCTTCTTCATGGGCAGTGAACTGGCCTCTTCCGGCCTGCCGACCGGTCGCGAGCTGGAAATTCTTCAGGAACTGAAGGATCAGGTTCCGCCGGAGGTTTTCACAACCGAATATCGCAATCCGGTCGCGGGTGATCCGGCCAAGCAGCGCGACAATCTGCGCGAGGCGGTCAAGCTGATGAAGGAAGCCGGTTACGAGCTGCGCGGCAACCGCATGGTCAATGCGAAAACCGGACAGCCGCTCGATATGGAGTTTCTGATCGATTCCTCCGGCATGGAAAGAACCATTCTTCCCTATGTCCAGAATCTGAAGAAAATCGGTATCAATGCGACGATCCGCACGGTCGACGCCTCGCAATATACCAACCGCACCCGCAGCTTTGATTTCGACGTAACTGTCAAGCTCTGGGCGACATCCGCCAATCCCGGAAACGAGCAGGCGGATTTCTGGGGTTCGGCGGCAGCCGACCGGCAGGGTTCGAACAACCTCGCCGGCATCAAGAACCCGGCAGTCGATTCTTTGGTAAGGAAGGTCATATTCGCGCCCACCCGGGATGAGCAGGTGGCTGCCGCCCGCGCACTTGACCGCGTGTTGCTGGCGAACAGCTATGTCATCCCGCAATTTTACCGCGGCGAGATGTTCATCGCTTACTGGAACACGCTCATCCGTCCGGAAAACCTGCCCCAATATGGCGTCGGTTTTCCCGAGGCATGGTGGTCCAGCCAGGCCGGAAACTGACGCCGGCCTTGCTTTCATGGCGAAGGCTTGATTCACATAGGGCGAGACGAATCGCTCAAAGCGCAGGCAGCGCTTTCAGGAAGGGACAGGTTTTGAAAGAAACGAAAACCGCTGACGTATCGGCCGGGAGCAGAGGCTGATGGGCGCCTATATCCTCAGACGTCTGGCGCTGATGATCCCGACCATCATCGGCATCATGGGCATTTCGTTTCTCGTCATCCAGTTCGCGCCGGGCGGGCCGGTGGAGCAGGTCGTCGCGCAATTGACGGGGCAGGGTGACAGCGCCTCCGACCGGCTATCGGGCGGCGGCGATCTTATGGGCCAGTCCGGCGGTTTCGATGACAGCGGTTCGAAATACCGTGGTGCGCAGGGTCTCGATCCGGGACTGATCGCCAAGCTCGAAAAACAGTTCGGCTTCGACAAGCCGCCGCTCACCCGTTTCCTCGAAATGATGTGGAACTATATCCGCTTCGATTTCGGCGACAGCTTCTTCCGCAATTCCTCGGTGATCGATCTCATCATTGACAAGCTGCCGGTCTCGGCTTCGCTCGGCTTCTGGATTCTGATCATTTCTTACATGATATCTATTCCGCTCGGCATCAAGAAGGCCGTATCCGACGGCTCGACCTTCGACGTCTGGACGTCAGGCGTTGTCATCGTCGGTTATGCCGTGCCAAGCTTCCTCTTCGGCATCCTGCTCATCGTCCTCTTCGCCGGCGGGTCCTTCTTCGACTGGTTCCCACTGCGCGGCCTTGTGTCCGATAATTTTGCTGAACTGAACTGGTGGCAGAAGATCATCGACTATTTCTGGCACCTGACCCTGCCGCTGATCGCGCTGTCGCTCTCGGCATTCGCGACAACGACGTTGCTGACCAAGAACTCCTTCATCGACGAGATCAAGAAGCAATATGTCATCACCGCTCGCGCCAAGGGCCTCACCGAACGCAGGGTTCTTTATGGGCATGTCTTCCGCAATGCGATGCTGATCGTGATCGCCGGTTTTCCGGGCGCCTTCATCTCGGCCTTCTTCACCGGATCGCTGCTGATCGAGAATATCTTCTCGCTCGACGGTCTCGGTCGCCTCGGTTATCTCTCGGTCGTCAATCGCGATTACCCGATCGTCTTCGGCACGCTCTTCATCTTCTCGCTGATGGGCCTCGTCGTCGGCCTCATTTCCGACCTGATCTATACATGGATCGATCCGCGCATCGATTTCGAGCGGAGGGATGTGTGATGACACTTGTCCATACCGCCGAAGCGGAAATGCGGGCAAAGCCGAAGCGCCCGTGGTTTTCGCCCACGACCAAGCGCCGCTGGCAGAATTTCAAGGCAAACCGGCGCGGTTACTGGTCCTTCTGGCTGTTCCTGGTCCTGTTTTTTCTGAGCCTCATTGCGGAATTCATCGCCAATGACAAACCCATTCTCGCTTCCTACAAGGGCGAGTTGCTGGTGCCGGTCATGGTCGATTATCCGGAAGAAAAATTCGGCGGGTTCCTGGCTCAGACCGATTACAAATCCTCCTTCATTCAGGATGAGATCAACGCCAAGGGCTGGATGATCTGGCCGCCGATTCGCTATTCCTATCAGACGGTCAATTCCAATATTCCCCATTCGGCGCCGACTGCGCCCTTCTGGCTGATGGATAAAAAGGATCGCTGCTCGGCTTACCCGCAGGGCGATGCCGATCCCGGCTGCACGCTTGGCAATCTCAACTGGCTCGGAACCGACAATCAGGCGCGCGACGTCACCGCGCGAATGATCTACGGGTTCCGCATTTCCGTGCTGTTCGGTCTGACGCTGACCATCGCTTCCGCCATTGTCGGCGTCACCGCCGGCGCTATTCAAGGCTATTTCGGCGGCTGGACGGACCTGCTTTTGCAGCGTTTCATTGAAATCTGGTCGTCCATGCCGGTGCTCTACATCCTGCTGATTATCGCAGCCATTCTGCCGCCGGGCTTCTTCGTGCTGCTCGGCATCATGCTGCTCTTCTCATGGGTCGGCTTCGTCGGCATCGTGCGCGCGGAATTCCTGCGCGCCAGAAACTTCGAATATGTCCGCGCCGCCCGCGCGCTTGGGGTCGGCAACTGGACGATCATGTTCCGCCATCTTCTGCCCAACGCCATGGTAGCGACGCTGACATTCCTGCCATTCATTCTCTCAGGGTCGATCACGACGCTCACCTCGCTCGACTTCCTCGGCTTCGGTATGCCGCCGGGGTCGCCGTCGCTGGGCGAGATGATCGCGCAAGGCAAGAACAACCTTCAGGCCCCCTGGCTCGGCCTCACTGCGTTTTTCACCATGTCCATCATGCTCTCGCTGTTGATCTTCGTGGGTGAAGCGGTGCGCGACGCTTTCGATCCACGCAAGACGTTCCGGTGATCGCCATGACGGAAACAAATATCCAGCCGCTTCTCTCCGTCCGTGATCTCTCCGTTGCCTTCCATCAGGGCGGCGCGACGAGCATCGCCGTCGATCATGTCTCTTTCGATCTGATGCCGGGCGAGGTCGTCGCCCTCGTCGGCGAGTCCGGTTCCGGCAAATCGGTCACGGCAAATTCCATTCTCAAATTGCTGCCCTATCCGGCAGCGAGCCATCCTTCGGGAAAAATCCTGTTCGACGGCAAGGATATGCTGACTTTGCCGGAGCGCGCGCTGCGCGCCGTGCGCGGCAACGACGTCACCATGATTTTTCAGGAGCCGATGACCTCGCTCAACCCGCTCCACACCATCGAGCGGCAGATCGGCGAGATTCTGGAGCTGCATCAGGCGATTGCCGGAGCGGAGGCGCGGGCGCGCACGCTGGAACTGCTGCTGCAGGTGGGTATCCGAGAGCCGGAAAAGCGCCTGAAGGCCTATCCGCACGAATTGTCCGGCGGCCAGCGGCAGCGCGTGATGATTGCCATGGCGCTTGCCAACCGGCCGAAACTGCTGATCGCCGATGAACCGACGACGGCGCTCGACGTGACGGTTCAGGCGCAGATTCTCGAGCTGCTCGGCGATCTGAAAACGCAGCACGGCATGTCCATGCTGTTCATCACCCACGATCTCGGCATCGTCCGCAAATTTGCCGATCGCGTCTGCGTCATGACCAAGGGCAAGATCGTCGAGACCGGTACGGTGGAGCAGGTGTTTACCGATCCGCAACACGCCTATACGCGCCATCTTCTGGCGGCAGAGCCAAAGGGCGAGCCTCCCCATTCTGACGCAACCAAACCGGTGGTCATGCAGGGTGACGGTATCAAGGTCTGGTTCCCCATCAAGGCGGGGCTGATGCGCCGGGTGGTGGATCATGTGAAGGCGGTGGACGGCATAGATATCACCCTTCGCGCCGGCCAGACTGTGGGCGTTGTGGGCGAATCCGGCTCCGGCAAGACGACGCTCGGGCTGGCGCTCTCGCGGTTGATCGCATCTGAGGGTCGTATCAGCTTCATCGGCCAGTCGATCGACCACTATTCCTATGAAATGATGAAACCGCTCAGAAACCGGTTGCAGGTGGTGTTTCAGGATCCTTATGGGTCTCTCAGCCCGCGCATGTCTGTCGGCGAGATCGTCGCCGAGGGCTTGAAGGTGCATGAACGGTCTCTGTCTGCCGATGAGCGCGATAAGCGTGTCGCCACAGCGCTGGAAGAGGTCGGTCTCGATCCGGCCACCCGCTGGCGGTATCCGCATGAATTTTCCGGCGGCCAGCGCCAGCGTATCGCCATTGCCCGCGCCATGGTGCTGAAACCGCGTTTCGTCATGCTGGACGAGCCGACCTCCGCGCTCGACATGAGCGTGCAGGCGCAGGTGGTCGATCTGCTGCGCGATCTGCAGGCGAAGCACGAACTCGCCTACCTTTTCATCAGCCACGACCTGAAGGTGGTGAAGGCGCTCGCCAACGACCTGATCGTCATGCGCCACGGCAAGGTGGTGGAGAGCGGCCCGGCGGCGGAGATTTTCGCCAATCCGCAGCAGGACTACACCAAAGCGCTGCTGGCTGCCGCCTTCAACATTGAGGCGGTGAAAACGAAAGCGGTCAGCCAGTAAGACGCGTCACCTTTCCATTAAGACGATGATTTTTCTGTTGCTTCGCGGAAAAAGCCGACCCATGTTGAGGGGCAGTGACGCGGAAACGGATTGATTGCCATGGCAGCGGATGTGATCGTTTTGGGTGCGGGGATCATCGGGGTCTCCATCGCCCTGCAACTGGCCCGCAGGGGTAAGTCGGTGGTGCTGGTCGACCGGCGCGGGCCGGGTGAGGAGACCTCCTTCGGCAATGCCGGGCTGATCCAGAGAGAAGGCGTCGTACCTTATGCCTTCCCGCAGGATCTCGCCCTTCTGCTGCGCTATTCCCTGAACAACAGCATCGATGCTCGCTATCACCTCTCCGCCCTGCCGAAGATCGTGCCGTTTCTCGGCCGCTACTGGTATAATTCCGCAGCCTCGCGCCACGCGGCAATTGCCCGCGCCTATGCGCCGCTGATCGAGCATTCGGTTTCGGAACACAACATCCTGATCGAGGAAGCGAAAGCCGGTGATCTGATCGTCAAGAACGGCTGGATGGAGGCCTACAGGACCGCCGTAAGGCGGGATGCAGATTTTGCTTTCGCCGAGCGTCTGGCGCGCGACCACGGTATTTCCCATACGAAACTCGACGCCGAGGAGCTTGCCGCAGCCGAACCGCATCTCAGCCATGATTTCGTCGGCGGCCTGAAGTGGAACGATCCCTGGTCGGTGCGTGATCCGCATGCGCTGACGCTCGCTTATGTTCGGCTGTTCGAGAGCCTTGGCGGAAGTTTCGTCCGCGGTGATGCCTCCACCCTCAGCCAGACGGTGAGCGGTTGGACGGTGCGCACCGAAACCGGCGCAGTCGAGGCCGAACATGCCGTGGTGGCGCTAGGCCCCTGGGCGGATACCGTTACGGAACGGCTGGGTTACCGCTTTCCACTCGGTGTGAAACGCGGTTACCACATGCATTATGCGCCACAGGAGGGCGCGAAGCTCAATAACTGGCTGATCGACGCCGAGCGCGGTTATTTCCTCGCGCCGATGCGCAAGGGTATCCGCCTGACAACGGGCGCGGAATTCGCCGAACGCGATGCGCAGAAATCTCCCGTGCAGATCGAGCGGGCGGAGCGGGTGGCGCGTACCGTCTTTCCTCTCGGCGGCCGGCTGGATGCGGAACCGTGGATGGGAGCGCGGCCCTGTACGCCGGATATGATGCCGATCATCGGCAAGGCGCCGCGCCATAAAACATTGTGGTTTGCTTTCGGGCACGCCCACCATGGCCTCACACTTGGGCCGATCACCGGCCGTGTGCTGGCGGAAACCATGCTTGGCGAAACGTCGGTTATCGCCATCGACGCCTATCGCCCGGAAAGGTTCAATCCCTGATAGCTAAATCCGCTGGCCTTCCGGGGACAGGCCACGTAACATGGTCGCGTGCAAAGGGAAAAGGGGCGAAACGTCATCATGGTGGCGAGGTTTCTCATCTATCAGCAGCAGGACGACTTTCGTTAGCGCAACTCGCTGCGCATGAAACGAGATGGAAACGGCTTGCTGGTGCATGATGGATGATATTGAAAACGCAAAGAAATTTTTCGCCGATAATCCCGATATCGAAATTCTCGAAGCTTTCGTCATAGATGCGAACGGCGTGCCGCGCGGCAAGTGGATTCCGCGCGAACGGGCAATTGACGTTCTTGAGAAAGGAATGGCCATTCCCCGGTCGGTCTATGCGCTGGATATCTGGGGTCGAGATGTGCATGCTGCAGGTCTTGCGGAAGGCACGGGCGATCCAGACGGTTTTTGTTTCCCCGTTCCAGGCACGCTGTCGCGGGTGACATGGCTTGGCCGACCAACGGCACAGGTTCTGCTGGCAATGAAAAATCCGGATGGGACCGGCTTTTATGGCGATCCGCGCCATGTTCTGGCGCAGGTTCTAAGCGCCTATAAAAAGGCGGGCCTCACGCCGGTCGTGGCGACCGAACTTGAATTTTACCTGATCGATCCTGTCCGCTCCGCGCTCGATCCTGTCCGCCCGCCGCGCAGCCGCGAGGGCCGATGGCACACGGGCCAGACACAGGTTCTGTCGATTTCCGAATTACAGGATT
Organism: Agrobacterium sp. ST15.13.013; assembly: GCF_027956525.1. Classification (NCBI taxonomy): domain Bacteria; kingdom Pseudomonadati; phylum Pseudomonadota; class Alphaproteobacteria; order Hyphomicrobiales; family Rhizobiaceae; genus Agrobacterium; species Agrobacterium sp. ST15.13.013. The sequence goes on from NZ_JAQKGP010000004.1 coordinate 69,202, forward strand.
TCGAGGATGTTTTCCATGATATTGCCACGGCCTGCCGCGCACAGGGCGTCCTTGCCGATACGACGCTGCGGGAAAACGGCCCCGGGCAATATGAGATCAACCTCAACCATGTGCCGGATGCATTGCAGGCGGCCGATTTCGCCGTCTTCCTGAAACGCATCGTCAAGGGCGTGGCGCGGCGGCATGACCTCGACGCCACCTTCATGGCCAAGCCTTACGGGTTGCAGGCCGGCAACGGCATGCACGTGCATTTTTCCGTTCTCGACAGGGACGGCAGGAACATATACGCCGGGGAGAACGGCCCGTCGGATGCTTTGATGCATTCGGTCGGCGGCCTCTTGGAAAACATGGGTGAAAGCATGGCGATCTTCGCCCCCCATGCCAATTCCTACCGCCGCCTGACCCCCAGCGAACATGCGCCGACCTACGCCTCCTGGGGCATCGACAACCGCTCGGCGGCGGTGCGTGTCATCGTTGCCAGCAAGACGGCGACGCGTATCGAACATCGGGTCGCGGGCGCTGATACCAACCCCTATCTCGTTGTCGCGATGATCCTGAGCGCCGCATTGGCAGGCATGAAGGAGAAGCGCCAGCCGGGCGGCGCGATTGCCGGCGACAGCCACGCGATCAATCACGAGCCGCTGCCCACCAACTGGGACTACGCGTTGCAGCGCTTCACGCGCTCGAGCTTTGCCTATGCGACGCTCGGCCAGAAGTACCGCACGCTGTTTTCCGCCTGCAAACAGCAGGAGCTTTCCGAATTTTCCCTGCGTGTAACCGACGTCGAATATGACGCCTATATCAGGACGGTGTGAGATGGCTGAGGTAACGAACATTCCCAATCCCGGTCACACATCATCGTGGTATGCGGCCTCCGCCAACGTCAAATCCGTGCGGCCCTCGCTCGAAGGGACACTGGAAGCCGATGTCTGCATCATCGGTGGCGGCTTCACCGGCATTTCCGCCGCGCTGGAACTCAGTGAACGCAGCTATTCCGTCATCGTCCTGGAAGGTGTCCGCGTCGGCTTCGGCGCTTCGGGGCGCAATGGCGGTCAGATCGTCAACGGCTATAGCCGTGATCTCGAAACCATTGCCGGTCGCTATGGGCATGACAAGGCGGTGAAACTCGGCGAAATGTCGCTTGAAGGCGGCGCGATCATCCGCAACCGCATCGCCAACTACGCCATCGATTGCGATCTCGTCGATGGCGGTTTCTTTGCCGCCTTCACACCGAAACAAATCCGCGAGATGGAAGCTCACAAAGCCCATTGGGAAAAACACGGTCATGGCGGTCTCGAAATGGTCTCCACGGCGGATGTCGGCCACTATGTGAAGACCGACCGTTATGCTGGCGGCATGATCGACCGCTTCGGTGGCCATATCCACCCGCTCAATCTGGTGCAGGGCGAGGCGGCGGCTGCCGAAAGCCTTGGAGCCCGCATATTCGAAAATTCGCGTGTCATCGCGGTGGAGCAGGGCGTCAATCCCATCGTGCGCACGGCAACGGGCAGCGTGAAGGCGAAATATGTTCTCGTCTGCGGCAACGCCTATCTCGGCACCTTGCTGCCGGAAATCGGCGAGCGGATGATGCCCGTCTCAAGCCAGGTCATGGCAACGGAGCCGCTTGATGCCGATCTGATCGAGGAGCTTCTGCCCGCCAATTATTGCGTCGAGGACGCCAATTACATTCTCGATTATTACCGCCGCACCTCCGACAATCGCCTGCTCTATGGCGGCGGCATCGGCTATGGCGGCAGCGATCCTGCCGATCTGACGGGTGTGATCCGGCCGAATATGCTGAAGACCTTTCCGCAACTGGAAAAGACGAAGATCGACTTTGCCTGGAGCGGCAATTTTGCGCTGACGCTCACGCGCATCCCGCATATGGGCAGGCTGTCCGACAATATCTATTTTTCGCATGGCGATAGCGGCCATGGCGTGACGACCACCCATTTGCTCGGCAAGATATTGGGCGAGGCCGTTGCCGGCCACGCCGAACGTTTCGATGTCTGGAGCTCGCTGCCGAACTATCCGTTCCCCGGGGGTAAGACATTCCGGGTGCCGCTGACCGTGCTTGGCGCATGGTGGTACGGCCTGCGCGACAGGCTCGGATTTTAGAACGTTACCGTCTTCAAACCGGAAAGTGCGTTATTCGCAATATCCTCCGGTGTGGCATCGATGCTGACGGTTACGACGCCCGGTTCGCCGGTCGGCACTTCCAGCGTGGCAAGCTGGGTCTGCAGCAGCGAAAGCGGCATGAAATGGCCCTTGCGCTCACCCATGCGCCGGCTGAGAAGCTCCAGGCTGCCATCCAGATAAACGAAAGCCAGCGGGCCGCCGGTGGCCTTGCGAAGGCGGTCGCGATAGATTTTCTTAAGCGCCGAGCAGGAAACGACGACACCGTCGCTTTCGCTGCCCTTGCGCAGTTCCGCGCCGATCAGATCGAGCCAGGGCCAACGGTCTTCGTCCGTCAGCGGAATACCTTCGGACATTTTTTCGACATTGGATTTCGGGTGCAGCTTGTCGCCCTCTATGAAGGCAATGCCCAGTTTCTCCGCCACTGCTTCCGCGACTGTGGACTTGCCGGAGCCGCTCACTCCCATCACGACAATTGCCTGTGTCACCCGCACCTCGAATGTTTCTGTTTCGACCGTCAGCCCCTATCATGTGCGGCAGGCATCGGGAATATAAAAATGCGGGGGCTTGCACTGTGTCAGTGCCCGGTTTTGTGCGCCGCAGTCTTTTCCATGGCGGAAAAGGCCGCGTGAATCAGGATCGCCAGCGCCGCAACGATCAGCCCGCCCTGAAGAATGAAGGCCAGATTGTTGGATTGCAGGCCAGCAATGATCACTTCGCCGAGGGTGCGCGCCGCGACTGTCGAGCCGATGGTTGCGGTCGAAAGGCTGATGACCGCCGAAAGCCGGATGCCGGCGAGAATGGCTGGAAGGGCAAGCGGCAACTCCACTTTGACAAGGCGTTGCCAGCCGGTCATGCCGCTTCCTCTCGCGGCGTCCATCACCGTGGCGGGCAGGGTCGTAAGACCCGTCAGCGAATTTTCGAATACCGGCAAAAGCGCGTAGAGAAACAGGGCAATGAGCGTCGGTTTTTCGCCAAAACCGATCATCGGCACGGCCAGCGCCAGCACCGCCACGGGCGGAAAGGTTTGGCCGATATTAACGATGCTGCGCGACAGCGGCAGGAAATCCGCCCCGAAAGGCCGGGTGACGAGAACCGCAAGGGCCCCCGCCGTGAGCGTGGCCAAGCCCGTGGCAATCGCCACGATAGTTAGATGCGACAGGGTGAGGGAAAGCAGATTGGCCTGCGTGTAGATTGCGGGTGCATTGGCCTGCACGAGAGGGCGGAACACCGGTGCGAAGACCTGCGGCGCTGCCAGAAAGATGATCAGCGCCAGTAGCAGTAGCCCGAGAGCAAAGAAGGATAATGCGTTTTTCATAGGGCTCCGGCGGCGCGCTGGAGGAGAACATCACGCCGCACCCGGCCGGCGGGTTGCCCATCGTCCCCGACGACCGGCAAGGCATCGCAGCCCGCCCATAACATGGCCGACAGGGCGTCGCGCTGGCTTGTATGTTCGGTGAGCGGTTCGCCCTTAGCATTTCCCGGCTCCACGACATCGGCAACGGAGAGAACGGATAGCAGTTTCAGCGCCCGTTCGTTTTCGCCGATCATGGTGCGCACGAAATCCGTCGCCGGTTTCAGCACCAATTCGGCCGGCGGGCAGTCTTGGACGATACGGCCTTTGTCCATCACGGCGATACGATCCGCCAGATGAAAAGCCTCGTCCATATCGTGTGTGACGAGAACGACGGTCACGCCGAGCTTTTTCTGGATGTCGAGAAGATCGTTCTGGGCCTTGGCGCGGATCACCGGGTCCAGCGCGCCGAAGGGTTCGTCCATCAGGAGAATGTTCGGTTCGGCGGCCAGCGCACGCGCGACGCCGACACGCTGCTGCTGACCGCCTGAGAGTTCATGCGGGAAACGGTTGGCATAAAGCGCGGGATCGAGCTGGAAGAGCTGCATCAGCGCGTCGATCTTCGCATTGATCCGCTTGCGATCCCAGCCGATCAACTGCGGAACAGTCGCAATATTTTCGGCCACCGTCCGGTGCGGAAAAAGGCCATGGCCCTGAATGGCGTAGCCGATCTGGCGGCGCAGCTTGAAGCCGGGTATGGCGCTGACATCCTCACCGTCGATACGGATCGTGCCGGAGGTGGGCTCCACCAGCCGGTTTATCATGCGCAGCAGGGTGGTTTTTCCCGAGCCGGAGGTGCCGACGATGACGGTGACGGTGCGCGGCGCGACAGTCAACGATACCTGATCAACGACGGCTGCATCGCCATATCGTTTCGTGATGGTGTCGATTTCGATCATGCCTTTTGCCTTCCGCCTGCGCTGAAGAGATTGCTGTCGATGAGGGCGTCGAGTGTTATTGCTGCGGCAAAGCCAAGAAGGACGGTCGGTACGGTGCCGAGCAGCACGAGGTCCATCGCTGTCTGCCCGATGCCCTGAAATACGAAAACGCCAAAACCGCCGCCGCCGATCAGGGCGGCTATCGTCGCCAGGCCGATATTCTGCACCAGTACGATGCGGATGCCGGTGAGGATGACCGGCATGGCCAGCGGAAATTCCACCCGCAGCAGCCGTTGCACCGGCGTCATGCCAAGCCCGCGCGCCGCTTCCCGGACCGCCTGCGAAACGCCGGAAAGACCGACCACAGTGTTGGAAACGACCGGCAGCAGCGAATAGAGAAACAACGCCACGAAAGCGGGCGCCATGCCGATGCCGGCGATGCCGATTTTCGCGGCGCCCGGCACAGTGGCTGCGATCCACCCCAGCGGGGCGATCAAAAGGCCGAAAAGGGCGATGGAAGGGATGGTCTGGACGATATTGAGGCCATTCAGTACACCCGCGCGCAACCACTCGACCCTGTAACAGAGTATCCCCAGGGGAATACCCACTACGGTCGCCGCGATCAGCGAGCCTATGGCAAGTTCCACGTGCCGCAAAGCCTCGGTCCAGAACGTATCGGCCCGGCCGGTATATTCCTTGATGATGGAGAGGTCGTTCCAGAGGCCGCTTGTCAGCACGGCCGCGAGTGCGGCGATGGCCGCCAGCAGCAACAAAATCCGGGCAGCGGGCTTCGGCTCAAGACGCGCAATACAATCCGTAGCGAGCAGAGCCAGACCGGCAAACATCAACCAGAAGCCGCTTGCGGGCGAAACGCGGGCAAAACTGTTACCCTCTGGCGTGAGAAAAGATGCCGCCTGCCCGATGAAAACCGCCAGTGCCGCAAGACCGACCAGCGCGGCTGCGAGTTTCAATCGCGTGGGAAACCGGAAAAAGGCGATGAAGACTGAAACAAGAACGATGGTGACGAGAAGAGTTGCAGCTGAACCCGGAAGCGCTTCGAAGACCGTGCGTGTCTCGCCCTGAACGATCCGGTTGGCACGCAATGTCATGAAAGGCGACGCAAAAAGCGCATAAAGAAGCAGGGACGAAATCACCACGCCCACTTTGTCAGGCCACTTCGTCAAATCCTGCTCCCCTGCCTTTTGTCTCGCCTACTCTGGATTCGGACCGGATCATGGGAACGTACCGGCTCCCGCAACCCGCTCCGGCGTCGCGAGCGGTTACTTGACGAAGCCGTTCTTTGTCAGGAAGTCGATGGCTACGGTCTTGGCCTGTTCACCCCCCACCTGCACGCGCGCATTCAGGTCCTGCAGGGTTGCCAGATCGAGTTTTTCGAACACGGGTTTCAGCAACTCTTCGATATTCGGGTGCTTTTTCAAAGCCTCTTCGCGAATGATCGGCGCTGGCTGATAGACCGGCTGCACATGTTTGTCATCCTCCAGCACCACGAGACCTGAAGGCGCGATGCCGCCATCCGTGCCATAGACCATGGCAGCATTGGCGTTGTTCGTCTGGTTGGCGGCGGCGGCGATCGTGGCCGCAGTGTCGCCGCCGGAAAGCGTGATCAACTGGTCAGGCTTCATGGTGAAGCCATAGGTGGTCTGAAATGCAGGCAGCGCAGCGGCGGAATTGACGAATTCGGAAGAAGCGGCAAGGACCACCTCGCCACCATCGGCAACATATTTGCCGAAGTCGGAAAGCGTCTTGAGATTGTTCTTGTCGGCGACGTCCTTGCGCAGCGCAATAGCCCAGGTGTTGTTGGCCGGAGATGGTGTCAGCCAGACGATCTTGTTGGCGTCGAAGTCGAGTGTTTTTGCTTCTTCATAGGCCTTGGCTGCATCTTTCCAGAGCGGATCGTCCGCCTTGGAGAAAAAGAAGGCGGCGTTGCCGGTATATTCCGGATAAATGTCGATCTCGCCGGCTGTGATCGCTTTTCGCACAACCGGCGTCGCGCCGAGCTGGATGCGATCCGTCGTTTCGATCTTGTTCTGATTGAGGACGGCGAGGATGATGTTTCCGAGAACACCGCCTTCCGTGTCGATCTTGGACGACACGACCACCTGCGCCTGCGCGATGGAAACAGAAAGGGCAAGCGCAAGTCCGGCGCCCGTCAACGTCATCAAGCGGTTCATGAATGTTCCTCCGGTGGGTCAGCCTGCGAACAGGCGAAAAATCGCCGCCGCAATTGCGGCACAACATAAACAGCCGGAAGGAAAAAAGGTTGCATGCCATCTGCTTTTTTTGCGTCATTGGCTGCGGCCGGACGCCGATAGTCAGGTTTCGCCGTCACGTTTGCGCGCATCCCTGCCCATGACGAGCGGCATGAGAACGGACAGAAACAAGAGCCGGATGACGTGATGGGAACCGACATAGGCGGTATCGGCATGCATCATCACCGCCATCGCCGCCATGGTTTCCAGACCGCCCGGCGAATAGGCGATCATGACGGCATTGAGAGGAACGCCGGTCACACCGGAAATCATCCAGGCAATGCTGCCAGCGATAACCATCACGGCGATGGTGACGACGAAGCCCGCCAGAAAGCCTTTCCGCACGTCCATCAGTGAGACATTCGAAAAGCGCGTGCCGATCAGGCAGCCGATAAGCACATAGACGGGCAGGCTGAGCCAGGTGGGAACACCGCCTTCGGTAAGGCCGGTAATATGGGTGCCTATGGAAATGGCGACACCGCCAAGCAGCAGGGCGGCCGGAAACTTCCAGCGCAGGAAGAGCCAGCCGGTCAGAAGCGATGCACCGATGGTCAGCGCCAGCGTAAAAAGGCCCATTGGCGGGTTGGCCACAAGCGGTTCCCTGCTGACAAGATCGAAATATTCGACGATCAGCGGCACGGAAAGCGTCAGCGCCAGCACCCGCACGCTTTGCACGATGCTGACGGTCGCAAGGTCGCTTTTCGTTTCGGCGCCGAGGCTGATGATATAGCTGAGATGACCGGGAGAGGCGCCTAGCATCGCTGTCGTCCGGTCGTAACCGAAGCCGTAATGCAGAATCCAGTAGGCGACATAGAGCATGATGACGACGGCGGCGAGCACGACTACGAAACTCAGGGGCCAGGTCTTTGCGGCGTCGATCACGGACGGCGTCACGCTCGTTCCCATCGAAATGCCGACGACGACGAAACAGGCGTTGCGGATAAAGGCGGGAATACCAAGCCTTACACCGGCCAGTCCCGTAATCGTCACGGCAAGCGCCGGGCCGGAAAGAAAAGGCGCCGGGATATCGATGAGACTGGCGAGCAGCGCACCAATGCTGCCGACGAGCGCGGTGAGCGCGAATGTATGGAGTTCAGGCTTGATGATCATTGCGACGCTGAGTGTTTGCTTGAAAAAGCTCGCGACCAAATGCGCCGCTTCCGTTCATGACGTCAACACGCAGGACCAGAAATATTACATTTCTTGCTTATTTACATAAGAAAAGCCCGTGGCCTACAGGGCACGGGCTATGGCAATTCCCGATGGGACAATGGGATGATCAGGCAGCCGGAAGGGGAGCGACCTTCGGCATTTCCGTGTCCAGACCCAGGAGGAAGTTGATCTGGGGCCGCGCCTTGACGAGATCATCGATTGAGTATTCCGCCAGAACGTCAAAAAAGGCATTAAGCGCCTTGCGAAGCGCCGAGTTGAGGCCGCAGCTATCTACAAGCGGACATTCCACCGCACCATCCTCAAAGCACTCGGCCATGGCGAAGCTGTCTTCAGTAACCTTCACCACGTCGAACAGGCTGATCTTGTCGGCGGGTTTGCCAAGACGCACGCCGCCGTTGCGGCCGCGCACGGTCTCCACCAGACCTGCCTTGTTGAGCGGCTGCAGGATTTTGAACAGGAACAGCTCCGAAACGCCATAGGCCCTGGCAATCTCGGGAATGCGGCTCAGATGGCCGTCATTTGCGGCGCAATACATCAACATGCGAACGGCATAGTTGGTCTGTTTGGTCAAGCGCATGCTGGTCTCCTAACTCTCAATGTGGAGTTATATAGTCTCTTTTTCAGTTTAGAACAATTCCAAAAACTGAAAAAACTGGTACCCATCCGATATTTCTCGAACAGCGTTGTTGACCGTCCGGATGATTCATGAACAAACAAGTCAAGAATCCGAATGTAATGGAGGCGTTCATAATGGCAAGCTTGAAATCATACTTTTCCGCTGCCGTTTTTTCAGGGTTGACGATCCTTGTCGCCGCGCCCGTCGCTTTGGCGGAGGGGGAGGTTAACGTCTATTCCTATCGCCAGCCTGAATTGATCCAGCCGCTGCTCGATGCTTTCACGAAGGAAACCGGGATAGAGGCGAATGTGCTTTTTCTCGACAAGGGGCTGGTGGAACGCATTCAGGCCGAGGGCGTCAATTCACCTGCGGATGTGTTGCTGACGGTCGATATCGCCCGTCTCGTCGAGGCGAGGGAGGGCAAGGTTACCCAGCCGGTCCTCAACGATCCCGTCATCGAAAAGGATATCCCCGCCAATCTGCGCGATCCCGAGGGCGAATGGTTTGGGCTCACCACGCGCGGCCGAGTGGTCTATGCGTCGAAGGAAAGGGTGACCCAGAAGGAGATTACCTATGAGGAGCTTGCCGATCCGAAATGGAAGGGCAAGATCTGCATTCGCGACGGCCAGCATTCCTATAATATCGCGCTGATCGCCTCGATGATCGCCCATCACGGCGTCGATTATACCCGCACATGGCTGACCGGCCTGAAGAACAATCTTGCTCGCAAGCCTGATGGAACCGACCGCAGCCAGGCGAAATCGATCTTTTCCGGTGAATGCGATATCGCGCTCGGCAACACCTATTATGTCGGCCTGATGCTGACCAATGATCGCGAGCCGGAAGAAAAGGAATGGGCCGGATCGGTGCGGGTGATTTTCCCCAATGCGGGCGATCGCGGCACGCATGTGAATATCTCCGGCATGGCTCTGACGAAATACGCCCCCAACAAAGACAATGCGCTGAAGCTGATGGAATTCCTGGCCTCGCGGGAGGCGCAGGAAATCTACGCCAGGCAGGTCTTTGAATATCCGGTGCTGCCCGGTGCGGAGCCATCCGATGTTGTGAAGGGCTTCGGCCCCATCAATCCGGACAAGCTGCCGCTGACGGACATAGCCGCCCATCGCAAGCAGGCGTCCGAACTGGTTGATGAAGTGGGTTTCAACGACGGCCCGACCAACTAATCCCGGCGCAACCCTTACCGTTCTGCCGAAATCTAATAAAAAGCCCCGCTGTTTTTGCAGCGGGGCTTTGTTTGTCTACGTGCTTCTCGGGTTACTTCATTGTCGGCATGACGAATTCTGCGCCCGACTTGATACCCGACGGCCAGCGCGAGGTGATCGTCTTGGTCTTTGTCCAGAACTTGATCGAATCCGTGCCGTGCTGGTTGAGGTCGCCGAAGCTCGAAGCCTTCCAGCCGCCGAAGGAATGATAGGCGAGCGGAACGGGGATCGGAACGTTGATGCCGATCATGCCGATATTGATGCGGCTTGCGAAGTCGCGGGCGGCATCGCCGTCACGGGTGTAGATCGCGACGCCGTTGCCATATTCGTGCTTCATCGGCAATTCCAGCGCGTCTTCGTAGTTCTTGGCGCGCACGACGGAGAGAACCGGTCCGAAGATTTCCGTCTTGTAGATGTCCATGTCAGGAGTGACATGGTCGAACAGGCAGCCACCGACGAAATAGCCGTCTTCATAACCCTGCAGCTTGAAGTCGCGGCCATCGACCAGTAGCTTTGCGCCCTGTTCGACACCGCTGTCGATCAGACCCTTGACGCGCGTCTGGGCTTCCTTGGTGACGAGCGGACCCATATCGGCCTTGTCATCGGTATAGGGACCGATCTTCAGCGCCTCGATCTGCGGGATGAGCTTTTCAACGAGGCGATTTGCCGTTTCTTCGCCAACCGGAACCGCAACGGAAACCGCCATGCAACGCTCGCCGGCGGAACCGTAACCTGCGCCCATCAAGGCGTTTACCGCCTGGTCGAGATCGGCATCCGGCATGATGATCATGTGGTTCTTCGCACCGCCGAAGCACTGCGCACGCTTGCCGTTCATGGCGGCCGTGCCGTAGACGTAGCGCGCAATCGGCGTCGAGCCGACGAAGGAGACCGCGCCGATATCGGGATCGGTCAGGATGGCGTCGACCGCGCCCTTGTCGCCGTTGACGACGTTCAGGATGCCAGCCGGAAGACCGGCTTCGATCATCAGTTCGGCAAGGCGGATTGGCAGGGACGGGTCGCGCTCGGAAGGCTTGAGGATGAAGGCGTTGCCGCAGGCGATCGCCGGGGCGAACATCCACATCGGGATCATGCCGGGGAAGTTGAACGGGGTGATGCCCGCACCGATGCCGACCGGCTGGCGGATCGAATACATGTCAATCGCAGGGCCAGCACCTTCGGTGAATTCACCCTTCTGCAGATGCGGAATGCCGCAGACGAATTCGCACACTTCGAGGCCACGGACGATATCGCCCTTGGAATCCTCGACGGTCTTGCCGTGCTCGCTGGAAAGCAGCACCGCCAGCTCATTCATGTCGCGGTTCAGAAGCTCGACGAATTTAAAGAAAACGCGGGCGCGGCGCTGCGGATTGGTGGCGGCCCATTTTGGCTGTGCCGCTTTTGCGCTCTCAACAGCGGCGCGAAGCTCGGCATCGCTCGCAAGCGCGACAGTCGCCTGAACTTCGCCAGTGGCCGGGTTGTAGACATTCGATGTGCGACCGCTGGTGCCGGGCACATGCTTGCCATTAATGAAATGACCGATTTCCTTCATGGGTTTTCCTCCAGAATGTGATGGCGCAGCATTACCTTTCGATTTGCACAAATCAATCGCCTGAAATAAGCATCCATTGTGCAAAAATAGACATAAGGAGGGTGCCATGAACTGGGATGATGTGCGTTTGTTTCTAAGCGTGGCGCGAAGCGGCCAGTTTCTTTCGGCGGCGAGAAAGCTCGGTGTGAACCACGCCACCCTCAGCCGCCGTATTTCCGCGTTGGAAGCGGCCATCGGCACACAGCTCTTCCTGAGAAGCACCAATGGCTGCGAGTTGACGGAAGAGGGCCAGCGCCTTCTTGCCGGGGCCGAGCGCATGGAAACCGAAATGCTGAATGCCCAGGCAAATCTCGGCCGCGTCGATACGGCGGTGGCGGGAACGGTGCGCATCGGCGCGCCGGATGGTCTCGGCGTTTCCTTCCTCGCGCCGCGGCTCGGCCGGCTGACGGCGCGTTATCCCGATCTTAAAATCCAGCTCGTGCCGGTGCCACGCTCTTTCTCTCTGTCGCAGCGCGAGGCCGATATAGCCATCACCATCGAAAGGCCGGAGCAGGGCAGGCTGATGTTTTCGAAGCTCACCGATTATTCGCTGGGCCTCTATGCCTCGGCGGATTATCTGGCCGATTACGGAACGCCTGATGATGTCGAGGCACTGAAGCGCCACCGGCGGATCGGTTATGTAGAGGACCTGATCTTTTCGCCTTCACTTAACTTTACCGGTGAGATCATGCGCGACTGGGACGCCGCCTTCGAAATATCGAGCGCCACCGGTCAGACCGAGGCAGTGCGCTCCGGTGCGGGTATCGGTATCCTGCATAATTACATCGCGGGGCAATATCCCGAGCTTTTGCGCATCATGCCGCAACTCACCATCAGCCGGTCCTATTGGACAGCCTATCACGAATCCGCCCGTCAACTTGTCCGCGTCCGCACAGTGGTCGATTTTCTCCAGGAACTCGTGGCCGAAGAACGGCGGATATTCACCTGACATCCCACATGTCGATATTATTAGTACTATTAATTGTTCGGGCCTGGCTGTTCGGGGCTTGACAAAGGATAGCTGGCTGGACGACCAATGCAGCCATTGGGAGAGATCGGAACTGACATGTCTATACTACGTAAGCTTTCGCCGACTGGCCTCGGCGTGGCCGTCATGCTGCTTGGAATGCTGCTTTTCGCACTGAACGACGCCATGGGGAAGTGGCTCGTCGCCACCTATAGCCAGGGTCAGGTGATCCTTATTCGCAGCGCGGCGGCGCTTATTATCCTCGTTCCGATCGTCTGGCGTGCCGGCCTCTCCGGCCTTGTCAGAATTGAGCGTCCCGGCCTTCAGTTTGCGCGCGTTTTCTTTTCCACCGCAGAACTCTTCTGTTTCTATTTCGCCGTCGCGGCCCTGCCGCTCGCCGATGTCATGACCTATTGGCTGGCCGCCCCCATTTATGTGGCGGCGCTCTCACCGTTTCTGCTCGGAGAAAAAGTGGGCTGGCGTCGCTGGACGGCCATCGCCATCGGTTTTGTCGGCGTTCTCATCGCGCTCAAGCCCAGTTCGGCAAGCCTCACCTCCGCAGCATTGTTTTCGATCCTCGGTAGCGCCGCTTTCGCTTTCATGATGTTGTCTGGCCGCCAGCTGCGCAATACGCCGGATACCGTGCTTGCCTTCTGGCAGATCATCGGTGCGGCGCTTGCGGGCATTGTCGCGGTATTCCTTACGCCATCGGGATGGCTGCCGGTTCAGTCCGGTTTCGATCTCGCCTTCCTCGGCCTGCTTGGCGTCGTCGCCATGACAGCGCATGTGCTGGTCAACCGGGCACTTAAACTCGCCGATGCTGCAACCGTCGCACCGCTGCAATATACGCTGCTGCTCTGGGCGGTGATCTTCGGCTGGCTGTTCTTCAACGATGTGCCGCAGACCAGTATCGTTGTCGGTGCAGGCCTGATTGTTCTTTCCGGACTTTATATTTTCTTCCGCGAAAATACACTCAAGCGACGCCGTGAAACCGCCGAAGGACTGGCTGCGGAGCAGGTTTGATCTTTCCAGTTCGCCGTGGTCACAATCACGGGTCTTGACGAAGGCGTGATCTTCAGGAAGTAAGAAGGGGCCCTGCGATGATTTGTCTCGCAACGGCAGAGGAAACAAAGGTGCCGGGCCCCTCTGGCGAGAGTTTTACGGCGCTCTCGCGATGTCGGTACCGCCTGCAAAAATTGGCCGGCGGATTAAAAACTATGAAAAACCTGAATGTGCTTCGCGCGCGTGCTTTCTGCGTGCGGCCCGACGCCTCTCGTCGGTCCGTGAACGTCCTCGTCATTGGAGGCGACCGGACATGAGCGCTGCCCAGAAAAACACGCTTACCTACTTCAAGTGGGCTTTTATCGTCACCATCGTCGGCCTGATCCTCGGCGGTTATCTCGGTTGGGAAATGACCGGAACGGTGGGCGGCACGGCGACGATCTTCTTCATCTGTGTCGTTCTGGCGGTGCTGGAAATCTCACTTTCCTTCGACAACGCCATCGTTAACGCCAACAAGCTGAAGGATATGACACCGGTCTGGCAGCATCGCTTCCTGACATGGGGTATTCTGATTGCCGTTTTCGGCATGCGTATCGTCTTCCCGCTGCTCATCGTGGTCGTCGCGGCCAATGTCGGCCCCTGGACAGCTCTCGTCATGGCGGCCACACAGCCGGAGCGTTATGCGGAAATCATGCGTGACGCCCATCTGCCGATTGCGGCTTTCGGCGGCACCTTCCTGATGATGGTCGGCCTCAACTTCTTCTTCGACCACGAAAAGGATGTGCACTGGGTACGCTGGATCGAGGAAAAGGCTGCAATCTATTCCTCCGTCAAGGGCATCGAGATTGCCTTCGTGCTGGTCGTCATGCTGATCTTTTCCCGCATCATCGGCGCAAGCGACAATCCTGAACTTGGTCCGGTCGCCGCCAACACCTTCTTCCATTCGGCGATCTGGGGTCTTCTGACCTTCCTGCTGGTGGAAGTTGTCGGCGGTATTCTCGACCGCAGCCAGGAAATGCTGGAGGGCGCTGCAAAAGGCGGCTTCGGTGCGTTTCTTTACCTCGAAGTGCTGGATGCCAGCTTCTCCTTCGACGGCGTGATCGGCGCTTTCGCGCTGACGCAGAACCTCTTCATTATCGCCATCGGCCTCGGCATCGGTGCCATGTATGTGCGCTCGATGACCATTATGCTGGTCGAGAAGGGAACCCTGGCCGAATATCGCTATCTGGAGCACGGCGCCTTTTATGCGATCCTCATCCTGTCCGTCATCATGTACGTGCAGACCATGGTGCATATTCCGGAGGTCATCACGGGCCTTGGCGGCGCGGGCCTGATCGGCATCTCGCTCTGGTCGTCGATCCGCTATAACCGGCGACAGAATGCCGATGCGGTCGATGCCGCGCGTGGCGCGGAGATCTGATCCGCGTATCCTTGCCTTCCGCTGTCGCGGCGGAAGGCAATTTTTATGCATTGAGTTATTTTTGCCTATTTTTATTGCTGCTTATCCTTTGCGGAAAATTTCGCCAAAAGACGAATTTTTCCCTTAAGTTGCTGTTTTTACGAATATTTGTGCGTTGCATCAAAACTGGCACGCTTCCTGCTTCTTATCCTGCAAGTCCAGAGGGGACATCATGGCCCGAAAACGGGTCAACAAATACCGCCGCGCCGCGCGATCTTTCTGATCTGCGCCGTGCGGCGGTTCTGTTTGTGCGGGATGGTTCTTGAGTTTTCCGTTCTCTTGAATGAAAAAGGTAAGAAAACGACTGGAGGGGCAAGGTTTGCCTGCACAATTGTCGCCCTCGGAGGCGCTTGGCCTCTGGCATCGTGTGTCCACGACGCAGGTCATTGACGATCAGCCGGATTTGACCTTGCGTCAAACCGCCATCCTGCTGCAGATTTATCTCGTCACGCCACCACACACCGTCAGGGGTCTTGCGGCAACGATGGGAGTCACCAAACCGGTCATTACCCGCGCGCTCGACAGCCTCGGCGCTCTCGGACTCGTCGATCGGGTTCGGGATGAGCGGGACAAGCGCAATGTCGTGATAAAACGTACGGTGGCTGGTGCGCTTTATCTGGAAAAATTCGGCGACCTGATTATTGATCAGGCACGCAAGATCTAACCCCTGGATGTGAAACCCATGATGCTCGACCGCCGCCTGAATGTCTTCCGCTCCGATCTCGCCGATGAAAAGCTGCGGGGCGTGGTGCAGGCCGAACGTTTTGTCAGCGGCTCGCCTGCCCAGATCGCGGTGCCGGTTATTGGCCTGCGGCCGACGCCGGACCTTGCCGTCGGCATCGATACCGAGCTGCTGTCTGGCGAAACCATCCGTGTTTTCGACCGGGCGAACGGCTGGGCATGGGTGCAGGCGGATGCGGATGGTTATGCCGGCTATGTGCCGGAAAAGGCGATTGGCGATGTCGTTGTCGCCACCCATCGGGTGACTGCGCCGCGCACTTTTCTCTATCCAGCCGCTGAGTTGCGCAAACCGCCGGTCGCAGCACTGTCCATGGGTAGCCTGATCCAGATTGTAGGCGAGGCGGAGACACGCGGTACCCGTTACCTGCTGACCGAAAAAGGCGAAGGCATCATCGCCGCTCATTGCCAGGCCGTCGACGCGGCGCTTGACGAAGATTATGTGGCGGTGGCGCTGCGCTTTATCGAAACGCCCTATCTCTGGGGCGGACGCTCCGGCTTCGGTATCGATTGTTCCGGCCTCGTGCAGCTTTCCATGGCCATGACGGGCCGGCGGGTTCTGCGCGATACCGACATGCAGGTGAAGTCGCTCGGTGTGGAAATCGAGCGGGATGAATTGCGCCGCGGCGATCTCGTCTTCTGGAAGGGCCATGTCGGCCTCATGGAAAGCGAGGAAACCTTGCTGCATGCCAATGGCCATACGATGAATGTTGCACGCGAAAATCTCGATGCGGCCATCCAGCGCATCGGCTGGCTTTACGAAAAGCCGACGGCTTTCCGCCGGCTGGAGGATTGAGAAGGCGGCTTTCACGAAATTGTGCCTGCCGGGCCCTTTGTGGGAGAGTTTCCGACGCCTACATCGGTTGGATGATGGTATGGGACTGGCAACGATGAAGACGAGAACGGCAACACGACTGGCAACGATCGTCACAGCGATTTTGCTGAGCGCCCCTGCGCAGGCGCAGACCGTTTTTCAGAATGGTTTTGCCCCCGCACCGGATGCCTATGCAAACCTGCCGGGCGTCAAGGACCCGCGAACGCTGCAGCCAAAGGTCCGTTACAACTGCCATAGCGCATTGGGTGTGACCGGATATTCCCGAGGTCCTTACCGGGATGTTTTCGGCAGCCGTGGGCTTCCCGTTCAGGGGTATCGCTGTACCGACGAAAACGGCATTTCCAGTTTCGGCGGCAGAAATCCGGTCTCCAAGGACTGGTATCCCGGCATAAACCCCGTCGACCCGACCTTCTGAAGCCGCATGGTTTGAACGCCGGACCGAAAACCCCTTTGTGGTCTTCGGAAAATCGATGCGTGAGCTGTGGTGGCAGGCATTTGCCAGGCGGGTGCTCTGGACTTGTTGTCGCTTTTTCAGATAAATCTTCCGCATGACAGGTTGATACCTGCCAGGGTGCGGAGTGACATCGGCTATTCTGACCTTTGGCCGATATTGGGGAATGCAAGTATGACGAAGACCGATATAGCCACCCGTGTCCACAATCATACCTGGAAGCTAGACCCGATCGTCCGCAGCCTGATCGACACGGATTTTTACAAGCTATTGATGTTGCAGATGATCTGGAAACTCTATCCGGAAGTCGACGCGACGTTTTCCCTGATCAACCGCACGAAGACGGTACGGCTGGCGGAAGAAATCGACGAGATGGAACTGCGCGAGCAGCTCGATCATGCGCGTACCCTGCGTCTTTCCAAGAAGGAAAATATCTGGCTTGCGGGTAATACGTTTTACGGCCGCTCGCAGATTTTCGAGCCGGAATTCCTCTCCTGGCTGTCGAGCTATCAATTGCCCGAATACGAGCTTTTCAAGCGCGACGGGCAATATGAGCTGAATTTCCATGGCCGCTGGATGGACACGACGCTCTGGGAAATCCCGGCGCTCGCCATCATCAACGAGTTGCGCTCGCGCAGCGCCATGCGTTCGCTCGGCTATTTCACGCTCGATGTGCTCTATGCCCGCGCCAAGGCCAAGATGTGGGAGAAGGTCGAGCGGCTGCGGGAACTGCCGGGCCTGCGCATTTCCGATTTCGGTACTCGCCGCCGCCACAGTTTCCTTTGGCAACGCTGGTGCGTGGAAGCGCTGAAGGAAGGCATCGGTCCTGCCTTTACCGGTACGAGCAATGTCCTGCTCGCCATGGATTCCGATCTCGAAGCCGTTGGCACGAACGCGCATGAACTACCGATGGTCGTCGCGGCGCTGGCGCAGACGAATGAGGAACTGGCTGCCGCTCCCTATCAGGTCCTGAAGGACTGGAACCGGCTTTATGGCGGCAACCTGCTGATCGTGCTGCCGGATGCGTTCGGCACGGCGGCTTTCCTGCGCAACGCGCCGGAATGGGTGGCAGACTGGACGGGTTTCCGTCCCGACAGCGCCCCGCCGATCGAAGGCGGCGAAAAGATCATCGAGTGGTGGCAGAAGATGGGCCGCGATCCGCGCAAGAAGATGTTGATCTTCTCCGACGGTCTCGATGTCGACGCCATCATCGATACCTACAGGCATTTCGAAGGCCGGGTTCGCATGAGCTTCGGCTGGGGCACCAACCTCACCAATGATTTTGCCGGTTGCGCGCCAAAAACCATCGCCAGCCTCAAGCCGATTTCCATCGTCTGCAAGGTCAGCGACGCCAATGGCCGGCCGGCGGTGAAGCTCTCGGACAACCCGCAAAAGGCGACCGGTGATCCGGGCGAGGTGCAACGGTACCTGAAGTTCTTCGGTGAAGAGGACCATAAGGAACAGAAGGTGCTGGTTTAAAGCTTTTCCAGGAAACTTGGAGCCCGGTTTTCCGTCCGGAATGCTCCGAATTGAAAACGGGCGCTCCGGTTGAGGAAGCGCCCGTGGAAGCCTGACCTATCAGCAGATTACTTCGCAAACTGGTGTGCAATATAATGGAAGAGTGCGCGGATGCCCTGCGCCTCGCCGCCGATCGATGAGTGATGCCTTTCGCTCAGAGACCAGCCGTAAATATCGAAATGCGCCCAGCGCCTGGTATTGGTGACAAAACGTTTCAGGAACAGGGCGGCGGTGATCGATCCGCCCATGCCGCCCGAAGGCGCATTGGTGATATCGGCTGCGCGCGAGCGTATATCCTTGTCGTAGCCCATGTAGAGCGGCATGCGCCACAACGGATCGTCCGTATCGATGCTGGCTTCCGCGATATCATGCGCCAGATCCTCGTCATCGGTGTAGAAGGGCGGCAGATCCGGGCCGAGCGCGACACGCGCCGCACCCGTCAGCGTCGCCATGTCGATCATCAGGTCCGGCGCATCCTCGTCCGCATAAGCGAGCGCATCCGCCAGAACGAGACGACCTTCGGCGTCGGTATTGTCGATCTGTACCGTCAGCCCCTTGCGGCTCTTATAGATATCGCCGGGACGGAAGGCATTGGCGGAAATGGAGTTCTCGACCGCCGGCACGAGAACGCGCAGATCGACAGGCAGTTTCGCATCCATGATCATCAGCGCAAGGCCGAGGACATTGGCGGCGCCTCCCATATCCTTCTTCATCAGCGCCATGGAGGCGGCGGGTTTGATATCGAGGCCGCCTGTATCGAAGCAGACGCCTTTGCCGACAAGGGTGAGGCGCGGATTGCCCTTCTTGCCCCAGTTCATTTCCAGAAGCCGCGGCGCGCTTTCGCTGGCCCGACCGACAGCATGGATCAGGGGTAAGTTTTCCTTGAGCAGATCATCGCCGGTAGTGACCTTCACCTTTGCCTTGTAATGGGCGGCAAGCGCGCGGAAGGCAATCTCGAGCTCATCCGGTCCCATATCGTTGGCCGGAACATTGATGAGATCGCGCGCAAGGAAAACGCCGGCCAGAACGCGCTTGATCTCGCCGTCTTCCGCATCCTGCGGAATAAGGAGCTTTGCCCCGTTCGCCTTGGTGGTCTTGTATTTGTCGAAGCGGTAGCTGCCGAGGCCGAAACCGAGAGCGAGCCGATTGGCCGTCAGGGGTGCGGTTTCGATGTGCCATTCGCCTTCCGGCAGTTCACGGGCGAGTTTCCCGGTGATGAAGGGGATTTCCGAGGGATTGCCGCCGAGGCCGAGAAGCACGCCGCCCAGCGAACCATCGGCGGAAGGAACGAGGAGGATAGCGCCCGCCTCCGCCTTGAACCCCGCCTTCTTCGCCCAATCCAGAGCGACAGGGTCGATGGCGCCCTGTTCGATATGGGCCGGCGTGACGGCGAAAACCGGCAATGTGCTGCCGGCCTTGGAGCTGAAGGGGGTCGGGCGTTCGATGAACTGATAGGGCGCCATTATATGCTTCCGTAAATGTCGAGAATCGGTGCGATTAACGCTCTGTTAGGGTTAACAGATTATTGCTTAAGCGAAAGTTGCGTCATGTGAGTCTGTCGTGTGTCGGGCGCAAGATCGATCATTCTCGGGCGGGGGCGCTGCCATGACTGCATTTTCTTTGGGCGAGACAGGCCGGACAGGGTTGCTGCGGGGAGCATGTCTTGCCGCATTGGTTCTTGCGGTTTCAGGATGCGCGGGCGCCAACAAGCCCGATCGTATGTCCACCGGCTCCATTCCCGTGGCCACGCGTTCTTACGACCATCTGAACATGGAGCAGCTTCGGCAGGCGGAAGAGACCGCCGGCAAAGCCTATGAACGCAATCCCAAGGACAAATCGGTGGGCATGAATTATGCCAGCGTGCTGATGATGACCGGCAAGAACACACAGGCTCTCGCCGTCATGCAGCAGATCGCCATCGCCAATCCGGCCGACCGTGATGTGCTTGCCGCCTATGGCAAATCGCAGGCGGCTGCCGGCCAGCTGGAACAGGCGCTTTCGACCATCCAGCGGGCACAGACGCCGGACCGGCCCGACTGGCGGCTTTATTCCGCCGAGGGCGCCGTGCTCGATCAGCTTGGACGTTCGAACGAGGCGCGTTCCCGCTACAGGCAGGCGCTTGACCTGAAGCCGAACGACCCGAGTGTATTGTCCAACCTCGGCATGTCTTACGTCCTGTCGAGCGATCCGCGCACTGCCGAAACATATCTGCAATCCGCCATCGCCCAGCCGGGCGCCGATAGCCGCGTTCGCCAGAACCTCGCGCTCGTGGTCGGTCTACAGGGCCGCTTTGCCGAAGCCGAGCGCATCGCGGTTCAGGAACTCTCGCCACAACAGGCGCAGGCAAATCTCACCTATCTGCGCGCAATGCTTTCACAGCAGAACTCCTGGCAGCAACTGGCGAAAAAGGACGGTAAGCCGGCCGGTTGATACGCTTTTGCAGTCATAGAGAGGCCGCGCCCTGATGGTTCGTCGTCAGAATGTGTCGGCGACACGAATGCCGGCAGGCCCGAGAATGACGGCGATGAGAACCGGCAGGAAGAATATTATCATCGGTACAGTCAGTTTGGGCGGCAACGCTGCGGCCTTTTTCTCGGCTTCATTCATTCGCTCGTCCCGGCCTTCCTGCGCGAGAACGCGCAGGGCCTGGGCGAGGGGGGTGCCGTACCGCTCCGCCTGGATAAGGGCCTGCACCACGCTTTTGACACCGTCCAGTTGTGTGCGCATACCAAAATTCTCAAGAGCGACACGCCTGTCCTGAAGGAAGGACAATTCCGCTGTCGTCAGAATCATTTCTTCTGCGAGTTCAGGTGACTGCTCGCCCATCTCTTCCGCTACGCGGCGCATGGCGGCTTCCATCGATACACCGGATTCGATGCAGATCAGCATCAGGTCAAGCGCATCCGGCCATGCCCGTTTGATCGATGCCTGTCGCTTGGTCATGCGGTTCGAAACATAGATATTGGGGGCGTAAAAGCCGACATAGCCGAAAAGAAGCACCGCCATCAGCTGAACGACAAAAGCCTGATCAGCCAGGTTTCCGAGAATAAAAACCCAGGTGAAGGCCACGGCCAGGAAAATGAACGGAAAGATGAACCGGGCGGCGAGAAATGTATTAAGCGCATTTTGCGAACGAAAACCGGCTGCTCGCAGCTTGTTCATTGTGTTCTTGTCGGCAAGTGCTTCCCGGAGGTTGAATTTTTCGACGATTCGACGTGCGGACTTATTGTTGTTGCCTCGCAGGGAGGTCTTGCCGTCTCTGGTTGCTGTCGCAAGTCGCTCGCGCTCGCGGCTGCGAATGAGTTCTCGCTCCGACGATACGGCTTTCATGCGCTTGGCAAAGTCTTTTCGCTCGAAGAAAGGCGTAATGAGCGTATAAAGAGTGGCGAAAACTGCCACTGTTACCAGAATCGCAATAATGGTCTGCGGATTTGTCAGGTCTGAAAGGAGATTCCTTGTCATTGATGACCCTCAAATATCGAAATTGATCATTTGACGCATGATGAAAATTCCTATGAGCATCCATAGTCCAGATGCACCCAGAATGATGTGCCCGCGCATATCCGTGAACAGGACTGAAAGATAGTCAGGTGACGTAAAGTGCACCAGCAGCATAACGATGAAAGGCAATGCGCCGATAATGACGGCAGACGCTTTTGCCTCCATGGATAGGGCGTTCACTTTTGCGCGCATTTTTTTTCGGTCGCGCAACACCTTCGAAAGGTTGGATAACGCCTCCGACAGATTGCCGCCTGCCTGTGCCTGGATATTGATGACAATGCTGAAGAAACTCACTTCGAAAAGCGGCATGGTCAGCATCATACGCTCTATCCCTTGGGGAATCCCGATGCCAACCTGCTGCGCATCGACAACTCGCTGAAACTCTGTCTTTACCGGCTCCTGACCATCTGACGCGATCAGGCGTACCGCGTCGTTCAACGGCAAACCCGACTTGATCGAGCGGCACATGACATCAAGCGCATTGGGGAATTCCTCGAGGAATTTTTTCTGCCGTCGCTTGAGGAGAAAAGCCAATACCCAGCGTGGCAATCCCAAGGCCGCAACAGCGGCGACGAAGAGAACTGTCATTAACGACAGACCGTAGATAAGTGCAATAAAAGCGGCGCAAGCTGCCGCGCCAAGGCTCAGAAGGTGGAACTGCCGAACGGAAATTACCAGCCCAGCCTGCATCAGTTTATCGCGCAGGCTGACATTCTTTGTTTTTTTCGCCTTTTCATTTTGTTTCTTCTCCATGTCCCGCAGGCTGTCCTGCATGGACTTGCGGCGCTTGCTGAGCTCCTGAACCCGATCGCGCGCAGCTTTGATATTTGCGTGATCCGTCTCTGCGGCCCGCACCCGCTTGAAACGACTGGTGGTCTTTTTTTCGACCTCTATCTGCTGGAAAAGAAACGCATAAGCGAGTGCTCCTGCCGAGATGGCGACGAGTACGGCCAGTAACACTATTGTCGGGTCCATGGCAGTCGCTTTCCCTTAGGATGTCTTTTCCATCTCATCGAGCGCGGCCGCCAGGCGTTTTTCTTCGCCGTAATAGCGTGCACGATCCCAGAAGTTGGGCTTGCTGATACCGGTCGATACGTGTCTGCCGATCAGCCTGCCCTGCGCATCCTCGCCTTCGATCTCGTATCGCATCAGATCCTGGGTGACGATGACATCGCCTTCCATGCCGATCACTTCCGTGATCTGCGTTATCCGGCGCGAGCCGTCGCGCAGACGCGCCGCCTGAATGACGACATCGATCGAGCCTGAGATGATTTCACGCACGGTCTTGGCCGGCAGGGTGAAGCCGCCCATGGCGATCATCGATTCGATACGGCTGAGGCATTCGCGCGGCGTATTGGCGTGCAGCGTTCCCATCGAACCGTCGTGACCGGTGTTCATGGCCTGGAGAAGGTCGAAAACTTCCGGTCCGCGCACTTCGCCGACGATGATGCGTTCGGGCCGCATGCGAAGGCAGTTCTTGACGAGATCGCGCATGGTGATCTCGCCTTCTCCTTCGATATTCGGCGGACGTGTTTCGAGCCTCACCACATGCGGTTGCTGCAGCTGCAGTTCGGCGGTGTCTTCGCAGGTGATGACACGTTCATCCCTGTCGATGAAGCTCGTCAGGCAATTGAGAAGCGTGGTCTTGCCCGAGCCGGTGCCGCCCGAAATGACGACATTACAGCGGACGCGACCGATAATTTTGAGCAATGTCGCGCCTTCCGGCGTAATCGCTCCGAAACGCACCAGCTGGTCGAGTGTCAGCTTGTCCTTCTTGAATTTTCGGATCGTCAACGCCGGACCGTCGATGGCGAGCGGCGGCGCGATGACGTTGACACGCGATCCGTCCGGTAGGCGCGCGTCGCATATCGGGCTCGACTCATCCACCCGTCGGCCGACCTGGCTGACGATGCGCTGGCAGATGGAAAGCAACTGCGCATTGTCACGAAAACGAATATCGGATTCGATGGTTTTACCGCCGACTTCGATGAAGGTCTGGCCGGAACCGTTGACCATGATATCGGCGATATCATCGCGAGCGAGGAGAGGCTCCAGCGGCCCGTAACCAAGAACGTCATTGCAGATATCTTCGAGCAGCTCTTCCTGCTCGGCGATCGACATGGCGAAATTCTTGATCGTGATAATATCGTTGACGATATCGCGAATTTCCTCGCGTGCGCTCTCCGCGTCGAGCTTGGCGAGTTGCGAAAGGTCGATCGTATCGATAAGTGCGGAAAATACCTGGCTCTTGGTATTGTAGTAATCTTCCGTGCGGGCGCGTTTTTTCTGTGCCGGCGGTACGCTTGCGGTCGCCTGACGCATTGCCGGCGATTGGCCGGGTTCAAGAGTGTCAATCGCAGCAGAACGAGGTTCAGGCGCCGTCACCGCCTGCATATGTACAGGTGCAACAGGTTCCGGCTTCGTGCTTCTGGGTGGGCCCTCAGGCCCGCGTTTTCCGAACATCGGCGTTTCCGTCTAAGGGCGCAGGCAAAAGACCTACTTGCGCTTGAGAATATTCTTCAGTTTTTCGAGACCGCCGCGCCTGCTTTTGCGCAGCACGGAGCGGCCTGTGATGGTGTGGGCGATTTGCGAGAAGGTTTCCGCTATTTGCGATTTTTCATCCATCTCGCTGATCATTCGGCCGCTATTGGCGGCATTTCCGAATAATGATGCGTCGAACGGGATGATCGCGATCGGTTCGATTTCAAGCGGCTCAAGGAAATCCGCCGGCGCGATTTCCGGACGTTTGGGCATGCCGACCTGATTGAGAACGAGATGCGGCAATTTATCGTTGGGTCTCAGCTTTATCAGCGCGTCGAAGAGATTTTTCGTATTGCGCAGGTTTGCGAGATCGGGAACGGCCGTTATGACCACCTCATCGGCTTCCGCAAGGACTGCCCGCGTCCAGTCGCACCATTGGTGGGGAAGATCGAGAACCGCAACCGGGGCGCTGCGCTGCAAAACCTCGAGGATCGGCAGAAAGGCTTGACGATCGAGATCGTAGGTGCGGTCGAGAAGAGACGGCGCTGCCAGAAGCGACAGATGATCGGAACATTTCGTCAAGAGACGGTCGAGAAAAACCTCGTCCAGCCGCTCCGGCGAAAAGACCGCTTCAGCCATGCCTTGGGCAGGGTCCTGATCGAAATCGATATTCGCCGTTCCGTAGGCAAGGTCCATATCAGCCAGAATGGTTTCCGTGGAAAAAAGACTGGAAATACCAAAGGCGCAATTGTGCGCGATGGTGGACGAGCCCACACCGCCCTTGGCGCCAATGAAGGCGATGTTACGGCCAAGCGGCTCCGCTTCCGGATCGACGAAGATCGCGGCGATCGAACCCAGGAGATCGGCCATATTGATTGGAGCGACGAGATATTCGGAGATGCCGTTGCGGATGAGATCGCGATAGAGCGTTATGTCATTGTGCCGGCCGACGATGATGACACGCGTGGAGGGATCGCAAACCTCCGCCAAAGGCGCGAGATCGTCCAGCAGTGAGGCGGGTGAGCTTGCTGTTTCGAGAATGATGAGATTGGGTGTGGGTGACGTGGAAAACATCGTGGCTGCCGCATTGATGTCACCTTTGGTCACCCGCAGGGTTACCTTGCTCATGCGCCGGTCGCTGGACAATGCGTCCATGACACCTTGCATATTGTCGCTGACGCAGAAAGCGTGAACGGAAATGCGGGGCAGGGGCCGCAGGTGGTCCATATCCGAAGCGCGCACGGGCGGTTCGGCTTCTGTGCCGCCGCTTGGCTTGATATCGTATTCTACAGCGCTCATTGTTTTTCCTGCCGTGAGAAATCGTGGATCTGCATCAGTTTGTCGGTGCCGTCGAAGTACCGCTGCGATAGGTATCGATGACCACCGCCCGGCGTTCGGCATCAATCGGGCTCATGCCGCGCGGGCCGACGAGATCCATGGGATTGGCGATCTGCGCTGCGAGATTGCTCTGGGACGCGCATCCGAAATTGTACCAGTTCTTGTTGGCGAAGGTATTATCCGAGAGGTCCTCGGGCCATTGGCCGCACTGGCCAGTCATGGCGGTAACCGCAACATAGCTCAGGCGGATGGGCGCGGCGTCGCCATTCGGGGAGGCGGCATAGTTCGTCTGCATGATTTTTCCTGGCGCCACACCCGCACCCGAAAGCGCTGAGCGAATCTGTTTTGCCATTCGTGATGCCGCCGCGGAGTTGGCGGAGCCGGAAGGTATTTGAATATTGACTATGCCCGTCGACATGGATGCATAATTCTGGGCAAAGCCACGAACATTGTCTGCCATCGCAGTGGTCAAGCGGCTATCGCCGGCAGAAACGGGTATGTCGAGCGAGTGCTCGGCTTCGGACAGCGTAATCGGGTGGCGGGTGCGATAGTCATCGGGGATCGCGTTGGTCGTCATGGGGTCACGGGCGCAGCCCTGTAGCAACCCCGCGACAACAGCGACGACAGCCGCAAGGCCGATCTGTTTTGCGAAAGGGCGGTGAGTGTTTGCGTGCATGATGTCACCTGCGCGGTCCGGACTTGCTGCGAGATCGGGTTGGGAATTGGCGGAACTCGTCGTCATTTGTAGATGAACCCCACGGAGCCTTGGTATGGCGCCGCCTGGACCTGGTCCTTGCGGCCATAGACCTTGTTGACGCGGTTCATGAAATACATGGCGGCATCGTTTTCCGGGTTGAAGTTGTCATCCGGCCGGGCGATCTGGTTGCGCGCGACGGGCCGTACCAGATAGGGCGTCGCGATGATGACCAGTTCCGTTTCGTTGCGCAGGAAGTCCTTGCTGCGGAAAAGCGTACCGAAGATAGGAATTTTCGAGATGCCCGGCAGCCCGGACATGGCTTGCCTGACATTGTCCTGGACAAGGCCCGCGATCACGATTGATCCTCCCGAGGGAAGTTCGACCGTCGTGGAGGTCTCGCGCTTGCGCACGGACATATAGGTCGAGCCTGGAACGCCCCGCCCGTAATTACCGGTGACGACATTGCCTTCATAGGTGGGTTCGGAGACATTGGTCTCGATCTTGAGACTTATTCTGCCTGGTGAAAGCACCACCGGCTTGAAGTTCAAGGTGATGCCGTAGTCTACCGTCTGTGTCTCGCGTATAACTTTGCTCGGCTGTTTCGTCTCGTTATCAATCTCGATTTCTTGTGTAGCGGCAAGTCGGAAGTCACCGCCCACGTAAAATTTGGCCTGCTCGCCGGAAATGGCTGTCAGGCTCGGCTCTGCCAGGGTGCGCATGACGCCGGCCTGCTCCATGGCGTTGAGGTAGGAAGCGAATCTAAGGGAGCCAGAACCAATCGCACCACTGGCGATCCGGGACGCTCCATCGATCGCGTTGCCGAGATTGGACGGATTTGCGAATTCGAAACCATTGCCGCTCGTTGTACTGCCGATCGACCCGTTGAAGCCGAGTTGCTTCAGAACCTGTCTGCTGACTTCGGCAACGGTGACCTTCAGCGTCACCTGATCTTCACCCTCAATCGTCAACATATTGACGATTTGCGATACTTGCCGGCGCTCGGCAAAAATCGCCGCATCGCCACCATTGTCGCCGCCCGTCAGCGATATGTTGCGTGTGGTGGCCTCACCGCCCTTTAGAAAGGCGTCTGCCAGTTGCACGGCGCGTGCGGAGTCCTGCGGTGTGCGCACCGATCCCGTCAGAACGATATTGTCCGAAACGATTTCCACCTTGATGTCAGACTCGGGAATGAAGCGGCGAATATTGGCCTCAAGCCCGGAAATATCGCGCTCCACCTCCAGATCGAGGCTGACGATTTCCCTGCCGCCGTCACCGAAAATGAAAATATTGGTCTGACCGACCGTTTTACCGAAGAGATAGATTCGTCTGGACGTGCGGGTCACGGCATCGGCAAGGCTCGGATCGGCAACAAGGATATCGTGAGCATCTTCAGGCAGGTCGATAACCAGCGCCTTGTTTAAACCCAGTTTCAAGCGTTTGCGAGTGCCGGCACCGCTTTCGGTGATCCGCACGACGCTTGCGCTTTGCGCCTCTGCTTCGCTGAAACGCAGAAATTTGGGGGAGTGCTGGCCGGGGATGCCTGAAAAGGCAAGGCAGAATGCGAGCCCACCCGCCATCGATGAACGCAGGCGTTGTTTGAGACGGTTTGTCATGAGCCCCCCGGTCATTGTGAAGCTCCTTGACCGCTCTTCACGATCGAGCCGGATTTGATTACCTGAATTTCCGGCTGCCCGGAGCTTCCGCTGAGAAGATGGCCGGCCGAAAGCGTATCGTTTTCCTGTGCATCGGCGACGGAGCGCAAGGCGAGCGTGAGACGATCCGCCATCTGTTGCGCCACTGTGATGATCTTCGCCTGTTCAGGGGTCAGTTCGAGCGTAGCGGTTGCGCCGACAACCGCCGACGTTCCGTCCTCGCCTTCCTTGATCTGCTGATCGATCGCCAGGACACGGACATTGTTCAAAACATTTTCGGTCAGAAAGTTATTGTTTTCGCCCTTGCGGACCATGATCACATCGACCCGGTCGTTCGGCAGCACGAAACCGCCTGCACCTGTCGAGACGGAAATCTCGGTGGCGACGGCGCGTTTTCCGGCCGGCAGAAGGGAGGACATGATGCGCGTGCTGGAATCGACCACTTTTTCCGGCCGGATCGGCTCACCTTCGAAGAGAGGCAGCCGGACGACAGCGCCCGCGAGTTCGGTGATGGCGTCTGGCCTTTTCGCTTCCGTGATGAAACTGTCGACCACATTGCCCTGTGGCCAGGGTGTCCAGCGCACGGAGCTGTCGTTCAGGCGGCTGCCGACGGGCAGGTTGACCGAAGAGACGAGAACGTTGACCGTCGGTTCTTTCTGGATGATCGTTTCCGCTTTCTCGATGACCTGCTTGGCACCGGAAATCTGCATGGCGACAAGGCCGGCAAGACCGGCGGCCACCAGGGCAACGGAAAGAATGACGATACGCGACGGTTTCATGCTCGATCCTTGAGGGAATCAGATTCTGCTCCCGTCAGGATGGCGCGCCATTGGTATAATTATGGTTAATAGTATGCTTGGATTTGTGGTTAACGGGCTATTAAAGCTAGGTTGAGTAGCAATTATCTAGGAAAGACTGGCAATCGCGGCTTTAACGAGCGGTGCTTCGCCATAGGTCATCAGCCCGGCGACGGCGATGCCGATGCCGTAGGGAACTTTTTTCGCGACCAGGAGCGAATCCGGGATGGGCATACCAGCCGCCATGATTTGTTGTGACCGCGAGCGCAGAAGCAAAATGCCGATCGTAAGGAAGCCGCCAAGGAAAGCGACGCCGAGCAAGAATTCTATGAGCGATATGTTGAAACCATACCAGCATGCCGCGGCTGTCAGGAGCTTAGCGTCGCCTCCGCCCATGACATTGGCGGCAAAAAGCGCAAAACAGGCAAAAAAAACGATGGCGGCGGCCAAAAGACTCATTGCCAAGGTCTGCCATCCCATGCCGGTGAAGGGGGCAACTACTATAAAACTTAGCAACAACACCAGCGGTATGCGGTTAGGTATTGTCATGCTGAACAGATCGTTCAGCGCAGCAAACGTCAGGCACAAAGGCAAAGTTAAAAAGATTGCTGCGACAACCATAAATTCGCCTCCCCAGAATATGGGTGTAGTGGTGATGACTGATATTCAGATGACTAAAAATACAAAAGATGGCCGCCCTTTGTAGGGCGGCCACCCCGAAGTTTCTTAGCTTTTACTCACCAGACTTAGTGGCGGCTTCCGTCATCTTGTCGCCAAGGTTTGTGAACAGCGTGCCGATCTGGTTGCCGACGGTCGTTGCGCCGCCAATGATCGCAACGGAAATAAGCGCAGCAATCAGGCCGTATTCAATGGCAGTTGCACCGGATTCGTCTTTCAGGAAACGAGCGAAAATCTTGGTCATGGGTCTCTCCTAACTTGTGTTGGTTCAGCACGCCGACAACTGTTTTCCGTTGTTCGGTTGCCTTCAAACTACAGCCGAGCGATTTCCAAGCGCTTAAAAAAAACGATTAATTCAAAGTAAACGGCAGGATGAGTTTCTCTTGGTAAACAAACAAGAAAAGTAATTTCTGTATTTTTATATTTGCTGATAAACAAATGTATTTTGAGCCTGTCCGGTTATCCCTTCCCTGCAAGTGTCGTTTCACAGGGGCGCACATGTTCAGTTTTGGAGCGTGTCAAGAGACATGAAAATATCATCTTGTTACACACGGCCATCGTCTGCTTAGAGGATTTCAGCCATTTAACGCTTCATTCACTAAAACCACGCATTCTCTAGCGAAAGAAATTGTGTGGATAATGAGCAAGGGCCAAAAGCGTGACATCCGGAAAACTGACGAAAATCGTGGTTGGCTTGTCCGCTATTCTTGGAGCAGCGGCGCTGCCTGTTTTTGCTCAGGAAGATTTATTACGCGTGTCGATGAATCACGCCCGTGTTCTCCGCCTCGATCGTCCCGTGAGCAAGGTTATCGTCGGCAATTCCAAGGTCGCAGACGCCACGGTTGCCGATTCCACCACGATTGTTCTGACAGGCCGCAGTTTTGGCACGACCAATCTCGTGCTTCTGGATGCCGATGGCAATCCTATCGTGGATGAACGGATTCTCGTCTCCATCGACGAGGGCAATACGGTGCGTGTTTTCCGCCAGACGGAGCGAACCGTTCTGTCCTGTACGCCGAATTGCGAACAGCATTCGCAAAATAGCGGCGACAAGGACGCTCAGCCGTAACGCCGCAACATCAATCATAGATTCTGACAGGATGGCAGCCTTCCGGTAACACGGGAGCGGCCTTCTTTTGGGTTTTCCCATCGGTGGGAAGACGAAAAAGCAACACGCTCCCCGGCGTTTGCCGGTCGGCTATATGTTGCTGTTTTTTTGGCTAAGTATTTGATCTGGCTAAGATCAAAAATGGAATGGTGCCCAGAAGAGGACTCGAACCTCCACACCCTTTCGAGTACCAGCACCTGAAGCTGGCGCGTCTACCAATTCCGCCATCTGGGCGACGGAGAGCGATGTACGAGGGCAGCCGCCCGGTGTCAACAGACTTTTTGAACTTTTATGACGATCATTGATTTTAAAGGGAAAAAACTTGGTTGGCCTTGTTGAAACATGTCGCCGGGTCAGGTGTCGAGGCCTTCGTGCTTCGTTCTGTCCACATGGCCGAGGTCGCGTTCCGGGTCGATGATGTCACGGATTCTTTGTTTGAGTTCTTTTGGGCCGGGAAAACCGCCATCGCGTTTGCGTTCCCATATGGTCGTACCGTTAACGGTGATCTCGAACAGACCGCCGGTTGAGGGAACGAGGCTGACTTCGCCGACATCAGAAGCGAAGGTCTGCAGGATTTCCTGCGCCATCCACCCTGCCCGAAGCAGCCAGTTGCATTGTGTGCAATAGCGGATGGTTATGCGGGGTTTGGTTTCGGTCATCCTCACGTCTCCTTCGCTGCCCGGCAGGAATAATGCTCACGATAATGTCAACTATAGTACTCATGTTTTTATCGGGTGCACCCTTGTTCTTACCATGCGGCTTTGCGAACAGAGAAGCTGTCGAAGGCTGCAACGTGGAGATCCTATGGCCCAGTTCGAGAATAATCGTCAGCGTCTTTTCGTTCCGGCGGTCGCACCGCTTTATAATGCGACGCATGATCTGGTGGAGACGATCCTGCGCGTCACGGCAGGACTTCTTCTCGTTACCCATGGGTTCGGCAAGATCGTCAATCCTTTTGGCGCAGTCGGCATGGTGGAGAGCCTCGGCTTTTATCCAGGCGTCTTCTGGTCGCCGCTGCTGGCTGCCACGGAATTTTTCGGAGGAATTCTGGTCGCTATCGGCCTGTTTACACGGCCTGCGTCCTTTGCTGCCATGATCGTTCTTCTGGTAACGGTTTATTTTCACGGCATCGTAAAGGCGGAAGGTCTGGGCGGTGCGGAAAAATCGATTCTGTGGGCCGCGATTTTCCTGTTCTTCGCCGTTCGCGGCGGCAACCGGCATTCGGTAGACGCCAAGCTGGCGCGTGAATTCTAGGGCGTATCGCTTCAGAACCCACCTATTGTCACAAGGACGTTGCTGCGGCTCTTGAAAATCGATTTTTCTCGTGGTGAAGCTTGATTTGATCGGCACTTTTGGCCGGTTGAATCCATGCCGTCTCCACGAGGTTTCATGCGCGTCGCAATTATAGAAAATATGGCGGGTACGCCGCATGGGCAGCTCGGTGTCGCGCTGCAAGAAGCGGCGGCGGAAATCCACGTCATCCGCGCCTATGCGGGTGAGCCTCTCCCAAGGGATGCCGCCGACCATGATGCGCTTGTCGTTCTGGGCGGCGAACAGAACGCGCTTGACGATGCGCTTTATCCCTATCTTGCCGATCTCGCCCTTCTCATGAAAGCCTTTGGCGATGCTGGCAAGGCGGTCTTGGGTGTGTGCCTCGGCAGCCAGTTGCTGGCGCGCGCCTATGGCGGAGAGAATATTCTCTCAGGTCCGCCGGAATTCGGTTGGCAGGATGTCTCCCTGACGGAAGAGGGTGTGTCCGATCCGCTATTGGCCGGGCTGGAAAAGACCTTCCCTATTTTTCAGTGGCATTGCGATACATTTACGCTTCCGCCGGACGCCACGCGGCTTGCGACCAATGGCGCGACACGAAATCAGGCCTTTCGCATCGGCCGGGCAGTCTATGGCACGCAATTCCATTTCGAGGCCTCGACCACCGTGGTTGATGGCTGGTGCCAGGCGTTTCCTGCTTCCGTCGAAAGAATGTCCCCGGGCTGGCTGGGGAATTATCGTGACCATCGTGGCCCGCGCGCAGAAATGGCGGATGCAGCCGGACTGGAAATCGCTCGAGCCTGGGTACGGCTCATTCAGATCGCCGATTTTCCGTTGCGAAAGTGATCGAGGCCGAACAGAGTTGCGGCTGATGGACTACGGCGCGAAAGGAGACGCAAACATCATGTACAAATTTGAAATCTACCAGGACAAGGCCGGCGAATACCGGTTCCGCTTCAAGGCATCCAACGGGGAAACAATGTTCTCGTCGGAAGGATACAAGGCAAAAGCTTCGGCCATCCATGCGATCGAATCGATCAAGAGAAATTCCCCCGGCGCCGACACTGTCGATCTGACCGCCATGACGGCCTGAACCGCGCCGCCGCGCGAGAATTCGATCCGTTTCGCCTGCCAGAAATGACGGGCGCATTGGCGGGTGCCGACGTAAAGATAAGATTCAGTCTTTTTTGATAATCTTCCGTTAGCATTTGTATTTCGAGGTCTCCGGGCGGCATCAGAGCGCCCCCGATTTGTTTTGCGTACGGGTTCTCATGCGTTCATCGGCTGTGCCAGCACTTTTCTTCGGTTGCTTCCTGCTTGGAGGCTGCACGTCCAGTTCCGGGCCGGAAAGCCTGATGGCGGGCTTGCCTTCAAAGGAAACGACGAGTTCGGTCACGCCATCCGCACCGGTGCCGCAGGCAGGTGTCGGTACCCAGGCCATCGCCGCTCAGCCACGGCAGGAAGTTCTGGCATGGGGTGGGCCGGTGCCTGACGAACCCAAAGCCTTTTCCGCTGTCACCCCCAAAGCGTCCTTGACGCAGGATGCGCCTGAAGTCCGTTTGCCGGTTCCGGCACAGTCAGCCGGAATGGTGCGGCCGACGGAGCGCCCGACGATCAATCAGATGGAGCGTCCGGTACAGTTGGCCATGGCTGCGGCGCCGGCGGCGAGCGCCGGCGCGCAGGTTCGTTCACGCATTTTCCGCTCCAGCTTCAGCGATGCGAAGCCGATCAATTTCGGCAGGGTCCAGCCGCGTCATTTCCAGGTCCACGGGGTGGATGTATCCCGCTGGCAGGCCAATATTAATTGGCCGCAGCTGCGCACACGCGGCGCCAATTTCGCCTTCATCAAGGCGACGGATGGCGGCGACCATCTCGATCCGATGTTCCGCACCAACTGGCAGCGCGCGAAGGAGGCGGGCATTCGCCGCGGCGCTTACCACTTCTTCTACTGGTGCCGCAACGCCAGCGAACAGGCGGACTGGTTCATTCGTAATGTACCGCGCGATCCAGATGCGCTGCCGCCTGTCATTGATGTGGAATATAACGGCGAATCGAGCTGCAAGATGCGCCATTCGCGTGAGCGCGTTCTGGAAAAGATGCGCGTCTTCATGGACAAGCTCGAGCGCCATTACGGCCAGCGGCCGATCATTTATACGGCGCCCGATTTTTACAAGGACAACCTCAAGGGCGAATTCCAGGATTATCCCTTCTGGCTGCGCGCCGTTGCCCAGCATCCGTCCGTGGTGTATCCCGGCCGCAAGTGGCTGTTCTGGCAATATTCCGGTTCCGGCCTGTCGCATGGCGTCGATGGCCGCATCGATCTCAACGTCTTCAACGGCAGCGAGGACGCGTGGCATCGCTGGGTGGAGCGTCGTTCGAGCTGACATCGTTCGAGCTGACGATGGCAGCCGTCAGCGCGCGAATTTCCGCGCGCCTGCAACACAGAGAACCACCACAAGCGTAATGGCGATCATGGCCGGGCTCACCTCCTCATGCAGCAGGGTCGCGGCAAGTGCCAGCCCGAAGAAGGGCTGAAGCAATTGCAGCTGGCCCACGGCGGCGATGCCGCCAAGCGCCAGTCCGCGATACCAGAAGATGAAGCCGATCAGCATGCTGAACAGGGAAACATAGGCAAGGCCGGCCCAGGCCTGCGGCTCGATGCCGGCAAGCGTTTCCGGCCCGGTAAAGAAAGCAAGCGGCAGCATGACCGGCAGGGAAAGAACCAGCGCCCAGGAAATGACCTGCCAGCCGCCCAGCTTGCGGGAAAGGGCAGCACCTTCCGCATAGCCAAGCCCGCAGACGATGATTGCCCCGAGCATCAGCAGGTCGCCGGCAAGCGAGGCCTCGACACCGGCGGCAAACGAATTCGACAGGGAAAACCCCGCAACAAGCGCGCTTCCAAGGCAGGAAAAGAGCCAAAACACCGGGCGTGGGCGTTCTCCGCCGCGCAGCACCGCGAAGATTGCCGTTGCGAGCGGCAAGAGCCCCACAAAAACGATGGAATGCGCCGAGGTAACATGCCGCAGGGCCAGCGCTGTCAGCAGCGGGAAGCCCACCACAACACCCAGTGAGACGATGAAAAGCGATGTCAGGTCATCGCGCGCCGGGCGCCTTTTCCGGAACAGAAACAGCAGCGCCAGCGCCAGCAGGCCGGCAATGCTGGCGCGGGCGACAGTCAGGAAAACCGGATCGAAACCCGTTACCGCAATGCGCGTCGCGGGCAGCGAACCGCTGAATATCACCACGCCTGTCAGGCCGCTCAGCCATCCGCTCGTCGTCTTGTCCATCGTCAACTCCTGCGTTTTGCCTTTCTTGATCCGGAATGGCTGGCAGGAACAGCGACAATCATATACAATTTCAATAAACTGTTATGGTATCGCAAGCGGTACAGTTGGAGGAAGTGTGGACGGACCGATTGCTGCGGGCACGCGCATAGAAAAGGTGATGGCAAGTGTGCGGCAACGCATCGCCTCGCGCAGCCTCGTGCCGGGCGCGCGCCTGCCCTCGGTCAGGGCGCTGGCGAAGACCATGCAGGTTTCCACCTCCACCATTGTCGAGGCCTACGATCGGCTGGTGGCCGATGGCACGATAAGCTCGCGCCCCGGCTCCGGTTTTTTCGTTTCGGGTCCGCTTGCGCCCCTGTCGCTTGCCGATATCGAACCGCAGCTGGACAGGGCGGTGGATCCTTTGTGGGTTTCACGGCAGGCGCTGGATGAAAGTTCCGTTCTCGCCAAACCCGGTTGCGGCTGGCTTCCCACATCGTGGATGCCGCAGGAGGCGTTGAGGCGAGCCATGCGCGGGCTTACCCGCGCCGACGCAGCCCTGTTGACGGATTATGGCGGCCCGATGGGGCTGTTGCCGCTGCGCCAGCTTCTCTCGCGCAGGTTGGCCGAACACGGGGTGCAGGCGGGCCTCAACCAGATCATGCTCACCGACTCCGGCACGCAGGCGATCGATCTTTTGTGCCGTTTCCTGCTGCAACCGGGGGATACGGTTGTTGTCGATGACCCGTGTTACTTCAATTTCCACGCCCTCTTGCGGGCGCACAGGGTAAAGATCGTCGGTGTTCCCTATACGCCGACCGGACCGGACCTGGAACTCT
The DNA here is from genome assembly GCF_027956525.1 of Agrobacterium sp. ST15.13.013. NCBI lineage: Bacteria > Pseudomonadati > Pseudomonadota > Alphaproteobacteria > Hyphomicrobiales > Rhizobiaceae > Agrobacterium > Agrobacterium sp. ST15.13.013. The sequence continues at coordinate 105,033 of NZ_JAQKGP010000004.1, forward strand.
TCGAGCAGGCGCTGAAAGACCATCAGCCCCGGCTTTATATCACCAATTCCGCAATTCATAATCCGACAGGCGCAAGGCTTTCCGCCGTTTCCGCCCATCGCCTTCTGATGCTCGCAGAGCAGGTGGGGCTGACCATCATCGAGGATGATATTTTTGCCGATTTCGAAACCCAGGCAGCGCCCCGGCTGGCTGCCTTTGACGGTCTGAACCGCGTCGTCCAGATAGGCAGTTTTTCAAAAACCCTGTCGGCCTCCGTACGGTGCGGTTTCATCGCAGCACCCATGGCATGGGTAGACCCTCTAACCGATCTCAAGATCGCCACCACTTTTGGCGGAACGCATTTTTCGGCGGCGCTCATCCTCTCGCTTTTGACCGATGGCAGCTACCGCAAACATGTCGAGGCGCTCAGGCAGCGTCTTGCGGCGGCGATGCCGGAGGTGGCGGCGCGTCTCAGGTCGGTTGGATGTGTGCCGTGGATCGAACCGCAGGCGGGCATGTTTTTGTGGTGCCGCCTGCCGGACGGGGTTGATGCCGCCGATGTGGCGCGCCGCGCCCTTTCGCGGCAGGTGGTGCTGGCCCCCGGCAATGTGTTCAGTTCCTCACAGAGCGCGTCAGGTTTCATGCGTTTCAACGTGTCGCAAATGGCAGGTCCGCAGGTCATGACGGTGCTGGCGGAGGCGCTTCAGCAGGCGGTTGAGCCTCGTCTGTCGTAAGCGCTCTGGGCCAAATCGGAACAAAATCTCGTGAACGTCGTTTTCTCCGCAGAATGAAGAGGAGGAAACACCATGACATTCGATCCCAACAACCCGCGTCCGGACCGCGATCTTCGTCCGGAAGTGAATATCAGCAATGAACCGCGTGCCCGCACGTCGTCGTCCTGGGTGCCGTGGTTGGCGATCATCGTCGTCGTATTGGTGGGCGTTTTCGCCTGGTCGCAGATGAGCGGCCCGACCACCGATCCGGCCACGACATCCTCCACCACGCCGCCTGCGGCAACGGATCAGGCACCGGCCCCCATGGCTCCGACCGCTCCGGCAACACCGCCTGCGAACGATACTGCACCGGCAAGCCCGAATACGGGCGGCACGCAGACCCAGCCGTAACGAGCCTACTCATACAATAAAACCGTCTGCCTCAGGGCAGGCGGTTTTTCTTTGCGAGATGGCCCCTTTCCCGCCCCCTAAAGCTGTTCCATCGCGGAAGGGTGGTTGGAAACCCTGGACCAGCGGCTGATGGACTCTTGCGCCAGCTGCGAAAGGGCAATGCCTCCGAAACGGGACAGTAGAATGTTTTCCGCCTCTTTCATGGCATCAAAAAGTGCTGCATTGACAGCCTGTTCGATAACGCAGTTCGGGTTGTCGCCAGCCAACCCGATCGAGAACAGTTCCGGCGCGCCAAGCGCCCGGTAAATATCGAGCAGTGTGATTTCGCTGAGCGGCCGCGCCAGCACCCACCCACCGCCATGGCCTTTTTCCGACGAGACATAACCATGCTCTCGCAAGCCCGCCATTGTCCTGCGCACCACCACCGGATTGGTCTGAAGCATCGCTGCGATGCTCTCGGAAGTCGCTGCACCCTTATGATTTTCCATATGGATCAGAATATGCAGCACCCGTGAAAGGCGCGTGTCGTGTCTCATTGTCCAAACCCGCTTGTTTACAACGACGCTATCACTTTCGATGTGACGTAACAATATAAGTTGCGTGACTATTGACTCCGAAAATCACGTAACAATATAAGTATCGTGAAATGAACGGGCACTTCCGCCTCCCTCCTGAAACGATGGGTGCATCATGAAATTCGACGTCATCATTATCGGCGGCAGCTATGCCGGCCTCTCAGCCGCCCTGCAGCTTGGACGCGCCAGAAAAAACATTCTGGTGGTGGACGCAGGTGAACGGAGAAACCGTTTCGCCAGCCATTCCCACGGTTTTCTCGGTCAGGATGGCAAGGCGCCGGGTGAAATTATCACCGAGGCGCGCCGCCAGATCGAACGCTACCCGACCATAGATTGGGCTGAGGGCAGGGTGACCGATGCCGAAGGCTCCTTCGGCGATTTTGTAATCGAGATCGATGGCGGCCGTCGTGAGACTGCGGACCGGCTCATCCTCGCTATGGGCGTCGCCGATGAATTGCCTGCAATTGCCGGGCTGAAAGAGCGTTGGGGCTCTTCGGTCTTCCATTGCCCCTATTGCCATGGTTACGAGCTCAATCAGGGAAAGATCGGCGTCATCGCCGCTTCACCTTTGGCCATTCACCACGCATTGATGCTGCCCGACTGGGGCGAGACGACCTTTTTCACCAACGGCGTCTTCGAGCCGGATGCGGACCAGAACGCATTGTTGTCAAAGCGCGGCGTGCGGGTGGAAACAACCCGCATCCGGGAAATTACGGGGCATGCGGATGTCGTTCTGGCGGATGGACGCAGCATCGCATTGGCTGGCCTTTTCACCCAGCCGAAATTGCGTATCGCCTCGAACTGGCTGGAAAAACTTGGCTGCGCTGTGGAGGAAGGGCCCATGGGATCAAGCATCGTGACAGACCCGATGAAACAGACCACCGCCCCCGGTATTTTCGCCTGCGGTGACGTGGCAAGGCCTGCCGGCTCGGTCGCCCTCGCGGTGGGAGACGGCGCCATGGCGGGTGCTGCGGCTCACCGGTCGATCCTGTTTCCGGAATGATCAATTCGAAACAAGGTTGAGCCAGCGTCCCGGCGGCATGCCAAAGGCATTTTTGAAGTGTCGGGTAAAATGCGCCTGATCCGCAAAACCGCAGGCAAATGCCGTTTCCGCAAGCCCCGCACCCGCACGCATCATGTCCTTGCATTTTTGCAGTCGGCGCATGATGAGATAGCGGTGCGGGCTTGTGCCGAACAGGAAACGAAAGTGCCGAAAGAGCGTGAAGCGGTCGAGCCCACTTATCCGTTCCAGCTCTTCAGAGCCGACGGTGCCGGCGCTATTCTCCAGCAGATAGTCCCGGCACCGTAAAACGGCGATACGGTCGATCCGTTTGATGGTTCTGGCGCTTCCGTTTGAATGTTTCCAGAGCAAGTCCGCCAGTCTTGACTGCCAGTCGGTAAGAAGCAGATTGTCCGGCTCGCCTTCCAGATTGCCAAGCGCCTCAATGAGGCATCGCCGGAATTCCTCATCTTCGATGACGGGATTTTGGGCGAAGGGCAGCGCATTATATCCCGCCTCAGTCGTTTTTTCGGGCGGAAGATAAAGCATACGGTAGCGCAGCCCTTCATCGGTGCCTGCGCCGCCATCGTGAACTTCGTCCGGATGCAGCACGATTACCTTTCCGGGCATGCTGAAATGCGATTTCCCCCGATAGGAAAAGGTCTGGACGCCGGAAAGCGTGACACCCAGCGCATAGGTATCATGACGGTGCGGCGCATAGGCGTTGCCATGAAAGCGCGCTTCGATGCGTTCTATGCCTTCGCTGGAGGGCGCCTGCACGATCCCTTCGAATTTGCACGAACGTTCAAGATCGCCGACGCCCCGAGGCGCTAGGATCGTTTCTCTTTCGTAACCACAGCCAGATTGAGTTCGCATGTTTGATACCAAGATCGCTGTCATCCTTCGCGATGACCTTGCCGTGTGGCAAAAACTGAACGTTACCGCATTTCTCATGTCCGGGATCGTCGCCCAGGCACGAGAGATCATCGGCGAACCATACCGCGACGGGGCGGGCAACGTCTATAATCCCCTGTCCATTCAGCCGATTGTCGTCATGGCTACGAATCAGGAGGCGTTGCGCAAAATCCACCAGCGATCCCTCGAGCGCGACGTCACGACATCGCTTTATATCGAGGAAATGTTCGCCACCGGGCACGATGTCGCCAACCGCCAGATATTTTCGGAATTTTCTCCTGATGATGCCAAGGTGGTCGGCATGGCGCTGAGGGCCGACAGGAAGATCGTCGACAAGATCACCAAGGGTGCCAAGTTGCACGCGTGACCCTAAACGCAAAAGGGAGGCTATGGGCCTCCCTTCAATAGCGATGGCAATATGATTTTGCTGCTTATTCGTCGTTCATCTTCAGCGCGGCGATAAAGGCTTCCTGCGGAATTTCCACCTTGCCGAACTGGCGCATGCGCTTCTTGCCTTCCTTCTGCTTGTCCAGAAGCTTGCGTTTGCGCGTCGCGTCGCCGCCATAGCATTTCGCCGTCACGTCCTTGCGCAGCGCGCGCACGGTTTCGCGGGCGATGACCTTGCCGCCGATGGCCGCCTGGATCGGAATCTGGAACATGTGCGGCGGAATGAGTTCCTTCAGCTTTTCGCACATGCCGCGCCCGCGCCGGTCGGCCGCCGAACGGTGCACCAGCATGGAGAGCGCATCCACCGGATCGCCATTGACGAGGATCGACATCTTGACGAGATCGCCAGCGCGATAGTCGATGATGTTGTAATCGAACGAAGCGTAACCCTTGGAGATGGATTTCAGCCGGTCGTAGAAATCGAACACCACTTCGTTGAGCGGCAGTTCATAGGTGATCATTGCACGGTTGCCGACATAGGTCAGCTCCGTCTGCAGGCCGCGCCGGTCCTGACAGAGTTTCAGGATGCCGCCGAGATATTCGTCCGGCGTCATGATCGTCGCCTTGATCCACGGCTCGCGGATTTCCTTGATCTTCACAACGTCGGGCATGTCGGCCGGGTTGTGCAGTTCCTTTTCCGTGCCATCGGTCAGCGTCATTTCATAGACAACCGAAGGGGCGGTGGCGACGAGATCGAGATTGAACTCGCGCTCGAGGCGTTCCTGAATGATTTCGAGATGCAGCAGGCCGAGGAAGCCGCAGCGGAAACCGAAACCGAGAGCGGCCGACGATTCCATTTCGAAGGAGAAGGAGGCGTCGTTGAGGCGGAGCTTGCCCACTGCCGCGCGCAAATCCTCGAAGTCGGCTGCATCGACCGGGAAGAGACCGCAGAACACCACGGGCTGCGCGGGCTTGAAGCCGGGCAGGGACTGCGCTGTCGGGCGCTTGTCGTCGGTGATGGTATCGCCGACGCGCGTATCGGCCACTTCCTTGATCGACGCGGTAATAAAGCCGATCTCGCCGGGGCCGAGGCTATCGACAGTGACCATCTTCGGGGTCAGCACACCGACGCGCTCAATGCCGTATTTCGCGCCGGAGCCCATCATGCGGATCTGCTGGCCCTTGCTCAGCACGCCATCGATGACACGCACCAGAACCATGACGCCGAGATAGGTGTCGTACCAGCTGTCCACCAGCAGTGCCTTCAGCGGCCCGTTTTCGCCGACATCGCTCTTCGGCGGCGGCAGGCGGTGGACGATGGCTTCCAGAACATCGGGAATGCCAAGGCCGGTCTTGGCTGAAATCATCACGGCGTCGGAAGCATCGATGCCGATCACTTCCTCGATCTGCTCCTTGATACGGTCGGGTTCGGCCGCCGGCAGGTCGATCTTGTTGAGCACCGTGACCAGTTCGTGATTATTGTCGATCGCCTGATAGACGTTGGCGAGCGTCTGGGCTTCCACGCCCTGCGACGCATCGACCACCAGCAGCGAGCCTTCGCAGGCCGAGAGCGAGCGGGACACTTCGTAGGCAAAATCGACGTGGCCGGGCGTGTCGATGAGGTTCAGCACATAGGTTTCGCCATCATTCGCCTTGTAGTGAAGGCGCACGGTCTGTGCCTTGATGGTGATGCCGCGCTCGCGCTCGATATCCATCGAATCGAGAACCTGTTCCGACATGTCGCGTTCGGCAAGGCCGCCCGTCGACTGGATCAACCGGTCGGCCAGCGTCGATTTGCCATGATCGATGTGGGCAACGATCGAGAAGTTGCGGATATGGTCCAGGGGCGTGCGGGTCGAATTTGTGCTCATGTCCCGCGCTATAGCAGGGGCTTGTCATGCCGCAAAGCGGGAATTTGGTTAAAAGCCCTTTAAAATGGGCTTTCAGATCGCAAATTGCTCCGGCCAGTCACGCCGGGTGGCCACCTGTCCTTCGGTGCGCAGCCTTGCAACGGCGGCAAGATCGATATCTGCGATCAGCAACGTGCTTTGTGTGACCGCATCGTACTCGCTTTCCGCAATGATGCCGGATGCCGGCATGCCATAGTCTGACGGCACATAAAGGGCGGCGCGGCCGCAATTTTCATCGACGGCGGGAGACCATGGGGCCTCGCCCGCAGTAGGGGAGGAGAGGATGGCATATTGATTTTCCAGCGCCCGTGCCTGCGCGCCGATGCGAACCCGGTAGGCGCCCGCCAGCGTGTCGGTGCAGCTGGGGGCGAGAACAAGTTCGACGCCGAGCTCCGCCAGCCTGCGGCCCAGCATCGGAAACTCATTGTCGTAACAGATGAGGATGCCGAGCCTGCCGATCGGGGTCTCGAAGGCTTTCAGGCCCTCCACGCCGGCATGAATGTTCCATTGCTCCCGCTCGAAGCGGGTCATGATCTGCTTGTCCTGATATCCGATCAGGCCATCCGGGCCAAACAGCCATGCGCGGTTGCGGAACTTGCCGTCCGGATCCTTCACCGGGGCGCTGCCCGGCTGGAAGAGGATTTGATGTTGCCGCGCCAGCTCCTCGCAAAGCTCCACCCAGGAAGGGATCAGCGGCTGTATCTCTTCGATGGAACGATGCAGATCGGAGCGGGCGTCGGGCGGCAACTGTCCGGTCAGCGCCATCGCCGAATATTCCGGCAGCAGCAGCAGTTCCGCGCCCTTTTCCTTGGCCTCGCGGACGATGGCGGAAAGATGCGCGGCATAGGCCTCCCATGTTTCGATCAGTTCGATGGCATATTGGCTGGCGGCTAACCGGGTCATTCGTTTCCGTCTCCGGCAATGTTCTTCATCCAGAAGGACAGCGTTTTTGCGCTTTCGCTGCCCTCGTCGAGGTCCTGCCATGTGAAGCTGGTGCGCAATTCTGGGTGATGGCGATAGCCGCGCTTTTCCCAGAAGGCATTGAGCGGCACGTAATCCGCTGGGCGACGCGGATGGTCGGCGGGCCGCTCGACCGCACAGAAGGTGCAGCGATCAAAGCCGAGCCTCTTTGCATGCGCCTCCCGCGCCTCGAAGAAGCGCACTCCTATCCCGTGACCACGATAGCCGGGCAGCAGCACGCTTTCACCGAAGTAAAATATCCGGTCCGGATCGTAACCCGCCTTGACGAAGGGCGCCTTCACCTCTTCGGTCTCTGCCGCCATTGGCATGCCGGTCGACATGCCGACCACATTGCCGTCATCGAGCGCCAGCACGAAGACCGCGCCGTCCGTATCGGCATAGGTCGCGAGATATTTTCGCTCATAGTTCAGCGAGCCGTCATAGAGATAGGGGAAGGCACGGAAGACCGTGATCCGCAGGCGCGCGAGGTCATCGAAATGATGCGCGGCGTCGATGCCGGAAAGAGACTTGATTTCGACGGTCATGGGCATTTTCACTCTCGGTTGCACTGGTTATACCGTCATGGAACACCCGCGCAAGCATGAACGGAGAAGACGATGACCGCTGCCGAGACCATCCGCGCCTATTACGATGCCTTCAACCGTCAGGACATGGATGCCTTCCTGGCGCTGCTTCACGATGAAGTGGTGCATGACATCAATCAGGGCGAGCGCCAGACCGGCAAGGCCGCCTTTGCCTCCTTCATGGACCACATGAACCGCTGCTATAGGGAAAACCTCACCGATATGGTGATCATGGCGAGCGATGACGGCAAACGCGCATCCGCCGAATTCGTCGTGAACGGCCAATATCTCAAGACCGACGAAGGGTTGCCCGAGGCTAATGGCCAAAAATACGTCCTGCCAGCCGGTGCCTTTTTCGACCTGAAGGACGGAAAAGTTAGCCGAGTAACGAACTACTATAACCTCAACGATTGGATTGCCCAAGTCGGCGCTTGACACCTCTATTTGTCGCGGAGCAACCGGCGGCGAAGATGGTCACAATTTCCACTATCATGGATATTGACTCCATCATATGAGAATGCAATTCTCATATGATGGAAAACGAAGATCATATTCTCGATCGCTCGATCGGCGAGCGGATCAAAACGTTGCGGGCTGAAAACGGCCTGACGCTGGACAGGCTAGCGTCCGAATCCGGCGTCAGCCGAGCCATGATTTCCCGTATCGAACGTGGAGAGGCGAGCCCCACGGCGTCGCTGCTCGCCCGCATCTGCGCAGCACTTGGCCTGTCGCTCTCCGGTTTCTTCGCCGAAGACGAAGAGGTTGTTTCCCCCCTGGTGAGAAAGCGGGATCAGCAGCTCTGGAAAGATCCGGAGACGGGCTATGTACGCCGCGCCATCTCCCCGCCACGTATGGGGTCTGACGTTGATATCGTTGAAGTCGAATTTCCAGCAGGCACGCGTGTCGGTTTTCCGCCGCATGCGGCAAGCCGGGGCATGACGCAATATGTCTGGCTCTTCGAAGGCGTTCTGGAGATGACGAGCGGCGATGTCGTGCATCTGATGGAACCCGGAGATTGCCTTTTCATGCCGGTTGGAGAAGGGCATGTCTTTCACAATCCTTCCGAAAAACCCGCCCGTTATGCCGTCGTGCTGGATCAAAGACAGCGCTGATTTTTCCTGACAGGAGTTTTTATGGCCACAATCCGCGTGTTGAACGGGCAAGAGACGCTCGACGTCCTGCCGGAACTCTGCGAAGTCCTCTCCACCTGCGTGAACGGCGGCGCATCCGTTGGTTTCATGTTGCCCTTTTCCCCACGGGACGCCGAGTCATTTTGGCGGGATGTGGCAGCTGCCGTGGGACTAGGCGGCACAATTCATGTGGTGGCGGAAGTGGATGGCATGGTGGTGAGCACCGTACAGGTGGGCCTCGCTTCCAAACCCAACCAGCCGCATCGCGGCGATCTGATGAAGCTTCTCGTGCATCCCTCGGCGCGCGGTCTCGGACTTGCCCGCGAACTCATGCAGAAGGTGGAAGAAGAGGCGGCGAAGCGTGGCCGCACCCTTCTGGTGCTGGATACGGCCACGGGCAGCGATGCGGAGGCGATCTATCCCCGTCTCGGGTGGGAGCGGGTCGGCGTCATTCCTGACTACGCCCTGTTTCCCGATGGGCGTTATTGCGGCACGACCCTTTTTTACAAGCGGATCGGCCAGAGCGTTTAGGCTGCCTATTGCCCTGGCTTCAGCGTGCGGTTGAAGGCGGCAACAATCATCTTTTCCAGTTCAGCATGAATATCTGCACGGTCGCGCGGCCCGGCCGGTTCGCAGATCGGATCGCGCTCACCGACGGATTTGAGAAACGCATCGGCTTCCGGCTTGCAAAGGGGCAGAAAGCTGAAATGGTTTGCCTCATCCACCTGCTGATAGGTTGAACCGGGCACCTCGGCTGCGAGTTTGTCAGCCAGCACAGCCGGCGGTATTTTCCCTTTGCCGCCGAGATTAATGAAGGTCAGTGGAATATCGATTTGTTTCAGGCCCTCCAGCTGGAAGGCGAGCGCCAGGCCGGGATCGACGAGCACGGCGGAACGGATGCGGGGATCGCGGTTCTGCTGCTCGAACTGCGTCTTATCGATGGTTCTGAGGTCGAGCTTCGGCACGCTGACCGGCTCGTTATTGACATAACCCCGGCCGCCGGCGAACCACTGGCAATCCATCATCGCCGCATAATCCTCGCAATAGCGCCTATACGCGTTGAGATCGGCGCGTGCGCCCGAAATCTCCATTGCCGCGCTGCCGCCCAGCGAAAACCCAAGGACGCCGATCCTCTGCGCATCAATGACGCTTGACCATTTGCCTTGCGTCGTCAGCGCCGTGAGAATCGAGGAAAGATCGTCTGTCCGTTCCCAGATTTTCGGCGTGTCCGCAGGTGTGGAATAGCCGCTGGTCGTGCCGGGATGGTTGGTTCCAGCAACGATGAAGCCTTCGCTAGCGAGCTTCGCCGCAATCCACGCCATGGCCTCCGCGCGCGAGCCGGAACCATGGGAGATCAGCACGAGTGGGAAATGTCCGTCCTTGATGGACGCGTCCTTCCGCACTGCCATCCCCTGAAATATGCGGTTATCGCCAGAAAGAGCGGGCGTGCCGGTCCCGCTTTTGGCCGGATACCAAATTGTCACATCAAGGTCCGTGTTGCGCGCCTTGGAGGACACCGGGACGTTCAGAAGTCCAACGTCATCAGCAGCCAATGCCTGCGAGGAAAACGCCGCGCATACCAGAAGTGCGACGAGGGTGTTTTTCAGTGTCATGAGAGCTTCTCCGTTTGACAAGGTGGATGCTCCCGTTCTCTTTTTTGGACGTATAAATGCGTCCTTGATCACGTTTGAGGTCGTACCGAAACGCGATTTGGTCCATGACAGGGCAATAGATCGTCGATCCGGGATATTCTTTCGTGCTTTTCATTCCCCTGCCATTCGTCGTGGCGCTTCTGCTGGTCGTCATGTTCATCGTCTTTTTCCGAAGCGGAGACGATGTGCGGACGAACCGCGCCTTTCTGGCCCTGATCGCGCTTTGTGCGGCGCAATCGGTTCTTGTCGGCCTGCGCTGGGGGTATGGCGTCAATGCCGTGCGTTATGTCCTGCCGGTTCTCGCCGCCTGCCTGCCACCACTTGTCTATATCGCCTTTCGCGGCTTGATGAGGGTCGGGGCAGACAGCAGAAGGACGATGCTGGCAGGTCTTGTGCTCTCGCCTCTGTTGATCATCGTTCTCGAGTTCGCCCTGCCGGTGGCGATCGATCTTGCCTTGATCCTCATCTTTGTCGGCCATGCCGCCGCACTGCTTCTTCTTGGAGGAAGGGGGCCGGATGGGCTGGACGAGGCGCAATTCGCCAGCGTCAGTTCGGCGCATGGGGCGCTCATCATTGCTGCCATTGCCCTTTGCGTTTCGGCACTGTTCGACCTTCTGGTGTTTCTCGATTTTGAAGGGGCGCACGGAGAGAATGTCGCCGCACTCGTCAGCAATGCCAATCTTTTCGGGCTGTTGTTGATCGGTCTGATGGCCGCTATGGCTGGAAAAAGCAAAGCACCGCAAGCGGCTATAGAGCTTGCTGAGGAATCGCCGCTTTCGGTGGAACCATCGAAACAGGATCGAGACATTGTGGCAAGCCTCGACCAACTGATGACAACACAGGCGCTTTACCGTGACGAGAACCTCAATCTGACGCGGCTGGCCAGACGCCTCGGCCTGCCAAGCCGGCAGATTTCCGGGGCCATCAATCGTTCCCTCGGCATCAATGTCTCGCAATATGTCAACCAACTTCGTATCCGCGAAGCGTGCCGGCTGCTGGAAGAGACGGAGCAATCGGTAACGGCGATCATGTTTTCCTCGGGTTTCCAGACCAAGTCCAACTTCAACCGGGAATTCCGCCGCGTCACCGGCATGAGCCCGGTGGACTGGCGTGAACGGCAGGTATGGAAGCTGGTCTCGCCAAACAAAACGGCCACCCGGCAGATGCCGGATGACCGTTTGAAGATCGTCGGGAAATGATGGGAATCAGAGCGTGCCGTTACGCTGCTGGATCATCATGTAGGTGTCGTAGGTATATTCAGCGATCTGCGCCCAGAGATAAGCGTCCTTCTTGAAGGCCTGCTGGCTCTCGTAGATTTTCTTGAAGCTCTCGTTCTTGGCCGAAATATCCGCGTAGGTTTCCTGCGCCGCCTTATGGCAGACATCGAGGATTTCCTGGCTGAACGGGCGCAAGATAGCGCCCTGCGCCACGAGTTCCTTCAGGGCTTGCGGATTGCGCGCATCGTAACGTTCCAGCATGCTGGCGCTGCCGGCGGCGCAGGCATCCTTCAGAATGCGCTTGTAGTTCTCGGGCAGTTCATTGAACTTCTGCAGGTTCACGAAGGCATGAACGGCCGGGCCGCCTTCCCACCATGCCGGATAGTAGTAGTATTTTGCGACCTTGTAGAAGCCGAGCTTCTGGTCGTCATAGGGGCCGACAAATTCGGTAGCGTCGATCGTGCCTTTTTCCAGCGCGGCATAAACGTCGCCGCCGGCGATCTGCTGCGGTGTCACGCCAACCTTCTGCATCACCTGGCCGGTGAGGCCGGCAATGCGCATCTTCAGACCCTTGAGGTCATCGATCGTGTTGATTTCCTTGCGGAACCAGCCGCCCATCTGGGCGCCGGTATTGCCGAGAAGGATCGAATAGATATTGTGCTGGGCAAGGAATTCATTGAGCAGCTCATTGCCGCCGGCCTGATTGAACCAGGCATTTGTCTGGCGCGCGTTGAGGCCGAAGGGAACCGAGGTGCCGAGTGCGAAGGTCGGGTCCTTGCCGACGTAATAATAGGCGCAGGTATGCGCCATTTCGACGGTTCCGGCCGTCACCGCGTCCGCCGCCTGCAACGCTGGCACGATTTCACCGCCGGCAAAGTGCTGAATGACGAAGTTGCCGCCGGAGGCTTCCTTGACATGGTCGGCGACGATCTGGCCGGCCCCGAAAAGAATGTCGAGGCCCTTGGTGAAGGACGATGTCATGCGCCAGGTGATCTTGGGATTTTCCTGTGCAATGGCCGGAGCGGCAAGCGCCGTTGCTGTAACACCGGCGCTAAGAGCGCCCGCCTTGCGGATAAATGATCTGCGATCCATGTCGATAAGCCCTGCTATGTCTGCATATGACGGGCGAACCGTACGGTACGCCTCCCGCCGGCTACTAATCATTTATCCTTGCGGTCATCAAGAGGGAATGTTCGAAACTTGCGTGATCATCGGTAATGCTTGGCGAATGTTGCTTCTTCACGTCTCTCCGTATCATTTGCTGCGCATCAACGCCGGGTCGTCCAGTGCGGGATTGTAAAACAGCGAAAGTGTCAGGCTTCTGGCGATGCGTTCGGCCGTTTCCATGAACCAGTCATGGGCCTGTCTGCTCGGCGCGATATCGTCGAGCGTGGTTGAAAAAAGCGCAAGCCATTGCGGGAAAAGCTCCGCCGACATGCCCTTTACGCCGAGATGCGCCTGCACGGGCTTGCCGCCGTAACCGCCGTTCTTGAAGGCCACTGCCGCCCAGAACTGTTTCATCCTTGTCATATGTTCCGGCCAGCGCCCGTCAAGCCGTGCATCAAAAACCGGGCCGAGCGTGGGATGGGCGAGAACGCGTCCGTAAAATGTTTCCACCAACACATCGATAAATCCGGCATCCACGCCGATCGCAGCCATGGCTTTTTCCGCCCTGTCCTGAATTTCCGCGCTGTGGGTGGCTCTGGCCGCAATGTCGTCCTGCATGGTGTTTCCTTTTTGGGCGAATTTACCCTGCTGCGATGCGACCCGCAATGCGACCCTTTGCCTTGTTAGAATTATTCTAAAATGACTTGATCCTGTCGCGGCGGAGATGTATTTAGAATTATTCTAAAAAAGGTTTCAGCCATGTTTCGTAGTCTTTTCTCCCTGTCCAAACGTCCCTTTTCTTCCCTTGGCGAACAGGAAATCCTAGCGCTCGCAATTTCGTCTGAAGAAGACGATTCCCGCATCTATCGTTCCTATGCCGATCATCTGCGTGTGCAATATCCGCAATCGGCGAAAGTCTTCGATGATATGGCCGAGGTTGAGCAGCAGCATCGAAACGTGCTGATCGACATGCATCGCCGCCGTTTCGGAGAGACGATCCCGCTCATCCGTCGCGAACATGTACGTGGTTTTTATGAGCGCACCCCGGACTGGCTGGTGAAGAATCTGTCGCTGGAAAAAATCCGCGGCCAGGCCGAATTGATGGAAGCCCAGGCAATCCGTTTTTACGATGAGGCCGTCAAACGCACCAGCGATGCCTCGACGCGCAAGCTTCTCGGCGATCTGGCCGAGGCGGAGCGGGGGCATGAAGACATCGCGCAGATGCTGGAAGAGAAACATCTCGATGAGGATGGCAAGACCGAAGAGGCGGAAACCGCAAGGCGGCAATTTCTTCTGACCTATGTGCAGCCCGGTCTCGCGGGATTGATGGATGGTTCCGTTTCAACGCTCGCGCCGATCTTTGCGGCCGCCTTTGCAACGCAGGATACCTGGCAGACCTTTCTCATCGGTCTTTCCGCCTCCGTCGGTGCGGGTATCTCCATGGGCTTCACAGAGGCCGCCCACGACGATGGCAAGCTTTCCGGCCGTGGATCACCGCTGAAGCGCGGCCTGGCCTCGGGTATCATGACGGCCGTTGGCGGTCTCGGCCACGCGCTACCCTATCTCATTCCGCATTTCTGGACAGCAACGGCGATTGCCGCCATCGTTGTTTTCGTGGAGCTCTGGGCTATCGCCTTCATTCAGAACCGTTTCATGGAAACGCCGTTTCTTCGCGCCGTATTTCAGGTGGTGCTGGGTGGTTCGCTGGTGCTCGCGGCGGGTATTATCATCGGTAACGGGTGAGAAAAGAAAGAGCCCGCTACCGCGGGCTCCAATCTCTCAGACGCGGAACTTTAAGCGTCAGCGCAATGCGCCAACCAGAACGTCGCGGCCATCCTCGATGGAGACCCAACGGCCCGTGTTGAAGGACGCCTGTCGCTTCAGATAGGTGTAGTTGGTGTCGGTCCACAGCTTCACGTCGTCGGTGAGGTTGTCGAGAATGTAATCACCGTCCGTGGTGCGGAGCGTCAGCACGGCATGGCCTTCGCCGTCAGGCTTGCGCACGACTGTTATCAGCAGATCGGCGACGGAAAAACCGCGCTCGATCAGCTTCTTGCGCTTCAGCAGCACGAAATCTTCGCAGTCGCCGGCGGTCGTCGGATATTCCCAGACCTCGTCCTTGCCGTAGATTTCCTGGTCGGTCATCGCCACGATGGTCGTGTTGACGGACGTATTGATCTCGCGAATGACGCCCCAGCCATATTCGGTAACGCGCGGCGGCGGCGTGACCTTGCTACGGATGTTGCATTCGTCGGCATATTTCTGACAGAACTCGTAATGGCCGATCGGCTGGGAGGTAATACCGCCCGTCACCATGGAAGGGCTTCCCTTGGTTTCCGCGGTGGCGGAGGCGGCAGTCATTAGCCCGGCGGCAACTGCAAACAGCAGCGCACGCGCCAGCGGTGCGTTCATCATGAAACCCGTCCCTTAAATTCTTAATGAAAAGTTAAGAGGGATCGGGGGTGCGAGTCAATCATTAGCAAACGGCGGTCCTCAAGACTCGCTGAATATGGTTAAGAGCGTTGCGCAAATGCCTATATTGCAAGGGCTTTGGCAGCTGCGAGCATCCGCTCGATATCCTGCGGTCGGGAAAGCCGATGGTCTCCGTCGCGGATCAGCGTCAGCACCACATCGTCGGCAGGAAGATGTTCGATGAGTTTCAAAGCATGCTGATAGGGAACGTCTGGGTCACGCATGCCCTGCAGGATGTGGACGGGGCAGTCGGTGGTGATGATGCCCGTGAGCACGTGGTTCTGCTTTCCGTCTTCCATCAGTGCGCGGGTGAAGATGTTGGGCTCGGGGCTATACTCCGAATGTTCCTCGAAGTAACCCCGTTCTGCGAGAGAGGCTTTTTCCGCATCCGAAAGGCTCGGCTCTATCAGTTCCTGCGTGAAATCAGGCGCAGGCGCAATGAGAACCAGACCGGCGACGGAGGGTGCGCCGCCCGCCTTGCGAAGCTCCTCGACCATGCGCAATGCAATCCATCCACCCATCGACGAGCCAACGAGAATGACCCGTGACGGCGCTTTTGCACGCACCACCGCTAGTGCCTCTTCGAGCCATCTCGAGATCGTGCCTTTGTTGAAATCACCGCCGGAAGCCCCGTGCCCGGAATAATCGAGGCGCAGGCAACCAAGGCCGTTTTCCGCGGCGAAGCGGTCAAGCTCAATTGCCTTGGTGCCCGTCATATCGGAACGGTATCCGCCCAACCAGACGAGCATGGGCGCGTCCTGTTGCGATGTTGCGCGGCGATGAAGGAAGGCAATGTTGCGGGCGTCATCGCCCATTCCTATATGCAGAAATTCAATGGCTTGTTCGGTCATGTATATGCAATTCTCCTGATTTTCCTGCAATATCGGCGGCGTATTTGCAAAATCCGTGGCAACAGGTGATCTTTTCGGGCAGATATGCTATTGACTTCGCCGCGGCAATAACGACATTTCCGCCACTTGTACCAAACAAGCTGTTTTTTGTTGACGTGATCCAGAAACAGATCAGGAGAATACGACCATTCGCAGACCTTTCAAAGCCGATGCCCCCGTCAAGGAGGGGCCGCGCTCCAACCGGGAAATTCGGGTTCCCAGAGTTCAGCTTATTGATGAAGAGGGCCAGAACCTCGGTAGCATGCCGACGGATCAGGCTTTGAAAATGGCGGAAGAGGCCGGTCTCGATCTCGTCGAGATTTCGCCGAACGCAGAGCCGCCGGTATGCAAGATCCTCGATCTCGGCAAGCTTAAGTACTCGACCCAGAAAAAGGCCGCTGAAGCGCGCAAGAAACAGAAAATCGTCGAAGTCAAGGAAATCAAGATGCGCCCCAACATCGACACGCATGATTATGACGTGAAGATGAAGGCGATGAACCGTTTCTTTGACGAAGGTGACAAGGTGAAGGTGACGCTGAAGTTCCGTGGCCGTGAAATGGCCCACCAGGAACTCGGCATGAAGCTTCTCCTCCAGGTGAAGGAAGACACCCAGGCGATTGCCAAGGTGGAAGCCGAGCCGAAGCTCGAAGGCCGTCAGATGATGATGGTTCTCGCCCCGAAATAACTTGCGCCAGCCTTTTAAGGCCGCATGAATAGCCATCGCAAGGGGAAGTTTGCTTTCCCCGTTGCGCTTTTAGCCGACTGCGGTTATAAGCGCGCGTCCGAACGGTCCGGCAGGGCATGCCGAGGCCGTTCCTGAATAGCTTGAAATAGGCCTCGTCTGCCTGTTTCGATACAAAAACGGAGTAGCAAAATGCCCAAGATGAAGACGAAGTCCGCTGCAAAAAAGCGGTTCAAGATCACCGCCACCGGCAAGGTTGTTGCAGCTGCCGCCGGTAAGCGCCACGGCATGATCAAGCGTACCAACAAGTTCATTCGCGACGCGCGCGGAACCATGGTTCTCGCCGAAGCTGACGGCAAGAAGGTCGTCAAGAACTACCTGCCGAACGGTCTCTGAGACTTTTCCGCACTTTTGGACACTTTAAGGAGATCATGACATGGCACGCGTAAAACGTGGCGTAACTTCCCGCGCCAAGCACACCAAGACACTCAAGGCAGCCAAGGGCTTCTACGGCCGCCGCAAGAACACCATCCGCGCAGCAAAGGCCGCCGTGGATCGTTCCAAGCAGTACGCCTACCGCGACCGCAAGGTTAACAAGCGCAACTTCCGCGCTCTGTGGATCCAGCGTATCAACGCTGCTGTTCGCGAATTCGGCCTGACCTATGGCCGCTTCATCGACGGCCTGAACAAGGCTGGCATCGAAGTCGACCGCAAGGTTCTGTCCGACATGGCTATCCATGAGCCGGCAGCATTCGGCGCGCTCGTCGAAGCAGCAAAGAAGGCGCTTGAGTACCTCAAGGATGCCGGCACGGCCAACGAGTTTGAAACCGCTGTAAAGTAATTACGGCGCGGACAATCTGTTGTTCATTTGAAACCCGCGTCGGGAAACCGGCGCGGGTTTTTCGTTTTGAGCTGCTGATAATTTCCATCGGTATTTTTTAATTTAGAAATTTAGAAGAGTTGGAGTATTCACGCCGTTTGGAGCGAAACCCTTGGTGGATGGAAATGCTGGTCAATAAAAGTGAGGTTGTGGAAGCGGAAGGTTTTCGCGTTCATCTCGAAGACGATGATATCGCAACCGTGATGCGCGTCCTCCTGAAAAGTGACCGGCGCATTCAGAAGGTCGAGCTTTCGCAGCTGACGGTGTGGATCAAACGGCAGGGCACGGAACGGGTGACCTGGTGGATGAAAATGCAGAAGCTGCTGTCGAAACTTCTGCCCTACACTTTTCTTCGTCCTTCCGAACCGCTTGACGGTGCGGGCCTCATGCAGCGAGAACTGGAAACATTGCAGCAGTTCCAGCAACGCGGCTTCCCGGTTCCGCCGCTGATCTATTCTTCACGCACGGCGGTGGTGCTGGGAGATGTCGGCCCAACGCTCATGGAGCGGATGGATGCGCTGAAGTCGTCCGATCCGGTAGAGCATGACGCCTTGCTTGTGAAATCCGCAGAAGCGCTCGGCGAGCTGCATGCTGCGGGCCTCTGCCACGGTCGCCCGCATGTGCGTGATTTCTTTTTAAAGGACGGCCGTGTCGGTTTCATGGATTTCGAGGAGCGCCCGCAGGAGGTCATGCCGCTTGAAACGGCGCAGGCCCGCGATATCTGGCTGCTGTTTCTGCAGGTCGCGACCCGTGCCTGTGATGCCCCTAAAACCCGCGATGCGGCCTTTTCACGCTGGCTTGAAAACGCCCCACTGCGGGCAGTCGAAGAATTAAGCCGCCTGACCCGCATTCTCGGGCGATTTTTACCGCTTGCCCGGTTGATCGGGCGCGTGCGGATGGGTAGTGATCTGCGACGCTTTATCATGGCGACCGACTATCTGATGAATGCTGTGAACACCGACGCCGCTGTAAAAAAGTCCAGCAAGGCAGGAAAAGATGACTGAACTTGATACCTTGAAATCGCAACTGATGTCGGAGATCGCCGCCGCTGCCGACGAGCCGGCCATCGAAGCCGTGCGCGTCTCTGCGCTTGGCAAGAAAGGCTCGGTTTCGGAGCTTTTGAAGACGCTTGGCAGCATGACGCCGGAAGAGCGGCAGACGCGTGGCGCTGCCATCAACCAGCTCAAGACCGAAATCACCGACCTCATTAGCGAGCGCAAGAACGCGCTGAAGGATGAGGCCATCGCCGCCCGGCTTAAGGCGGAAACGGTGGATGTCAGCCTGCCGGTGCGCCAGTCTCCGGCCGAGCGCGGCCGCATTCATCCGATCAGCCAGATCGTCGATGAAATCACCGCTATCTTCGCGGATATGGGTTTCTCGATCGCCGAAGGTCCGGATATCGAAACCGACTATTACAACTTCACGGCGCTGAATTTCCCGGAAGGTCATCCGGCCCGCGAAATGCACGACACCTTCTTCTTGCCACCGGATGAAAACGGCGAGCGCAAGGTGCTGCGTACGCACACCTCGCCCGTGCAGATCCGCACCATGGAAAGCCAGAAGCCGCCGATCCGCATCGTCATTCCGGGCAAGACCTATCGTCAGGATTCCGATGCCACCCATTCGCCGATGTTCCATCAGGTCGAAGGTCTTGTCATCGACAAGAAGGCGCATGTTGGTAATCTGCGCTGGGTGCTGGAAGAGTTCTGTAAGACCTTCTTCGAGGTCGACAGCGTCGTCATGCGCTTCCGCCCATCCTTCTTCCCCTTCACGGAGCCGAGCTTCGAGGTGGATATCCAGTGCGACCGTTCTGGCCCAATCGTGAAGTTCGGCGAAGGCACGGACTGGATGGAAATCCTCGGTTGCGGCATGGTGCACCCCAATGTGCTGCGCGCTGGCGGGCTTGACCCGGATGAATATCAGGGCTTTGCCTGGGGCATGGGCCTCGACCGCATCGCAATGCTGAAATACGGCATGCCTGACCTGCGTGATTTCTTCAACGCCGATGTCCGCTGGATGACCCATTACGGCTTCCGCCCGCTCGACATGCCGACGCTATTCGGCGGTCTGAGCGTTTAATCCGGTTAGCCAAGGAGCAAAGACATGAAATTCACTCTTTCCTGGCTGAAAGAGCATCTCGAAACGGATGCGACGCTGGACGAGATCTGCGAACGGTTGACGGCAATTGGCCTCGAGGTCGAAGACGTCGATGACAAGGCGGCCTACAAGCCTTTCGTCATTGCCAAGGTGGTTTCCGCTGAAAAACACCCCGAGGCCGACCGCCTCAAGGTGCTGATGGTCGATGCCGGAGACGGCAAACCGGTGCAGATCGTCTGCGGCGCGCCGAATGCACGCGCCGGCCTCGTCGGTGCGCTCGCGCGTCCGGGCGTCTATGTTCCGGGCATCGACGTCACCCTTGCAGTCGGCAAGATACGCGGCGTGGAAAGCCACGGCATGATGTGCTCCGAAAAGGAGCTCAACATCTCCGACGATCATGACGGCATCATCGATCTGCCGGAAGACGCGCCGGTCGGCACGTCTTTCGCGACCTATGCCGGACTTGACGATCCGGTCATCGAGATCAATCTGACGCCAAACCGTCCGGATTGCACTTCGATCTATGGCATCGCCCGCGATCTCGCCGCGTCCGGTCTCGGCAAGCTGAAGACGAGACCCGCGCCGTCCTTCAAGGTGGAAGGCGCAACGCCTGTGGACGTGAGGCTGGAACTGGACGACACTGCCCTTTGCCCCGGCTTCTCGTTGCGCATCGTGCGCGGCGTGACGAATGGCCCAAGCCCGAAATGGATGCAGCAGCGCCTGATGGCAATCGGCCTGCGCCCCATCAATGCGCTTGTCGACATCACCAACTACATGACCTTCGATCAGGGTCGGCCGATGCACGTCTTCGATGCCGCCAAGGTCAAAGGCGATCTCACGGTTCGCCGTGCGAAAGAAGGCGAGACCATCCTCGCGCTCGACCAGCGCGAATATAAGCTCGGTCCGAACAATGTCGTCATCGCCGATGAAAAAGGCCTCGAGTCCATTGGCGGCGTTATGGGCGGCGAACATTCCGGCTGCGATGAAAACACCGTCGACGTG
Organism: Agrobacterium sp. ST15.13.013; assembly: GCF_027956525.1. Classification (NCBI taxonomy): domain Bacteria; kingdom Pseudomonadati; phylum Pseudomonadota; class Alphaproteobacteria; order Hyphomicrobiales; family Rhizobiaceae; genus Agrobacterium; species Agrobacterium sp. ST15.13.013. The sequence goes on from NZ_JAQKGP010000004.1 coordinate 125,596, forward strand.
CTGATCGAATCCGCTCTCTGGGATCCGATCAACATCGCCAAGACCGGCCGTTCGCTCGGCATCATCACAGATGCGCGTTATCGTTTCGAGCGCGGTGTCGATCCGGAATATATGGTTCCGGGTCTGGAACGCACCACCGAGCTGGTTCTGGAACTCTGCGGTGGCATTGCCGGGGAAGCCAAAGTCGTTGGCTACAAGGGCCATCAGCCAAAGGTCGTGGATTTCCCGCTGACGGAGGTGAAGCGCCTGACAGGTCTGGAAGTGTCGGCGCAGGAGAGTCTCACCATTCTCAAGGGGCTCGGTTTCGGCGTCGAGGGAACGGGCGAGCGCGTATCCGTCACCGTGCCGTCCTGGCGCCCGGATGTTGATGGCAAGGCCGATCTGGTGGAAGAAGTCATGCGAATTCATGGCGTCGATAACATCAAGCCGGAACCGCTGGAAAGCTTCGGTGCCGTCAACGGCCGTATCCTGACCACGCTGCAGATCCGCACCCGCACCGCGCGCCGTGCGCTGGCAAGCCGCGGCATGCTCGAGGCCGTCACCTGGTCCTTCATCCCGGAAGCGCAGGCGAAACTCTTCGGCGGTGGTTCGCCGGCCCTGAAGCTCGCAAACCCGATTGCGGCCGATATGTCTGACATGCGGCCCTCGCTGCTGCCCGGCCTGCTGACCGCCGCACAGCGCAATGCCGACAAGGGCTATGGTGACGTCGCGATCTTCGAGGTTTCCGGCACCTATGAGGGCGATACACCTGATAAGCAACGCCGCGTTGCCGGCGGCGTTCGCCGTGGAACGGCCTCGCTGGCGGGTAGCGGCCGCATGTGGTCCAATGCTTTGAAGGGCGGCGGTAAGCCGGTCGATGTCTATGATGCCAAGGCCGATGCGCTTTCGGTGCTCGAAGCCTGCGGCCTGCCTATGGCCAATGTGCAGATTGAGGCCGGCGGCCCCTCCTGGTATCATCCCGGCCGTTCCGGCACCATCAAGATGGGTCCGAAGGTCGTGCTCGGTTATTTCGGTGAATTCCACCCGAAGACGCTGTCCGAACTGGATGTCTCCGGCGCCTATTGCGGTTTCGAGATTTATCTCGACGCCATGCAGGAGCCGAAGAAGAAGGCAACCCGCACCAAGCCTGCGCTTGAGCTTTCACCCTTCCAGGCGGTGAAGCGCGACTTCGCCTTCGTGGTCGACAAGTCGGTGGAAGCGGGCGCCATCATCAAGGCGGCTACAAGCGCCGACCGCAAGCTGATCGCCGGCGTCAACGTCTTCGACATCTTTGAAGGCGCCTCGCTCGGCGAAAACCGCAAGTCGGTAGCCATCGAGGTCCAGATCCAGCCGGTCGACAAGACGCTGACGGACGAGGATTTCGAAGCCTTGACGGCCAAGATCGTCGGCAATGTCGAGAAATCGACGGGCGGCGTCCTGCGCGCCTGAGCCTGAGGGCATCTGTCGGAATGAACAAAGCCGCGGCGGTTGCCGCGGCTTTTTGTTTCTAGCGATTGGCCATCCGTGACATCTGTTCTGGGTAACGCGCGCCGGCGACTTTTGCGGGCGAAAGTAGCGCGCCGAGGCTGGCGGCTTCTTCTGCCGTCAGCGATACCTCCGCCGCGGCAACATTCTTCTCCAGATTGGCGATTTTTGTCGTGCCGGGAATAGGAACGATGAAGTCGCCCTGCGCCAGAACCCAGGCCAGAGCCAGTTGTCCGGCGGTCACGCCCTTCTCAGTCGCCATGTCCTCCAGAAGCTTGATGAGCGCCAGATTGGCGTCGAAGTTTTCGCTTTGAAAACGCGGCAGGCCGCGGCGAAAGTCGTCCGATGCAAGTCCGTCGAGCGTCTTCAATGCGCCAGTCAAAGCGCCGCGTCCAAGTGGACTGAAAGGGACGAAACCGATGCCGAGTTCGCGGCAGGTCTCCAGCACGCCGTTTTCCTCCACGTCGCGGGTCCATAGCGAATATTCGCTCTGAATGGCCGCAATCGGATGAACAGCGTGCGCTTTGCGAAGTGTTTCGGCGCTCGCTTCCGACAGGCCGAGATGCTTCACTTTGCCCTGTCGCACCAGCTCGGCCATGGCGCCGACCGTGTCTTCGATCGGAACATTCGGATCGACGCGATGCTGGTAGAACAGGTCGATCTCATCGACGCCAAGGCGTTTGAGAGAGGCTTCGGCGACGGCGCGCACATTTTCCGGGCGACTGTCGGTGCCTACCATCATCTGGCCAGCGGGTTTGGTGGTGTCGATTTTGAAGCCGAACTTGGTGGCGATGACCACCTTGTCGCGATAGGGCTTCAAACCCTTGCCGACAAGGATTTCGTTGTTGTAAGGCCCGTAAACCTCCGCCGTATCGAAAAAGGTAACGCCGAGTTCGACGGCGCGGTGCAGCGTTGCAATTGCGCTGCTCTCATCGCCGGTCGGGCTATAGGCATGGGTCATACCCATGCAGCCGAGGCCAAGCGCCGAAACGGAAAGGTTGTTTCCGAGGGTTCTTTTTTTCATTTGTACGTCCTTCCATAAGGAACCGCCCATCGCTAGGGGCGTGGTTAGAAAATAGCGTCTCATGGCGATAAAAATAATCGCTGCAAATCCGTGTGGGTTGTTCTATCATTTAGAACAATGAACCGTGTGCAACTCTCCCAGCTGGCCGTTCTGGCCGCCGTTGCCGAAGGCCGCAGCTTTCGCAAGGCCGCCGCCGAACTTGCCATTGCCCCTTCCGCCGTCAGCCATGCGGTGTCATCGCTGGAGGCGAGCCTTGGGCTACGCCTGCTTCATCGTACCACCCGCAGCGTCTCACCGACAGAGGAGGGCAGGCGGCTTCTCGAGACGCTTGGCCCTGCACTTGCGGATATCGATGCGGTCATCGAGACCCTCGCCGAGCATGGCGGGAGACCGGCCGGCCCCCTGCGCATCACTCTGCCGAGACTGGCCGCCGAGGACCTCATCGTGCCACGGCTGGGTGAATTCCTGCGGCTCTATCCCGATATTTCACTCGAAATTTCAACCGACGACCGCTTCGAGGATATTGTCGCAAAGGGTTTCGATGCCGGGCTGCGGCTTGGGGAGCACCTCGATGCGGATATGATTGCGGTTAAAGCCAGCGGCGCGTGGCGCGGCGCAATTGTTGGCTCTCCGTCCTATTTTGCGGAAAATCCATCGCCACGCGATCCCAGGGATCTCATTCGGCATCGCTGCATTCGCCGGCGTTTCGCTAGCGGCCTTATCTATCGCTGGGAACTGGAGAAGAATGGCAAGCCATTGGTGGTCGATGTGCAAGGGCCGCTGATCCTGTCGGACCAGAGCCTCATTCGACGGGCGGCGATTGACGGCGCAGGGCTTGCCTTCGTTTTTGAGCAGCGTGTCGAGGACGATATCAGGGAGGGAAAGCTGATCCGCGTGCTGGAGGACTGGTGTGCGCCCTTCGACGGTTTTTACATTTATTATCCCTCACGCCGGCAGATGCGTCCGGCGCTGAGGGCTTTCGTGGATTTTTTCCGCTACCGGGGCTGATCAGAACTTGATGCGATAGCGGATATGGCCGTCGCTTTTGACGTAGCTGTCGTAAAGCTTCTGGGCACGATGATTATGCTCGTCCGTATTCCAGTAAAGCCGTGACCAGCCCTTGTCCTTGCAAATAGTGATCAGGTCATCCATCAACGCCCGGCCCGTGCCCTTGCCACGGATTTCGCCATCGACGAATAAATCCTCCAGATAGCAGTCCGGTGTCTTCACCCAGGTGGAATCATGGAAATGGTGGACGGCGAAACCGGCCATGCGCTTGCCGAGCATGGCCACCCGCATGGAAACACGGGATGTGGGATCGAGGATACGCGCCCAGGTGTGTTCCGTCACATCATCGGCAAGATCAACCTCGTAAAAGGCGAGGTAATCGTTCCAGAGGCGCAGCCATTCCGCCCGGTCAGCCGGCTCTGCGTCGCGAATCGTAAGTTCCATCTTATACGCCTGCCTTGTCGAGAAGGGTCATCATCTCATCCGTGAGCTTTAGATCGACGGCGCGTTTGAAGCTTTCAAGCTGCGACAGGCTGGTGGCGCTGGCAATCGGCGCAGTTATCGCCTTTTTCCTTAACAGCCACGCCAGTGCGATATCCGCGAGCTTGGCCCCGGTCTGTACCGCCACAGCATCCATGGCGCCCAAAACGGCGAGACCACGTGTGTTGACATATTCGCCGACGCGATAGCTGCGGGCGACGCCTTCCGTATCGGCCTTGGCGCGATATTTCCCGGTCAGAAAGCCGGCGGCGAGGCTGTAATAGTTGATGACGCCGATCTCTTCCTTGACGCAAAGATCGGCAAGAGGACCTTCAAAATCCGCGCGGTTGTAGAGGTTATATTCCGGCTGCAGCACATCATAACGCGGAAGATTGTTCTTCGCGGCCACGTCCAGCGCCGCCTGAAGCTGGCTCGCGGAATAGTTGGAGCAGCCGATGGCGCGGATTTTCCCCTGTTCCTTCAGCTTTGCGAAGGCGGCAAGCGTCTCCTCCAGCGGCACGTCCGCATCCGGTTTATGGGCGAGATAGAGGTCGATATAGTCAGTCTGCAATCGCTTCAGCGAAGCCTCGACAGCCTCTGCGATCCACCTGGCGCTCAGCCCTGTCTTCTGGCCGCGATTGTCGAAACCGACCTTGGTGACGATCACCGCGTCCTCGCGCTTGACGCTCGATTGCTTCAGCCATTTGCCGATGATCGCCTCGGACTCGCCGCCCACATGCCCATCCGCCCAGGCGGAATAGACATCTGCCGTGTCGATGGCGTTGAACCCGGCGTCGAAAAAAGCGTCGAGCAGGGCAAAGGAAGTCTTCTCGTCCGCTGTCCAGCCGAAGACGTTGCCACCGAAGACGATCGGGGCGATGGAGAGGCCGGTGCGGCCAAGGCTTCGTTTTTCCACGAGGAATGCTCCTGTTGCTGACTTTGCCCCAAGGTTAGCAACTGCCAGTCTGCATAACCATTCAATTCCTTTGATGGCATTCATCAGGCAGCGGCAGGGTCTGAGATTATCAGGCCTGAAAATCGCGATAGTGGCTGGGAGGGAAGCGATTATGCTGTTGCCAGACACGCCGCAAATGCCGGGCGGAGGCAAAACCGGCCCTCTCGGCAATGGCTTCCATATCCAGACGGCTATTTGCAAGGATGTCGCGGGCAAGATTGACCCGCATCAGGTTGACGTAGTCGATGACGCTGATGCCCGTATGCTCGCGAAACAGGCGCGACAGGTGCCTTTCGCTGAGCGCCGCAATATCGGCCAGCCGTTCCAGCGACCAGTCCTGCGCCGGCTCGGCCATCACACGGTCCTGAACCCGATGAATGGCGGGGTGGATGTGGTTGCGGCCGGTGAGCCACGGGGAGATTTGCGGATCGCTGCCGCTGCGCCTGAGATAAACCACCATGGTTTTGGCAATACGCGCTGCGACCGCCGGGGATGTCAGCCGGGAAACCACATGCAGCATCAGGTCGATACCGGTGGAAATGCCGGCGCTTGAGAAGCGGTTGCCATCCTCGACGAAAAGGCGGTTTTCGGCCACCTGGGACAGCGGCGCGACGCGGCGCAGCCCTTCAACGCAATCGGCATGGGTCGTGCAGTTGCACCCGTCGAAAAGCCCGGCTTCGCCCGCCAGCAGCGCGCCGGAACAGATGGAAATGACTGTCGTATGAGGGCGCACCGCGCGGCGCAGCCATGCCACCAGCGCCTGCCGCTCTCGCCGTGTCTCCGGATCGTTGTCGAAGCGTGACGTGCTGCCCGAGATCAGCAGGAAAGCATTTTCCGGCAGGGTGGCGGGCAAGCTCTCCAGCCCTGAAAGCGCAAGGCCGATGGAGGATTGTTGTTTGTCAGTCGCAGCAATGTAGCGGCAGTCGAAATGGATGTCCCGTTGTTCCCCGTTGGCATAACGGATCACTTCGAGCGGACCGGCAATATCGAGCAACAGCGCATGGGGCGGCACAAGCGTATAAAAGGGAATGGTGCGTGTGCCGCCTTTATCCATCAGGCCGCCTCTTCCACGGTGGCAAGTGCGTCATCGACGGTCACGATGCGCGCAAAGCGGCCAGCCAGCACCAGCTCGGTCCGCTTGCGGATATCGTCCGGGCTGAAGACGGTGCCGGAAGCATGTGTCATCGGGAAAGTCAGCGTCGCTTCGGTGACGTAGTCGACGCTATAACCAAGATCGGAAGCGTGCCGGGTGGTGGTTTCACAGCATTGTTCGGTGCGGATACCGGAGACGATCAGCCGGTTGATACCCTTCTGCGTCAGCCAGATTTCGAGGCCGGTGCCGGCAAAAGCGGAATGGCGGTTCTTGTGAAAGGTGATATCCGGGGTAATCCGCACACCCTCCAGCGCCCGGATATGGCCGCTGTCTTTTGAAAAAGCCCTGTCGCCATCGACATGGAAGATTTGCACGACGGGAATGCCCGCAGCCTTGGCGCCGTCGATCAGCACCTGCTGCTTCTCCAGATAAGCGGCAAGCTCGCTTTCTTCGAAGTAAGGGGCGTGCCGAAAGGATTCCTGAACGTCGATGACAAGCAGCGCTGTACGAGAAGAGGACATTTCATGTTTCTCCATTGGGTTCATGCATAGCATAATTCCTCTTATCTAGCTTGGAGAAAAGCAGGTATTCCGACAAAGACAGGACAAATTCAGCCATACGCTGCTCTGTCATGCATGCGCGGCTTGCCAGGCCGTGTGACGATGGTAAGTTTCCAACGATGGCAGAGCGGGAGAATGGAATGCTGCGTTTCGGAATAATCTCAACGGCGAAAATCGCTCAGGATCACGTCATCCCGGCGATGCAGGATGCGCGAAACTGCGTGGTCAGCGCCATCGCCAGCCGTGACCTCGCCAAGGCCCGCGCGGTGGCGGATCGTTTTTCCGTGCCCCACGCCTTCGGCTCCTATGAGGAGATGCTGGCGTCGGATGTTATCGACGCCGTCTATATTCCGCTTCCGACCTCGCAGCATGTGGAATGGACCGTCAAGGCCGCCGATGCCTGCAAGCATGTTCTGTGCGAAAAGCCGATTGCACTGAAGGCCGAGGAGATCGATACCCTCATCGCCGCGCGTGACCGCAACCGTGTTATCATCTCGGAAGCCTTCATGGTCACCTATGCGCCCGTCTGGGCGAAGGTGAAGGAACTGCTGGCGTCCGGCGCGATAGGCACACTGAAGCATGTTCAGGGCGCTTTCAGCTATTTCAATCGCGATCCCGGCAATATGCGCAATATTCCCGAACTGGGTGGCGGCGCCTTGCCGGATATCGGCGTTTACCCGACCATCGTTACCCGCTTCGCTACCGGCGCGGAACCCCGGCGCGTACAGGCCACCGTCGAGCGCGATAAAGAATTCGGCACGGATATCTATTCCAGTGTCCGGGCCGATTTTGGCGATTTCGAACTGAGTTTTTATCTGGCCACACAGCTTGCCGCCCGTCAGCTCATGGTTTTCCATGGCACTGAGGGGTATATCGAGGTCAAGTCTCCGTTCAACGCCAATCGCTGGGGTGCGGAAGAGATCGAGCTGACCAATCAGGCCCACAATCAGTCGCAAATCTTCCGGTTTCAGGATAGCCGCCAATACAAACTGGAGGCGGAGGCCTTTGCCCGTGCGGCGAAGGGTGAGGGCGAGGTCGTGACGCTGGAAAGCTCGAGAAAGAACCAGCTTTTCATCGACGCTATCTACCGTGCAGCGGAAAAGGATGGCTGGGAGACGGTTTAGTCCTGATCCTGCCGTTGCTTTTGAAGCCGCCAATAGCCGTAAAGCGCCAGCACAAATGCTGCGAGTGCTGAAAAAGCAAGCGGGACGAGCGGCTGCACCAGCGGGTTGCGCCATTGCAGCAGGGCAAACAGCCCGACGCTGACGATCCGTGAGGTAAGCGTGACGGCATTTGTCAGGAAGCTGTTCAGCCTGGCTGATGCCTCACCATACGAACGGTTCAGCCGCCAGCTTGTTGCAAGCCCCGTTGCGGCGCCCGGCAAACGGGCGGCAAGCGGATCGACGCCGAGATAGAAAATAAGCAGACAGGTAACGACGAGATCAACGGCCAGTCCGCCGATCTCGGTCAGTGCAAAGTGCGGAAGCCTCAAGGCGATGGACTTTTAGAGGGTTGGCTTGGTGGAACGCGGGCGCTGCAGCACCAGAAGGCTGATAACGACACCCACGACACCGAAATTGTAACCGGCGAGCGCCAGAAGCAGCGAGATCAAGGGCACGGCCGTGGAAGAAAGTGCAATCGCCACGCCATAGGCACCGATAACCATCATGCAGATGAAAACGATGCTGAAAACCGAACGGAGTGCAACTGCGGTTACGCCGAGCACTGTGGCGGTAAGAAAAATCATGATGCCGCCTCCTCTTTGATTGTCGGGCCTGAGGGAAGGCTTAACGCCGTTTTCCCTAACGAACCCTTGTTTCCTCCTCCCATCCTCATCTTCCTAACTCGTTAGTTGAGGATATGGTTTCAACGTCGTTAAAATGAGGCTGGTCGGCGCCGGCATTTCCGAATCGGCGGGTTTTGGTTACAAACGGGCATGAGCGATATTTTCTCCCACGCAGCATTGAGCAATCTTGCCGAGTTCTCGGTCTCCGAACTGTCGGGTTCCATCAAGCGCACGGTGGAGACTGCGTTCGAGCAGGTGCGGGTGCGCGGCGAGATTTCCGGCTATCGTGGTCCGCATTCGTCCGGGCACGCGTATTTCTCGCTGAAGGACGACCGCGCCCGTATCGACGCGGTGATCTGGAAAGGCACCTTCTCGCGGCTGAAGTTCCGCCCCGAAGAGGGCATGGAAGTCATCGCCACCGGAAAGGTCACAACCTTTCCCGGCTCCTCGAAATACCAGATCGTCATCGAAAGTCTCGAGCCGGCCGGTGCCGGCGCGCTGATGGCGCTTCTGGAAGATCGACGTCGGCGGCTGGCGGCGGAAGGGCTGTTCGATGCGGCTCGCAAGCGCCGGCTGCCCTTCATGCCGTATGTCATCGGCGTCGTCACCTCGCCGACGGGCGCTGTCATTCGCGACATCCTTCACCGCATTTCCGATCGCTTTCCGGTCCATGTGGTCGTCTGGCCGGTCAAGGTGCAGGGTGAAGGTTCGGGCGAGGAGGTGGCGAACGCCATTCGCGGTTTCAACGCACTTCAGCCCGGCGGTGAGATCTCGCGGCCCGACGTACTGATTGTCGCACGCGGCGGCGGCAGTCTGGAGGACCTCTGGAGTTTCAACGATGAAATCGTCGTACGCGCCGCTGCCGAAAGCGAAATCCCGCTGATTTCCGCCGTCGGGCATGAAACCGATACGACCTTGATCGACTACGCCGCCGATGTGCGTGCGCCAACCCCGACGGGCGCCGCCGAAATGGCCGTGCCGGTGCGTGCGGAACTTGAAGCGCAGCTTTCCGGCCTTGCCGCGCGCCTTGCCGGCTCGGTATCGCGGCAGATGGACAATCGCCGCCAGGGCGTGCGGGCGCTGGTGCGTGCCTTGCCGTCACTCGATCAGCTTCTGGCCCTGCCGCGCCGCCGTTTCGATGAGGCTGCAAGCGGTCTTGGCCGGGGATTGGAATTGACGACGCTGAACAAGCGCCGTGCCTTCGAACGTTCCGCTTCGGGGCTGAGACCGGAGACCCTGCTAAACGGTCTCAAACACCACAGGCAACGCGTCACCGAACGTATGCACCGGGCCGAGACCCTGGTGGAGCGCCGTTTGCTGCAGGGCAAAGGCCGCGTCGATGCCTTCGATTCCGCGCTGCGTTCGCTTCCCGCCCGGTTGCTCGGCCAGGTGGAGCGGCAGAAGGAGCGGGTCGTCACTGCTGTGCGTCGGGCCGATACCGCCGTATTGCACCGCATGGTGCAGAACCGCGCGGGCCTTGCCGCTCATGACCGCATCCTGCAATCTCTGTCTTATAAAAACGTGCTGAAACGCGGTTATGCCGTGATCCGTGACGAAGAGAACCGGCCGTTGACGCGTGCGGCAGCTATCGCTTCAGGTGCTGTGGTCTCGATGGAATTTGCCGATGGCCGCGTCTCGGCCATCACGACGGGGGAGGGCGCACCGTCCCCCGATAACCCCATAGTGCCAAAAAAGAAGCCGGCGAAACCGGCTTCTTCCGATCCGGGTAATCAGGGCAGCCTGTTCTGATCAGATCGACGCCGTATCCGAAAAACGGCGGCTGACAGTGAAGGTCTTTTCGATATCGGGGTGCAGTTCCATGCCAAGGCCGGCGCCCGGCGGCACGGTAATCATGCCGTTTTTCACCTCAGGCAATGCGGTGACGAGATCGCGATACCAGGTCTTGTAGAAGGCGCGCACGCTTTCCTGCACCAGCGCATTCGGCGCATTGAGCGACAGATGCGTGGAGGCGCAGAGCACGACCGGGCCAGTGCAATCATGCGGCGCGACCGGCAGATGCCAGGCCTCCGCCATGGAGGCGATCTTGCGCGCCTCCGAAAGTCCGCCGCACCAGCTGATGTCAAGCATCACCACGCCGGCTGCACCTGTTTCCAGCAGGTCACGGAAGGCCCAGCGGGAGCCGAGCGTTTCGGATGCGGAAATGGGCGCTGGCGACACTGCGGCATAACGCGTCAGGCTGGAAAGGCTGTCCATCTTGATCGGGTCTTCGTGCCAGAAGGTCTGGTAGGGGGTAAGCGCCTTGGCGATCTGCATGGCGGGCAGAAGCTGCCACATCGAGTGGAACTCCACCATGATATCCATCTTGTCGCCCACCGCCTTGCGGATCTTTTCAAATGGCTCGAGCGCGCTTTTCAGGTCCGGCATCGAGATATATTGGCCGCGCGTCTTTTCCGCCGCCGCATCGAAGGGCCAGATCTTCATGGCGGTGATGCCGTCTTCCAGCAGCGAATGGGCAAGCTCGTCGGCCCGGTGCAGAAAGCCGTTCAGATCGTCATAGTCCTTGCCGCCGGAAAGGCCGTAATTGGCTGTCTGCTGGCCGGTCGCTTTCTTGATGTATTCGGTGCCTGCGCAGGTATTGTAGGTGCGGATTTCCCTGCGGCTGAAACCGCCGAGCAGCTGGGCGATGGGCTGGTTGGTGGCCTTGCCGAAAATATCCCACAGCGCGATGTCAAAAGCGGAGTTGCCGCGCACTTCCGCGCCCGAGGAACGGAAGCCGAGATAACCGACAAGGTCTTGCGCCAAGAGGTCGATTTGCAGCGGGTCGCGACCGATTACCCGGGGCGCGATATATTCATGGACATAGGTTTCCACCGTCTCGGCGCCATAAAAGGTTTCGCCAAGCCCGGTAATACCTTCATCCGTATGGACCAGAACCCAGAGCAGGTTTGCTCGTTCCGCCACACGGACGGTCTCAAGTTTCGTGATTTTCATGAAGTATCTCCTCCAGAGGCAGGTCGTGTTCCGCCTGGAACGGTGTTTGAAAAATCAGGCGATGCCGGCGGCCAGAAGCGCATGCACGCTTTCATCGAAATGCCGCGCCATCAGTGTTGAAGCCGTTTGCGGATCGCCGGCGGCAATGGCCTGTCCGATGGCGATGTGAAGCTCGCTTGCGGCATGGCGCTGCGCATCGGATGTGCGGCTTTTCCAGCCGATCGGCCAGGTCTGACGCGTCACATTCTGGAAGGCGGCGAGAATGAGTTCGAAAACCGGGTTCTTGGAGGCCCTGGCTATGGCGATGTGAAAAGCAAGATCGTGTTCCATGACCTTGTCGTTGTCGCCGAAATCCCGCTCCATATTGTTGGCATGGTCGAGAATGGTCAGCGCCTCCGCATCGGTGCGCCTCAGCGCCGCAAGCGTCACGGTTCTGACTTCGATGGTGCGGCGTACGTCGTAAATCTGCTGGATGTTGATCTGTTCGGTGTGAATGCCATGTTCGAACATCAATGACATTGCACCGTGATCCAGCGTCGCCACAGTGGCCCGCTTGCCGGCGCTCACGTCGATCAGCCGCATGGCAGACAGAGACCGGAAAGCCTCACGAACGACGGTGCGGGAGACACCGAGCTGCTGCGAGAGCGAAAGCTCGCTAGGGAGCTTCGCGCCGGGTGCGAGTTCGTTTTCGCGGATATGACGGGTGATAGCGCCGACCGTGCTGCTGACGAGACCGGCTTCATGCGAAATGGCGTTTAACATTTTTCCTCCAACCTGTAGTACAGGTTTATGAGAAATTGCTTACAGGATTTTCTGAAGCGAAACAAGCGCCATCACGGAGCCATTGTGTGTTTGTCGGCCAAAAAGGCCTATTCTTCGAAATCTCGCAAAAACCGTTTCAGCAGTCGGTTCAGCGTCGCACGGTCTTCTTCGCTGAGGCCGGCGACCAGGCGCTGCTGGTTTTCGACGTGAGCGCCTGCCGCTTCCTCGACAATCGCAAGGCCCCGTTCCGTCAGCGATATCAGGACGCTGCGCCGGTCGTTCGGGTTGTGGATACGTTCCACCAGGCCGGCTTTCTCGAGTTGGTCGATTCGGTTGGTCATGGTGCCGGAACTCACCATCGTCATGGCCAGGAGATCGCCGGGGGAGAGCCTGTAGGGTGAGCCGGAGCGCCGCAATGTCGCCAGTACATCGAAAGCGGAAGAGGAAAGCCCGTGCTTCAGCAGCGCCGCCTCTACCTCGCGGCCGAGATGGGTGGAAAGACGGTTCAGGCGCCCGAGCAGCCCCATGGGATCGACATCGAGATCGGGTCGCTCCCTGCGCCACTGCGCCAGAATGTGATCGACGTGGTCCAACGGTTCTTCGCTCATCACCAAGGCATAACAATTGATATCTTGACGTCAAGATAAAATCGACTAAGTTGGATTTATCTTGATATAGAGATTCTTGATATGAAGAAAAATACGACCTACTTAGCCGATGTGCTGGTGACAGCACTTGCTCCCGCCATTTGGGGAACCACCTATTTTGTCACAACGGAATTCCTGCCGCATGGATATCCGCTGCATGTCGCCATGCTGCGCGCCTTGCCGGCCGGTGTCCTGCTGCTGCTTCTCGTCCGAAAGCTGCCGCAGGGTATCTGGTGGCCGCGCAGCTTCATTCTCGGTGCGCTGAATTTTTCGTTTTTCTGGGCGATGCTCTTCGTTTCAGCCTATCGACTGCCGGGCGGTGTCGCAGCCACGGTGGGTGCGGTGCAGCCGCTCATCGTCATCGCTCTGTCGCGGCTTTTTCTCTCAATACCGGTGCGGCCGCTCGCCATCGTCGCCGGTTTTCTCGGCATTGCCGGTGTTGCGCTTCTGGTGCTGACGCCCGGCGCGGCACTTGATAGTATCGGTGTTGCCGCAGGCCTTGCCGGCGCCGTCTCCATGGCCTTCGGAACGGTGCTGACCCGCAAATGGCGCCCGCCCGTCTCGAACCTCACCTTCACCGCGTGGCAATTGACGGCCGGCGGCATTCTTCTTTTGCCGGTCGCTTATCTCTTGGAGCCGGCTTTGCCGGCGCCAACGGCGGCCAATGTTCTCGGCATGGCCTATCTTGGCCTCATCGGTGCAGCACTTACCTATCTTCTGTGGTTTCGTGGGCTTGCCCGCATCGAACCTTCCGCGGCCGCATCGCTCGGCTTCTTAAGTCCGGTCGTTGCAACTTTGCTGGGCTGGCTGGCGCTCGGTCAAAGCCTTGCGCCAACGCAGATCGCCGGGTTCATTGCCGTGCTTTTCAGCATCTGGCTCAGTCAGCGCAGCCAGTTGCCGAGGTAGGGGGCCGTCAGGCCCATTCGCCCTTGCGCATGACAGGAACCGTGGAGCCATCTGGCTTAACGCCGTCAATATCCACCTTGTCGGAACCGATCATCCAGTCGATGTGGATAAGGCTGGAATTGCCGCCCTGCGCCTTGATCTGATCCTGCGACAGCGAGGCGCCGTCGAGAAAACATTTCGAATAGCATTGGCCAAGCGCGATGTGGCACGAGGCGTTTTCATCGAACAGCGTGTTATAAAACAGGATGCCGCTTGCTGAAATCGGTGAGGAATGCGGCACAAGCGCCACTTCACCGAGACGTCGCGCGCCCTCATCGGTGTCGAGCACCTTGTTCAGCACAGCTTCGCCCTTGGAAGCCTTGGCTTCGACGATGCGACCGGCTTCGAACTTCACCTGGATATCATCGATCAGGGTTCCCTGATGCGACAATGGCTTGGTGCTGGACACATAACCATCGACACGCAGCGCATGCGGCGTCGTGAACACTTCTTCGGTCGGAATATTCGGGTTGCAGGTCACGCCGTTCTTGGCCGTGGAAGCGCCGCCGTGCCATTCGTGGCCATCCGCCAGACCGATTTTTACGTCGGTGCCCGGGCCGGTGAAATGCAGCGCGGAGAAGCGTTCGCCATTCAGCCATTCGGAGCGCTTGGCAAGATTGGCATTGTGCTGCGCCCATGCGGCGACGGGATCGGCCACATCCACCCGCGAGGCGGCGAAGATGGCATCCGCGAGCTTGCGCACCGCTTCATCTTCGGTGAGGCCGGGGAAGACTTGCTTTGCCCAGGACGGATTGGGGTAAGAAATGATGTTCCAGTTGATATCGAAGTTGGAAATCTTCTCCAGCGCCGGCTTATAGGCGGTGGAATTGGCCTTGTTGGCGCGCGCCACCTTGGCGGGGTCCTCTTCGGCCAGCAGCATGGGGTTGTCGCCGGCAATCGCCAGCCGCGCTGCGCCATTGGCATAGGCCTTGGCCATGCCCTCATAGAGCCAGCCGGAAGCCCGGTCGAAATTCGCGTCGCTGGCATGGCGGTAGCGCGAAAGCGTGGTTTCCTCGTCGGAATAGAAAGTGGTAACCAGCCCGCCGCCCGCCATATAGGCATGCTTGGTCAAAAACCTGACCAACGGCAGGGCCGCCAGCGGTGCAGTGATCACCAGATCCTGATCCTTCTGCAATTGCAAGCCGACCTTGACGGCGACTTCCGCGAGTTTTTCCAGTTTGACGGGATCGATGGGGGAAACGGTCATGATCTGCCTTCGTCTATTTCAATAGGAGGCGCCGACCATAGCCCATTCCTTCCGAAAGCCAAATGCTTTCAGGCGTGCCCCTCGCGCGTCAATCGGCGACCAGCGGTGCCGCAATGGCCTTCAGCGCCTTTTGGGCATCGCGTGGCGAAAGCCTTACCTGCAAGCCTCGCTGCCCGCCGTTCATGTAGACACAATCATGCGCCATGGCCGCGGCCTCGATGGCCGTCGGCACCTGCTTCTTCTGCCCGAAAGGGCTGATGCCGCCGACATGGTAACCGGTCGCCCGCTCCGCATCGGCGGGTTTCATCATGCTGGCGGACTTGCCGCCGAAGGCGGCGGCAAGCTTCTTCATGCTCACCTCGCGGTCGGAGGGGACAATGACGCAGACCGGCTTGCCGTCCAGCTCCGCCATCAGTGTCTTCAGCACCAGATGTGGCGCCTCACCGATCGCCTCGGCCGCCTGCAGCCCGATGCGATCGGCATTCGGGTCGTAATCATAAGTCACGGTGGTGAAGGCAATGCCGGCTTTAGTCAGCATCTGGGTGGCGCGGGTTGTTTTGGACATGGTGGGTTGCGTTCAGGCAAAAAGCGTCTGGTAGATTTCCGGCTTGAAGCCGACGGTTATCTTACCCTTCGCTTCCAGCACGGGCCGCTTGATCATGGAGGGCTGTTCCAGCATCAGCCCGATGGCCCTTTCTCGTGTAAGATCGGCCTTCTGGCTGTCGTCGAGTTTCTTGAATGTCGTGCCGGACCGGTTGAGAACCGTTTCCCAGCCGGCGGCATCACACCATGTTTCCAGATGGGCGCGGTCGATACCGGCTGCCTTGTAGTCATGGAAAGAATAATCGACGCTGTTCGTCTCCAGCCAGCTTCTGGCCTTCTTCATCGTGTCGCAATTCTTGATGCCGTAAATCGTGACCGTCATGCTATCGCCTCTTCGTCTTCAAGCCTTCCGGCATAACAAAAAAGATCCATCTTATTCAAGCTGCCGCCTGAGGCGCCTTGCGTCGATTCATCCCTCATAATGCTTGAGCTATGCAAAATCGAGGTGGCTGACATCCAAACGAGCGCGAGCAAAGCTGCATGGCTTCCCTGCTACATCGAGAGTTGTAGAAGATGCCTGAAATCCCCATTATCTGGGCAGCAAAGATGGAGATTAAAATGCGTCAGGTTGCAAAGACATCGCGTAACTTCTTCGGTGAAACCTTCGCCGTTCTCGGTGCAGCGCTCTCGGTTTCGGCCGCTGTTCGCGCACATCGCAAGCCCGCCCGTGCCGATCTAGAAGCTCTCGGCATCGACGGCAAGGCTTTCGACAAGGTTCAGCTCTAAGCTGCTATCGTTTGTAGCGAGGCGATTTCGCCTCGCCCGTGAGTATATTTTGGCGCGCCTTAGCGTTCCGACTGCTTCCGGTTCGGTCGTTTTCTAGGACCGATCAGTTTGTGCGGTAGATGTAGCTGACTTTCGAGCGGCTCATACCGATCCGCTTTTGCGGAGAGTGCGAAGCGTCCAAGGGACTCATGTCGGGTTTCGCCATTATGGCTGAAAACAAGCTCGAAATTACTCGCAAGCCAGCTATATGGCTTTCCGGCCGGCATCGGTTCCATCTTCCCGCAGCTATAAATCATTGTGATATGCGGTGTAAAAGATGGTGCAGGGATATAGGGAAGGTTCGCCTGTCGAAGCGCCCGTTGCAGCAGCCTCACCAGGGCATGGATCTCCGGCTGATCACCACCGTTTCGTAGGACCAAACTGTTGCGATTGCCAAAAAGTGCACTTCCGTCCAGGGTGACCGGAACAGGCCGCGCGCTTACCGCACCCATTGCCGCCTTCAGTCTGCTTGTCAGTCCGTGAGGGATCGTCTCGAAACATCCCAAACACAGCAGGGTTATGTGCAGAAGCTCGGCGGGATATGCCTCACGGGTTGTCCGACCCAGAGCATGATGCGACGCATCGGCAAACATTCTTTCCGCCAATTGCCGTGGCGGCTTCAGCAGCAACAGGAGCTTGTTTCGAAAGCGTGGATTGACGCGTCGTATTTTCTGCGGCTCCAGCCCATCAAAGCAAAGCTGCCTCAAGGCTCTTTCGTCCGTCAACTCGCACTCCATGACGATGCTCCACAGCCTTATGCCAAGGCCGGAAACCTATCATTGTGCGGTGATAAAATAAAGAACAAAAGATGAACGGAAGGCGGAATTGCTCCGCCTTCGCTTATTCCCACTCGATCGTACCGGGCGGCTTGCTCGTCACGTCGTAGACGACGCGGTTGATGCCGCGCACTTCGTTGATGATGCGGGTTGCGGCACGGCCGAGGAAATTCATGTCGTAGGGATAGAAATCCGCCGTCATGCCATCCACCGAGGTTACGGCGCGCAACGCGCAGACGAAGTCGTAGGTGCGGTAATCGCCCATCACGCCCACGGTCTGTACCGGCAGCAGCACGGCAAAGGCCTGCCAGATGGTGTCGTAGAGACCAGCCTTGCGGATTTCGTCGAGATAGATCGCATCGGCCTTGCGCAGAATATCGAGCTTCTCACGGGTGATCGCGCCGGGGCAGCGGATTGCGAGACCCGGACCTGGGAAGGGATGGCGGCCGATGAAGCTTTCCGGCAGGCCGAGTTCACGGCCAAGTGCGCGGACTTCATCCTTGAAGAGCTCACGCAGCGGCTCGACGAGCTGCATGTTCATGCGCTCGGGAAGACCGCCGACATTGTGGTGGCTCTTGATGGTGACCGAAGGGCCACCGGAAAAGGAGACGCTTTCGATGACGTCAGGGTACAGCGTTCCCTGCGCCAGAAACTTCGGTGCCCCCTTGCCATCGGCAGCGATCTTGGCCGCTTCGGCCTCGAAGACTTCGATAAACAGACGACCGATGGTCTTGCGCTTCACTTCCGGATCGGAAACGCCCGAGAGTTCACCGAGGAACAGATCGGCGGCGTCAACGTGCACCAGCGGAATGTTGTAATGATCGCGGAACATGCCGACGACCTGCTCGCTTTCGCCAAGCCGCATCAGGCCATGGTCGACATAAACGCAGGTCAGCTGGTCGCCGATCGCCTCATGAATGAGGATGGCCGCAACGGAGGAATCGACGCCGCCGGAAAGCGCGCAGAGCACGCGGCCGGTGCCGACCTGCTCGCGGATCTTGCGGATCATTTCGGCGCGATAGGCGGCCATCGTCCAGTCGGATTTGAGCCCGACGATCTTGTGCACGAAGTTGGAAAGCAGCTTGCCGCCATCAGGCGTATGCACCACTTCCGGGTGGAACATGGTGGTGTAATAGTGACGCTTCTCGTCCGCGGCTATGGCGAAAGGTGCATTCTCGGAAGTCGCGATCACCTCGAAACCGTCCGGCAGCTTCGTGACGCGATCGCCGTGACTCATCCACACAGGATAGCTCTTGCCCTGCTCCCAGAAACCGTCGAACAGAGGGCTTGCCTTCTTGATGTCGATATCGGCGCGGCCGAATTCGGCTGCGTGGCCACCTTCAACGGTACCGCCGAGCTGGGTGCAGAGCGTCTGCTGGCCGTAGCAGATGCCGAGGATCGGAATCTTGCTGTCGAACACCGCCTGCGGCGCGCGCGGGCTGCCCTCGGCCGTCACGGATGCGGGGCCGCCGGAGAAGATCACGCCCTTGGGCTGAAGCTTCTCGAACGCCTCTGCGGCATTCTGGAACGGATGGATTTCGCAATAGACCCCGGCTTCGCGGATGCGGCGCGCAATCAGCTGCGTCACCTGGCTGCCGAAATCGATGATGAGAATGCTGTCGGGATGGGCTATCTGGGTCATGGCGAGCCTTTAAAGAAAAGCGGGGCTTTAGGCAACCCGGAAGCGGGCGTCAAAGGGCGGAAATTTGCGAAAATCGCAAGGTTCTAAAGGGCAATCACGCCGTCCTCGATGGCGCGGCAGAGCCGGTCGACGGCATCCGCCAGCTTTTCATCGATGACGTGCAGGTACTCCGTCCAGTCGTCCACATGGTTCATATCCTCCTTGCCGTCGGAAATGCCGCGCAGACTGACGAGCGGTACGCCGAAGCGCTGGCAGGCTCTTAAAACCGCAAAGGTTTCCATTTCCACCATATCGGCGTCGATCAGCCCGTAGGCCTCGCCTGAAACGACATTGGCGCCCGTGGAAAGCCGCGCCTCGGCAATGTCCGGTATCCGCAAAGGCAAGGCCACTTCGGCGGGCAGATCGAGCAGCGGCGTGCAGCCCTTTTCGAAACCGAAGGCGGAGGCATCCATGTCGCGATAGGAAACGGAAATGGCCTGATAGACGCCGGTTTGCTCCAGCGTCCGCGAACCGGCGGAACCGAGCGAAACGACGAGGTCCGGCAGGTGATCGGCCGCATCGAGACCGGCAAGAACGGCCGTGACTGCAATCGCCGCCTCGACCGGGCCGATACCGGTCATCAGCGGTGCAATGCGTGCCTGAAGATGGGGCCCGTATTCGGGGGAGGCCGCCATGACGAAGAGGACGGATTTATCCGCAACATGCGAAAGCCGGTAGCTCATCCGATAATATCCTCGCGACCCTTCACCACCATCATCGTGCCCGTCATGGAGGCGATCAGCTTTGCCGGCCCATCGGACAGGGCATAGGCACGACCATCCGCCACGATCAGATTGTTGCCGGGCTTGATGATCTCGCCGCGAAACAGGAACCGCTCACCGCGCCCGGGCGACATGAGGTTGACCTTGAATTCGATGGTCAGCAGCGAGGCTTCCGGCTCAATGATCGTATAGGCGGCATAGGTGCAGGCCGTATCCAGACCCGCGGCGATGACACCCGCATGCAATATGCCGTGCTGCTGTGTCAGCTTTTCATGAAAAGGCAGTTCGATTTCCACCAGGCGGTGTTCGATACGGCTGATCTCGGCGCTGATCGCCTGCACCACGCCCTGCCGCGCAAAGCTTCTTTCTATCCGCTGACGAAAATCGCCGGGATCCGTGATCTCCATGGCCTACCTGCCTGCTTCTGCCTCATCGCAAACTGACATGGCGCGTGGCGGCAGGCAAGGCAAGGGCGGTGCGGAGAATTAGAACATTTCCAGAAAAAGTGGAGCCCGGTTTCCTTTCGGGAATACGAAAACAGTCTAGTTGAGCATGCCTATGCTCGCATTCAATACCGTGGCAAAGGCGACCCATACGGCATAGGGCACGAAAAGCCACATGGATATGCGGTCACGGCGGTAGGTGAGCGCCACAAAGGCGACGATGCAGATCAGCATCGGAATGATGATGATGAGCGCACCTGCCGGGCTCTGCATTCCGAAAAAAATCGGAGACCACAGGAAGTTCAGCACCATTTGCGTGAACCAGAGCCGCATGCGCGTCCCCATCGGCTTGCGGATCCATGTCCGTGCGCCGGCAATGCCGATCAGCACGTAAAGCGCGGTCCAGACGGGCCCGAAAATCCAGTTGGGTGGATTGAAGAAAGGCTTCTGCAGCGATTGATACCATTCGCCGGGCACATTGTTGACGCCAATCAGCCCCCCCACGGCAACAACGACAACCACAAAAACGATATAGACGGCAAGGTTTCTCATAGTCCGTCCAATGCAAAGGGCGGGCTTTTGTTCCCCTTTCTTTTCAGTATTTTAGCTGGGCAAACGCACGATGTGCTGGTCCCACGCCACGTCGCTGCGCCGGGTTTCGAAAAATCCGTCATAGGAAGATACCGCAATGCCTCTCGCGGCGGGCGCGACGCCTGCCGCTTCTCGCACGGTCGTCTCGGAAACGACGCGCCCGGTTTTCGCATCCAGCGTCACGGCGGCGTTGCCGTTGGGCGAGGTCAGTCCCACCAGCCCATCGCGCCGGTTGACGGCAATGGCCCCGACATAATTGGCGAGACGCACCGTCGTTTCTTCCGGCAGATCGACGAAGGCCACATCCTCACCCTTGGAGAAATGGCCGACAAGCGGCGGAAGATCGTTGCGCGGTCCTTCATATTGACAGGCGAACCAGATACGGCCGTCATCGCCGAGATCGACATGACGGGTGGAAAGCTGCCGAAGCTGCTCCGGCATGGCGTGTTTCTGGATCAACTGCCCGGTCGAGGCGTCCAGAAGCACGAGGGACGGCTGCATGCTGTCGATATTGAGCTTGGTTCGGCCGAAATCCGGATGGGTTTCGATGCCGCCATTGGCGATCACGATCAGCCGGCCGTCATCGCTTACCGTCATGTCATGTGTGCCGATGCCATGCGCATCATATTCGCCGATGCGGGCAAAGCCGTTGCGGGCGTCATAGAGACCGATAACGCCGCGATTGCCGTCGAAGTCGTTTTCGCTGGCGTAAAGGATCGCGCCATCGGGTGAGAATTGCCCGTGGCCGTAGAAGTGGCGGTTTTCCGGTGTGTGCATCACAATCGGTTCGCCGCGCCGCGCGGGATCGAAGGCCATGAAGAAGGTGCCGGGCCGGCGCGCAAAGGCCACGGTCATGCCGGTCGCATGGTTCGTCGCCATTCCATGGGCGCGGGCAGGAAGCGCGACGCGGTCGATGATCTCGCCGCCTTCGCTCACCGTCGCAATGCCGTAGGACCCGTCACGGGCGCGAAAGGCGGAAGCGAAGACCGCGTCCGCCCGTTCGAGCGCATAAAGTGAACGGGGAGCCAGCGCGGCGAGAAAGGGAGCTCCTGCCGCCTTGATGAAGCTGCGCCGATCTATCAGCATCCGTTTGGCGCCGGAGATCATCGGTTCAATCTCCATCGGCGAAGGAAAAGCCGGAACTGAGGCCGATCGCGCCGCCATATTGATCGTTCAGGCGGTAGATCAGGTCTTTGCCATTGAGCAGCAGATAATCCACCTTGGCGCGCTGATCGTGCTGATCCAGCGCTTTTTGCACATCCGTATCGATTGTCCCGGCAACGCGGATCATCGATTTGGCGATGAAATCGATGGAGTTGACGATGGAGCGCTGATCCGGCGGTACGAGTTCGACCATATCCGCCGTGTGCAGCAGGGTCTGAACCGCCTTGATATTGGTGGAAATGCTTTGCCAGGTCTGGCCGGAGCGCCAATAAATGGCGGTGCGGGGAAAACCTGCCTTGTCCGGTCCCTTGTAGAAGGTTTCGATCCGCTGGTCGCGGATGGCTTCGGAGCCGTGGACGAGAATACCGAGCAGGGCAACAAGCGCCTCGCGCTCATCACGAAAGACGGGGTTGTCCGCTCCGGGCTCCGTCCAGTTTTTCTGAGCACCATCGGGCGCATTCCAGCTGTCGGAAAGTTCCGCCGCCACATTGGCGATATTGCCGGCGATAGCTGCGCCGTAGCGGCAGCGGAAATCACCTTTCCTGTCGAGCAGCTCTTCCGCTCCTGTTCCGTAAAGCACGAACTCAAGAGCGCCGAGCCCTTGCGCCGCAACGCTCTTGCCGCTGAGGCCGTCCGCACTCGTGACGCTTTCATCCTTTTCGGTGAGATAGCGCTGCACCTGTTTCAGCCCGAGACCCTTCTTGTCGGGGTAATAAAGCACCCGCTCGAAACGGTTCTTCTCAATGACAGGGCCGACACGTACGATCTCGATTGTCGACCAGCTTGACACCGTATCGACAAAGGCAGCCTTGGCAGCCGCCGCCGTCGTTTCCGAGGGAGCGGTGCAGAAAGCTTTCATGCGGCCTTCCAGCCTCTTCGCCGACTGCCGGAAGCGGTCATAGCCGGGACGGATAAAGCCGTTTACCGCCTTTTCCATCACACTCTGCACCTTAACCGGGTCGAGCGGCGGTGGCGGCATCAGTTCGACATCCTGCGCCCTCGCCGGAAGCGTGGTCAGAAGCACCAATACGGACATGACGCCGGAAATTTTTCGCATGGTATTTTTCATCAAAGGGACTCCAGAAAGGCCAGCAAAGCCTGCCGGTCGGATTTTTGCAAGGCGGCGAAGGCGTTTCGCGCTTTTTGCCCTTCGCCGCCATGCCACAATATCGCTTCCGGCAGGCTGCGCGCCCGGCCGTCATGCAGGTAAAAACCGTTGCCATTGACCTTTTGGGTGAGGCCTATGCCCCAGAGCGGCTGGGTTCGCCACTGCCGTCCGCTGGCTTCGCCCACCTGCTGGCCATCGGCAAGTCCTTCGCCCATGTCGTGCAGCAGAAAATCGGAATAGGGCCAGATCAGCTGGAAAGCATGCATGGGGTCGGCGGCGTCGCGGCGGGTGACGAATTTCGGGGTGTGGCAGGCCGTACAGCCGGAGGCGTAGAAAAGCTGCTTTCCCTGCAGGACCGTCGGATCATCGACGTTGCGGCGGCGCGGCACGGCGAGGTTTTCGGTATAGTAGGTCACGAGATCGAGAACCGGATCGGGCGCCTCCACCGGCCCGAGCCTGGGCTGCACGCCGGTCGGCATGGCAAGACAGTCCTTCTGGGCCTCGGTGCAATCGCCATAGGCATTCGGCGCATCCGGCGTGGAAATGCCGATATCGTGGGAAAAGGCGCTGGCGCTCTGGTCGCGCACGCTCGCATTTTGCGCTTTCCAACCAAACCGCCCGAGTTTCACCTCGCCAGTGCGATGGTCTTTGACCCATGCGGGACGCCCGGCAATGCCGTCGCCATCGTTGTCGTTCGGGTCGGCCTTGGCCAGAATATCAGCCTTGGCAATGGCCTCAATCAGGCCCAGCCCGAGGGTGGGCATGGCAATGCGCGCTGAAAGCGCCGTGTCGGCGCCAAGCGGGCCATATTGCAGATTCGCCACGGCATAGTCGGGCTTGCGTAACATCACCACCTCGCCATCCGCGAATTGAACCGGCTCTTCCCTATAGGTGATGACTGGCTTGCCTTCGGCTGCAAGGCCGGGAATGGCCAGGTTCTGAAGCTGCCGGCCATAGGTCTCATCGGGAAAATTCAGCACTTGGTGGCTGGCAATGGCCTGTCGTTCGGCTTCGTTGCGGGCCGGTCGCGCCAGCCGCAGAAACAGCGAGACGGCGTCTTCTCCGGCAAGGGGCGGTCGACCCCTGCCATCCTTGACATGGCAGGTCTGGCAAGAACGTGCGTTAAAAAGCGGCCCGAGCCCATCCGAGGCCTGTGTGGAAGAAGGGGAGGAGACCCAGAGCTTCTGGAACAGCGCATTGCCGAGCTTGAAATCCTGCTTTCGCTCGAGCGGCATGGTGGTGGAAGGATGTGAAAACGCGCTGCTGTCGGCTTTGCCGACACTTGTCGTCGCTCCGCCTGACATGGCCTCGAAAGGTTCCGGCCTGGTAAAATACGTCGTTGGCGCGGTCACGGCCAGTACGCGACTTCGATCTTTTTCCGTCAGATCGTCCCGCAGCGGTTCGGCAAGCGCCATCGACGCTGCAAGGCAGGCTGCCGCGGCGAAGAAGAATGGCTTGCGGATCGGCGGCGGCAAAAATTGCATGAAAACAAGGGTGGATGGAGAATAACGGGCCGCGGCGATCCACGGCCCGCTTTACCGCTTATTTGAAGACGGTGTTAGGATTGTCGAGGCTGTCGGAGCCTTCAAGCTCGATCTTGCCCAGATCGAGCGCCGCAATGACGCGTTCGACAGTCTTCGTCTGGTCGAGCAGGCCGTCGATGGCCGTCTGAACCACGGCGTTGCCTTCCTTGTTGCCCTCGCCGATCATCTGGTCATAGGCCTCGACGGTCTGCGCGCGCTTTTCCATCGCGTGCATGGCGTCGAGCGTCTTGTTCAGCTTCGCCAGCATCTCGTCGTTCAGAGCCTTGTCCTTAGCGCCGACCAGTTCAGACAGCGAGGCGCCCGTCATCTTCGTTCCGTCTGCGCGGGTGTAGTCACCGGTATAGGCCGAGGCGATGCCGATCGCGTCGTAAAGATGCGAATTGTAGGTGTTGTCGGAGAAGCAATCATGCTCTTCTTCCGGGTCGTGCAGCAGAAGGCCGAGCTTCATACGCTCACCCGCCAGCTCGCCATAGGAGAGCGAACCCATGCCGGTGAGGATGGCGGTGAGGCCCGCTTTCGGATCGGCTTCCAATGTCTTCGTGGCTTCGCCCTCCGGCGCCCAGGCATCCACCATCTCCTGAAGATCCTTGATCAGCAGGGTCGAAGCGGATTTCAGGTAATCGGCGCGACGGTCGCAATTGCCGTTCGTGCATTTTGCTTTGTCGTAGTCGGTGTAGGGGCGGTTGCCTGCGCCCGGTCCGGTGCCGTTCAGATCCTGACCCCAGAGCAGAAATTCGATGGCGTGGTAACCGGTCGTGACATTGGCTTCGACATCGCCCGCCTCGTGCAGGCTTTCGATCAGCTCGGGGGTGATCTTGGAGGCGTCGACCTCTTCACCGCTGATCTTGATCTTCGGATTGGCGATGATGTTGGCGACGTAAAGCTCGTTCTCGTCGCTTTCCGTCCCGTAGGAGCCGTCGACATAGTCGATCAGGCCTTCATCCAGCGGCCAGGCGTTCACCTTGCCTTCCCAATCGTCGACGATCGGGTTGCCGAAACGATAGACTTCCGACTGCTGATAGGGAACGCGGGCCTTGATCCATGCTTCCCGGGCGGCTTTCAGGGCTTCTTCGCTCGGCGTTGCGATCAGCGCATCGATGGCCTTGTCCAGCGCCTTCGCCGTGGTCAGCGAATCCTCATATTTCGCATGCGCGACATCGGCGTAATGCTTGACGACGGCCGCCGCATCGGTGGCAGCCCGGGCGGGAAGCGCGGTGAAAACCGCAGATGCGGCAAGAAGCGCAAGAGACGCGCTGAGAATGGTTTTGCGGATCATGATCCCTCTCCTTCGACAGGCGCGAAATGACTTCGCGCCGCGGCAAGCGAGTTCTGACCCAATCATAAACTTGTGTCAAACATTCTAGTTTAGAATGCTTAGAAACAAGATCCGGCGTCGTATTCCAAGAAAAATCGGTGCTTGCAAAGACGGTACTATGCTTTGCGCTTCATCAAGCAGAAGAAGAAGCCATCCGTATCTGTGGTTGCAGGCGTTAACGTCACTGTCTTGCCGTCGGAGGAATGCGGTTTGTTCGCGTGGCCGCCGAAAGTCAAATGCCAGCGCTCCAGTGCAGAACCGATCGTAAATTCTGGATTTTCCTCACAGAAACGTCCGACCTGCTGTTCGTTTTCTTCAGGCAAAACCGAACAGGTGACATAAAGCAGCTCGCCGCCGGGCCGCACGAAACCCTTGGCCTGCGAAAGCGCCTCGCCCTGCTGCTGCACGCGTTCTTCCAGATTGCGCGCCGTCAGGCGCCATTTGGTGTCGGGACGGCGGCGCCAGGTTCCGGTGCCGGTGCAGGGTGCGTCGACCAGAACGCGGTCGAATTTTTCCTGGAACGGGGCAAGGCCCGCTGCGCGGTCATGCACCTGCACATTGCGCGTACCGGCACGCTTCAGCCGCTCGACGATCGGCGCGAGCCGCTTGCGATCGGCATCGAAAGCGTGGACCTGACCTTTATTGTTCATGCTGGCGGCCATGGCCAACGTCTTGCCGCCACCACCGGCGCAATAATCGAGGACCTGCTCGCCTTCCCGAGCACCGGCAAGATCGGCGACGATCTGCGAGCCCTCATCCTGCACTTCGAACCAGCCCTTCTGGAAGGACAGTTCGGCGGTGACATTCGGTAGGCGGGATGGGCCTTGGCCGGCGGGAATGCGCACACCCTGCCGGGCGATATGCGTGGCTTCCGCGCCGCTCTCCTCCAGCGCCTTCAGCACCTTGTCGCGGGTCGCTTTCAAGGTGTTGGCGCGCAGATCAAGCGTGGGCCGCTCATTCAGCGCCTGCGCCTCGGCGAGCCAGCGCTCTCCAAAGGCGGTTTCGAAGGAAGATTGTACCCATTCGGGTATGTCGCCCTGGATATAGGCCGGTGCGTCACCGAGGGAACGGGAGAGGAAGGCCTTCTGCCTTTCCGCATCGGGTGCGGTGGGCGCGAATTTGTCGCCGTCGAATTCCGCCTCAAGGTCCGAAAAGCTTTTGCCCCACTGCCGCAATAGAACCGCATAGGCGAGAGAGGCGGCGCTGTCGTCATCCATCAGCCAGGCGTGCGAGAGCTTCATGCGCAGCGCGTCATAAACGATGTTGCCGATTGCGGCCCGGTCGCCGGAACCGGCGAAACGATGGGCAAGGCCCCAATCTTTCAGAGCATCGGCGACGGGACGCCTGCGTCCCTCAATATCCGCCAATACTTCGATTGCTCCGGCCAAACGCCCGCCTAAACGCATTGTCTACCTCGTTCTTGTGCTAAGCCCGGTTGGTAGACGCGAATGGCGGCGAGGGCAAGGCTCAATCGGCCTTGACGATCTCGTAGCAGACCTTGGCGGTGCCGGAATTGATCATGCCGATGTTCTTGGCGGCCGCCTTGGAAAGATCGAGAACGCGACCCTTGATGAACGGCCCGCGGTCATTGATACGCACCACAACGGCCTTGCCATTGCGCGCATTGGTCACCTTGATCTTGGTGCCGAACCGCAAAGAGCGGTGGGCAGCGGTCAGGTGGGCAGCGTTCATGCGCTCACCCGAAGCAGTCTTGGAGGTCAACGCATACCACGATGCGCCTCCACAACCATTTGCCGCATTCGCCTGAAGAGGCGCAATGATGGAACAGGCGGCGATAGTTGCAGCGGTGAAAGTTATACGACGGATATTCAACAAACTGTACTTCCCTGAAAATCGGCCCCGCGCCGATTGATTGTGCCCTTGCTAAACGGCCATGAACTGGCCTGAACGCCTTTTGATGCGAGATTGTAGGGCGAGGGAAAAATGGCGAAAAAAAGCTGAGCTCAAATCACGAACCGTTACAGCCTGTAATATTCGTGATCGTTAGCCGGGAGCCTGTCAGAGCGTGCTTTAAGAAAAAAGTGGAAAAAATAACGCGGAATCAATAGTTAATCGAAATGCTGTTGCAGGTCACGACTTCGTGAATCTGGTTCACGAAATGTAAGTGAAATATTTTTCTAATTACTCTGAATTTACTGATTTTTGGGCGGTTAATAAAATCCTAATTGGCTGAAATGAGACGAAAACCATCCGCAAAAGCGGGCTTGGAAGGATTTTTCATCACTTTTCGACAGGGGATTTTTCAGCCCCGCCAGACGCCGTTTTCCCACAATTGTCTGAGGGAGAGCCTGTACTCCGGAAAGCGGAAATCGAAGCCGAGATCGCGTATTCTGGCGTTGGAAACGCGCTTGTTCTCGCCATAAAAAGAGCGCGCCATCGGCGTCAGATCGGCGGTCTCGAAGGCCTGTTCGGGTGGCGGTTCCACCCCCATCAGCGCTGCTGCGAAGCTCACCACATCCTGCGGCGGGCAGGGTTCATCGTCGGTCACGTTGAAGATGCCACGTTCGTCTTTCGCTACAAGAAAGGCAAGTGCTGCACCGATATCCTCGACCCGGATGCGATTGAATACCTGATCTTTCTTCACTAGCCGCCGCGCCGTTCCCTTCTCGAAATTCATGAAGGTATTGCGTCCGGGGCCGTAAATTCCGGAAAGGCGCAGGATGGAAAGCGGCGCACCCGCCTTTTCCGCCGCCGCAGTCCAGGCGGTTTCCGCAGCCACCCGTTCCGCGGATCGCGCGGAGACCGGGCGGCAGGGCGTTGTCTCGTCCACCCAGGCGCCGCCATGATCGCCATAAACGCCGACAGTGGAAAGATAAGCGACCCATTTCAGATCGGGCATGAGCTTTTTCAGATCGCCGCCCAGAAGCGCAAGCAGCGGATCGCCATCCTTGCCCGGCGCGACGGATTGTACGAGATGGGTAACATTGCCCATTGCGGCGACGAGTTCGTCGTTGAGTTGAACACCGTCGAAGAGCAACGGCGTCATGCCTGCGGCGGCGAGGTCTGGGAACCTGTTCTGGCTGCGTGTGGTGCCGGAAACGCTTGCTGCTTCGGTCTTTAGCGCGTTAGCGATTGCTTTTCCTGAATATCCCGCGCCGAAAATCATCACATGCATGCGTCACGCCTCTGCCAGTTGCCATTCCATTTCCGCCTCCGGATCAGGCTCCGGGGCGCGACCGGCAGAGTATGTACGGAATTCGTCCCTGTCCATAAGCCGTGACAAAGCCCATGCGGCCATGCCGCGCACCTCCGGCGAAGGGTCTGTTTCGGCAAGCGCCTTGCATTGTTCCACGAATTGCCGGTCGGCAGAGTTGCCCGCCGCGATCAGTACGTTGCGGATGAAGCGATTGCGGCCGATGCGCTTGACGGGCGAGCCGCTGAAGAAACTGCGAAAGGCGGCGTCATCGAGCGTGAGTAGGGAGGCGATGGAAGGCTCCTTCAAATCCTCGCGCGCCTGCAATTTCATCTCGGAGGCGCTGGCTGCGAATTTGTTCCACGGACAGGCGGCAAGGCAGTCGTCGCAGCCATAGATGCGATTGCCGATCATCGGCCGAAATTCGTGCGGGATCGGCCCCTTGTGCTCGATGGTGAGATAGGAAATGCAGCGGCGCGCATCCAGTTGATAGGGCGCGGGGAAAGCGGCCGTCGGACAGGCATCGAGACAGGCGCGGCACGACCCGCAATGGTCCCTCTCAGCCTCGTCAAGACAGAGTTCGGCCGTGGTGAACATGCTGCCGAGAAATAGCCACGAACCATGGGTGCGGCTGACGAGGTTGGTGTGCTTGCCCTGCCAGCCGAGACCGGCGGCGGCGGCAAGCGGTTTTTCCATTACGGGTGCGGTGTCGACAAAGACCTTTACGTGCTCGCCGGCACGCGCGGCAAAACGGGTAGCGATTTCTTTCAGCCGCCCCTTGATGACGTCGTGATAATCGCGATTGCGGGCATAGACCGAAATGGCCGCCTTGTCGGGTTGGGAAAGCAGGCCGCGCGGATCTTCTTCCGGACCGTAGTTCAGCCCGAACATGACGATGGAGCGAACGTCTCCCCAGAGCGTTTTCGGCTCTGCCCGGCGGGCCTCGGTTTCCTCCATCCACGCCATCGTGCCGTGATAGCCATTGTCCAGAAACTGTCTCAGCCTTTCGGGTGCGAGCGGAATGCTGTCTGGGGCAGTGATGCGGCAGAGATCGAAGCCAAGTGAAAGCGCTTCCCGACGAACGAAGTCCGTCAGCTTATGCGCGCGTATTCGCTGCTTTTCGCTCGCGACGTCGATGGTCGTTTCTCCTGCGGGTTAATCTGCGGCATATATAATGCATGTCGCCCGAAAGTGTGCAGCGGTTTCGGGACAACGACATGCTTTACATACAGCCGCACGCCGCAGCAAATAACCGGATGGGCAGACCTTAGAAGTCCAGATCGGCGTAGTGGGAAGAAGGGGCAAGTCGGGGAATGCGTTCGCTGAGGAACGGCCGGAAGGAAGGCCGGGATTTCACCCGCTGATACCATTCCTTGGCAATCGGCGCTTCGAGCCAGTTGATCTCACCGAGATAATCCAGCACCGAGACCGCGGCAGCCGCGGCAAGATCGGCATAGCTCAACCGGTCGCCGGCCAGCCAGGTGCGCGAGCCGGCCAGCCATTCCAGATATTTGATGTGCTGGCGAATATTGTTGCGGGCGGTGCGCAGCAGCTTGGAATCCGGCGGTCCGCCACCCTGCGCCGCCGTCATCTGCAATTTATAGACCCGTTCCCGCACCAGCGGCCGGGTCACGTCTTTTTCCATCTTCTGCAGAAACCATTCCGTCAGCCGGCGGATTTCAGCGCGCTGAAACGGGTCTTCGGCAAGAAGCCGACGGTCGCGCTTCAGAACCCCGTGCGTTTCGTCAAGAAATTCCGCAAGCACATAGGGCCCGCTCAGCGAGCGCATATTGTCGTCCAGATAGACCGGCAAGGTACCGGCAGGATTGAGCGCCAGAAACTCTCGCCGTCTTTCCCATGGCTGCTCCTCCACGAGATCGGTCTGGAACCCGTATTCCGCAAGGATCAGACGAACGAACCGGGATGCGGTCGACATCGGAGAGTGATAGAGAGTTGGCATCGGTACTCAATTTTTACGATTGGTTGTCATGATCGGCATTGCCGAAAAACTTTTTCAGTTTCGCTTCATCAAGACGCTATAAGAACTCGGCTACTTTAAAACAAGTTTAACGCTATGGCATGTCTCCCAAAAGTGTGCAGCGGTTTTGGGGCAAAGACGTGCATAAAAACAAAAATTTAAAGTGCGTCGCACCGGTTCGGTCGAACGCGTCGCGCTTTATTACCTTCCATTGCCGCTTTCCCCTGAAAAGAAGGATATCTCATGGGTGACCAGTCGATCATCAGCGCACTTCTGCTGGGCATTATCGAGGGTTTGACGGAGTTCATCCCCGTCTCCTCAACGGCGCATGTGCTGCTGGCCGGGCATTTCCTAGGCTTCAAATCACCCGGCAACACCTTTGCCGTTCTTATTCAGCTTGGTGCGATCCTTGCGATCCTCCTTGTTTATTTTCAGAAGCTTGTGTCGATTGCGCTCGCTTTGCCGACAAGCGCGAAAGCGCGCCGCTTCGTGCTGGCCGTTGCTCTCGCTTTCCTGCCGGCGGCGATCATCGGGGCTTTGGCGCATGACTTCATCAAGACCGTGCTGTTTGAAACGCCGATGCTCATCTGTGCGGTGCTGATCGTCGGCGGCGTCATCCTGCTTGCGGTTGATCGTATGCCGCTGAAACCGAAATATACCGACATCATGGATTATCCGCCGTCGCTTGCCTTCAAGATCGGCCTCTTTCAATGCCTTGCGATGATTCCCGGCACGTCGCGGTCTGGCGCCACAATCGTCGGATCGCTGCTGATGGGAACGGACAAGCGCTCCGCCGCCGAGTTTTCGTTCTTTCTGGCAATGCCGACCATGCTCGGTGCTTTCACGCTCGATCTCTACAAGAACCGCGATGCGCTGAGCTTCGATGACGGCGCGCTGATCGCCGTGGGGTTCATCGCCGCTTTTGTCTCAGGCCTCTTCGTCGTTCGCTCTCTGCTGGATTTCGTATCGCGGCGAGGCTTTGCACCCTTCGCATGGTGGCGCATCGTCATCGGTTCGCTGGGACTGATCGCGCTTCTTGTGCTGGGGTGAGCCATCGGCGGCAATAATCTGCGCTCGCAACGAACAAAAAAGCGCCCCGGAGAACCGGCGGCGCTTTTTCTTTGAAACTTTTAAAGTCCGATCAGTTGGTGCTGATCGAAGCCGTTGCGCAGGGGTCGACGCCATAGGCTGGAGCGCAACCGCTCTTGCCCGCTGCAACCGTTCCCGGCGCCATGAAAGAACCCGCCAGAACCACCAAAGCCGCACACGCAAAAAAGAGTGCGATAGATCTGCCCATTTTATGATTGCCTTTCAGACGTTCGTTCGCGCGGATCATGCCGCCGTGTGTGAATTGAGGGTTCGGGATATGTTTGGAATGTGGCGAATATCAATAAAGCAGCTTGTTGAATACCGGGTTAATGCGAAGTCTTTTCCACAGTTGCGCTTGTGCCACGCTTGCCTGTGGAGCCCGGACGACCGTTAACTTTTACCCGGCTTTGCAACGCAGCCTTAGTTCATTCAACACCTCCCCTGCAGTTGAGGGGAAAATGCGCGAATAGCGGTTTGGTTGCGATTGAATTGCGCAAAAACAAAAAGCGGGAATGGCTCCCGCTTTCGTTTATGAGCGATGAGGCTGAAGGCAGGCCTCAGGCCGCTTTTCCGGCATTGGAGAACTGGCCGTGTGGGCGATATTGCACCATGTAGGAAGGCAGAACCGATGCAACGCGAACAGGGGTGATGCCGATACCTTCCAGCGTCAAGCCGTTCTTTTCGGCGTCAGTGGAAACGACATTGTCTTTTTTCAGCATGGTTACCTGATCGGGCGTGAGCGGCGGCGCAATCAGAGGTACCATTGAAGCGATCTTGCCAATCATCGACGCGACGCCGAAAGGCAGGTTGACGAAAGGACGCTGCCGGTAGGTCGCGGCAAGAACCGCCTCGAGACAGTCACGGAACGTCATGGCATCCTGACCGCCGAGTTCATAGATCGCGCCTGGCTTTAGCTTGCCATCGACGCCACGGGCGACGGCTTCCGCGACATCCTCGACATAAACAGGCTGGAACCTGGTTTTTCCGCCGCCGATCAGCGGCAGGAACGGCATGCTGCGGGCCATCTTCGCGAACTTGTTGAAGAAATCGTCTTCCGGTCCAAATATGATCGACGGGCGCAGGATCACGGCGTCAGGAAGGGCGGAATGAATGGCGGCCTCGGCGCGGCCCTTGGTGCGGCCATAACCGGTCGGCGAATTGGCGTCCGCGCCGATGGCGGAGATATGCGTCAGTGTCGCACCCGCGTCGCGGGCCGCCTCAGCAATGGCTTTCGCGCCGAATTCCTGTACGGCGTCAAACGTGTTGCGACCGCTTTCGGTCAGGATGCCGACGCAATTGACCACATGGTCGGCGTCTTCCACGGCTTTGACGATGGAATCGCGATAACGCAGGTTCGCCTGGGCGAAGGAAATCTGGCCGACATTGCCGAGCGGCTGCAGGAAACCGGCGAGATCCGGGCGGCGCACGGCGACGCGGATGCGGTAACCGCGCTTCGCAAGTATCCGCACGACATGCCGCCCGACAAAACCCGAACCGCCGAAAACGGTGACGAGGGGTGGAAGGTTGGCCAAGGTCATGGGAGGCTCCTCAGAAGCTGTCGATAAAGCGTTTTTCAGTCTCTTAGCCCAAAGCTACGCGCGCGTGAAGAGCGGTTGTCGCAAGGCTTGAGGCTAGTTTGGGAAATGCGGTTGACGGTCCTCAAATTCCTTCGACGATCATCATCTGCGCATCTGCCACTTCCTGGCGGATTTTAGCCGCCGCCTGGTATTCGGGAGAGTTGTAGCAGTCAATCGCATGCTGGACGGACGGGAATTCGATGACAACGTTGCGCGCACGCGCCTTACCTTCCAGTTCCGTCACCGAACCGCCGCGAGCCAGAAAATTGGCGCCGAACCGCTCGAAGGCGGGCTTGGCTGTGGAGACATAGTCCTTGTAACGCTCGCTGTCGCGTACATCGACCTGGGCGATCCAATATCCCTTTGCCATTTCATCTCCTCCGGTTGCGGTTACTGATTGGCTGGAAAGCTGGCGCGCAGCATATCGTCCAGAATGGCGCGGGCCGCCGCTTTCGGGTCTTCCGCCCTGACGATGGGGCGGGCGACAACCAGATGGCTCGAACCGGCCTTGATGGCGTCATAGGGCGTCATCACCCGCTTCTGATCGCCGATATCCGCGCCGGCTGGGCGAATGCCGGGGGTGACCACGGCAAGGTCTGGGCCGAGGATTTCGCGCACGGCAGTCGATTCTTCCGCCGAACAGACGATGCCGCCCATGCCCGCCTCGCGTGCCTGCTCCGCCCGGCGCAGCACCAGCGAACGGGCGTCAGAAGCATAACCCGCCTCGGCGAGATCGACGTCGTCCATCGAGGTGAGCACGGTGACGCCCAGCAGGCAAAGGCCGGAGCCTTCAGCGGCCTTGACGGCAGCGCGCATCGCTTTCGGATAGGCGTGCAGCGTCAGCATCGACATGCCCATGCGGGCGATGTTTTCGACACCGGAGGCGACGGTATTGTCGATATCGAGCAGCTTCATGTCGAGAAAGACCTTCTTGCCGCTCTGGACAAGGTCACGCGCGAATTCGAGACCGCCGGCGAAGACCAGCTGATAACCGATCTTGTAGAACAGAACCTCGTCGCCGATTTTCGAAACGATGTCTTCGGCCTGCTGCACAGTCGGAACATCCAGCCCGACGATGAGTTTTTCGCGCGCGGTCATTGTCTTATCCCTGCCATGTTTCCATTGCCGTCCAGTCGCATGTGGGGGACGAGGCTGCAAGTGAAAATTCGGCGATGGAAAAGCGGAAAAGGTTGCCGCCGCCCGGCGGCTGGTCCTCGGCGCGGCTGATGCCGCGGCCCTCGATGTGGCATTTCAGAAGCGTGCCCACACCGCCATGGCCGACAAAGGCGATGGGCTGCCGGGGGTCGTGTCGGTCGAGAATGGCCTTGACGGCTCCCATGATCCGCGCCTGCGCATCGATTGCCCGCTCCCAGCCGTGAAAACTTTCTTCGGGATGGGCGAAGAACCAGTCCGCCGCCTTTTCGAATTCCGGCGACGGCAGGAAGCCGGTGGCGGACCGGTCGTTTTCATGCATCGCCTCGACGATGTCCACGTCCGCCCCGGAGGCTTCAGCCAGGATGCGGGCGGTTTCGATCGCCTTGGTCTCGGCGCTGGAAACGATGTGGCGCAATGACCGTGCCCAGGGCAGGCGGCTTGCCTCGCGCGTCCGCTCGGCACCCCTTTCCGAAAGCCCCCATTCGGGAACGGGAACGGCCGGATCGATCTTGACCTGCGGGTGGGTAATGTAGAGCGCATGCATGGCAATCGGTCCTCAAGGGCGGCGGAAAGGGCAAATCAATACCCTAACCATCCGTCGTGACCTGGAAATGACGGGTTCCGGCGCTCTGTCGACTATCAGGCCCGCGTGTAGGTCCACAATTGCGCCGGCGGAATATTGCGCACGATGAAATCGAAATGACGGATGTGATAGAGATGCGGCTGCGCGACGATCGGGGAAATCGGACCGTAGGATATCTGCACGACGGGGCGGCCATGGGGGACGCGCTTCAGCAATTCGTCGAGAAGCTTGATACGGGCGGCCATGGGAAAATTCAGCATCGGTACGGCGGAAATGACGCTGTCGAACATCTGGCCCGCGTGTTCGCCAAGCGTGGAATCGAGATCGAAGGCGTCGCCATTGACGAAATTGACGCCCGGATAGCTCCTGAGCAGCTGATTGTAGAAATCGGTGGAATATTCGATGGCGGTGAGGTTCTCCGGCTTGATGCCGCGCGCCAGAATGGCCTTGGTGATGACGCCCGTGCCCGGGCCGAGTTCGAGAACCGGCAGGCCGGAATGGGGATTGATGACACTCGCCATTTTTTTCGCCGTGATTGTCGATGTCGGAACAATGGCTCCGACTTTTTTCGGCTGGCTGACCATGCCTTTGAAAAAGCGGATTTCTTCCTCAAATTTCTGTTCAAGCCGTTGCTTCAGGTTAAGTGCCATAGTTCCCTCAGATGCATTTGGTCATTGTCAAAAAACTGTTACGCAATGTTGATCCCATTTGGCGCAAAAACAAGGCAAAATGTCGTAACTGGAAAAATTCGTCTACGGCTTAAGAAGTCATGCCGAATCAAGAAAAGCCGGTGAAGCGTTCCACCGGCTTTTCGATGAAATTTGCGGAAAATTCCCGTTTCAAACGCGCATCGGCATCAAAACGTAAAGCGCGTCGTCGCCGGCGGTGTCGCGTACGAGCGTCGGCGAGCCGGCGTCTGCCAGCAGGAAAATCGCGTCGTCGCCGGAAAGCTGCGAGGTGATGTCGAGGAGATACTTGGCGTTGAAGCCGATTTCCATCGAATCATTGTCGTAACCGACAGCCACTTCTTCCGTCGCACTGCCCGAATCCGGGTTGTTGACGGTCAGCGTTAGCTGGCCGTTGGTGAGCGCGAGCTTCACGGCGCGACCGCGCTCGGAAGAAATGGTCGAGACGCGGTCGACAGCCTGCGCGAAGGTCTGGCAATCGACCCGCATTTCCTTGTCGTTGCCGGTAGGGATCACGCGCTGGTAGTCCGGAAAGGTGCCGTCGATCAGCTTCGAGGTCAGAACGACAGAGCCGATTGTCAGGCGGATTTTCGCATCCGATACTTCAACCGTCACTTCCAGTTCAGGGTTGTCCATCAGCTTCTGTAGTTCGCCCACGGTCTTGCGCGGGATGATGATGCCCGGCATGCCTTCGGAGCCGGACGGCGCATCCACATCGGCGCGGGCCAGGCGGTGACCGTCGGTCGCGACAGCGCGCAGCTTCAGATCGCCATTGCTCTCGATGGTGTGGAAGAAGATGCCGTTGAGGTAATAACGCGTCTCTTCGGTCGAAATCGCAAACTGTGTGCGGTCGATCAGCATCTTCAGGTCGGTCGCCTTCAGTTTGAAGGTGTGGCTGAAGGTGCCGGCGGTCAGATCGGGGAAGTCCCCTTCCGGCAGGCATTGCAGCGAGAATTTCGAACGGCCGGAGGCAACCGTCATCGAGGAGCCGTCCGGGTTGGTGGCCAGAAGCACTTCGGAACCATCCGGCAGCTTGCGCACGATTTCATAAAGCAGATGCGCCGGCACGGTTGTGGCGCCCGCCTGTTCCACCATGGCCGGCGTCGCTTCGGTGATTTCGAGATCGAGGTCGGTCGCCTTCATGTCCAGATTGGCGCCGGAGGCGCGCAGCAGAACGTTGGACAGGATCGGGATCGTGTTGCGACGCTCGACGACCCTGTGGACGTGGTTCAGCGATTTCAGAAGGTTCGACCGCTCAAGAGTAATACGCATGGACGCTACCGCTTTCAACGTTGCGAACCGGCCACCGCCGGATCGGCAAGAAGAGTCTTCACCGGCAAAGGCCGGACAATGTGGACGGGCAAAATGGCAGAGTTATTGCAGAAAATGCAAGAGCCGAGTTCATCTGCCTCGGCTCATTTTACTGCTATACAACATGATCCACAGGTTGGGACCGCCGATGGACCTTGTTCGCCGGTTTTCTATTGCCCATAAAGGAAAAAACCGGAGCGACCGGCCGGCAAGGGTCGGCCAGAATGATTGGAAGCCGTGTGACGCAGGAAATATCGAACAGCGATGCCAGACAGGCGGCGAAGGAATTCAGGATCGGCACGGCCACCGTTCCTGCGCGGCCGCTGGAGCCGGCGCTTTATCTCGTCGCCACACCCATCGGCAATCTCGGCGATATCACCATCCGCGCGCTGGAAACGCTGGCCTCGGCCGATGTTCTCGCCTGCGAGGATACCCGCGTCACCCGCATCCTGCTTGAGCGTTATGGCATCCGCACGCGTCCGCTCGCCTATCACGAACACAATGCCAATGAAGCGGGACCGAAGCTCATTGCCGCGCTGGAGGCCGGAAAATCCGTGGCGCTGGTATCGGACGCCGGAACGCCGCTGGTTTCCGATCCCGGTTATCGTCTTGGCCAGTTGGCACTTGAGGCAGGCCATCGCGTCGTGCCGGTGCCGGGCGCATCGGCGCCGCTTGCCGCTCTTGTTGGTTCCGGTATGCCGAGCGATGCATTTCTGTTTGCGGGTTTCCTACCGGTGAAGGATCGCGGCAAGCGCGACCGTTTTGCCGAACTTGCGAAAATCCCCGCCACTTTGATCTTTTTTGAATCGCCGCGCCGCATTGGCGCCACCGTCAAGGTGGCGTCGGAAGTACTTGGCCGCGACCGGCGCGCCGTGGTGTGCCGCGAACTGACCAAGACTTTCGAGGAATTCCGGCGCGGCACGCTCAGCGAGCTTGCCGATTATTATGACGAGGATCGTGTGGTGAAGGGCGAGATCGTGCTGCTGGTGGAGCCACCCTCCTATGACGACATTCCCGATATCGAGGATGTCGAGAAGCTCCTGAAAGATCTTGTCTCGACCATGTCCACCGCCAAGGCTGCCGGTGAAGCGGCGAAGCTGACGGGCCTGCCGCGTAAGGAGCTTTATCAGCGGCTGCTGGATATGAAGGACAGGAATGGCGGCTGACGCGCAAAGGGACAAAAGGCGTAATGCCGAGCGGCGCGGCCACACCGCGGAATATTGGGCCGCACTTTATCTGCTGGCGAAAGGATATCGCATCCTCGCCATTCGGTATCGCACCCGGCTGGGGGAAATCGATCTCATCGCCCGCAAGAAGAATCTCGTTGCCATCATCGAGGTCAAGGCGCGCGCTTCGGGTGAGAGCGCGGTGAATGCCGTCGGTTTCCATTCGCAACAGCGCATCCGCGCGGCTGCCGATCTCTGGCTCTCCCGTCGCAAGGATGCCGACCGTCTTTCACTGCGCTTCGATATTGTCGCCATTCTGCCACGACGCCTGCCGCAGCACTTTATCGACGCATTTTAAGAGGGAGGGGAAAGCCAATGTCCACCGAGCGGGAAAAGATGGCCGCGGGCGAATGGTACAACTGCATGGATGCCGGACTGGATTTGCTGCGCGGCCATGCGCGACGGGCGGTTCACCAGCACAATACCATGCAGCCGGATGAGCGCG
Source organism: Agrobacterium sp. ST15.13.013 (assembly GCF_027956525.1). NCBI lineage: Bacteria > Pseudomonadati > Pseudomonadota > Alphaproteobacteria > Hyphomicrobiales > Rhizobiaceae > Agrobacterium > Agrobacterium sp. ST15.13.013. The sequence goes on from NZ_JAQKGP010000004.1 coordinate 164,395, forward strand.
GTGCCATCGGGCCGCTACTGCGGGCCCTTTTTGCTTCTGCGGGTGAAGGGGCATTTATCGAGGCGCCGTTTCATTGCGCCTACGGCCTCAACGTCACGCTGGGCAGGAATGTCTATCTCAATGCCGGCTGCACAATTCTCGATTCTGCGAAGGTCGCGATAGGCGACGGCGCGATGCTTGGTCCCGCCGTGCAGATCTATTGTGCGGAGCACCATCTGGACCCGGTTCCGCGCGCGCAGGGGATTGAAATCGCAAAGCCCGTCACGATTGGCCGCGATGTCTGGATTGGCGGCGGAGCGATCATTCTGGCCGGTATCACCATCGGTGACGGCGCAATTGTCGGCGCCGGTTCGGTGGTGACGCGCGATGTGCCGCCAGGTGCAACGGTCGTGGGAAATCCGGCCCGACCCATAAATCGTATAGCCGGCTGAGATTGTCCGTACGCGCTGTAATAAATCTGACACGGAACTGTCAAAGAGGCGTCATGGAACGCCTCTATTCGCATCCTCATCCCAATAAATGGTGGAGAGGATTTAGTAATGTTGAAGAAGATTTCCATGGCCGCGGTGGCCGTCAGCATGTCGGCAACATCTTCCATGGCTGCGACCAACATCACTTGGTGGCACGGCATGGGCGGCCGCAATGGCGAAGTCATCAACGAAGTTGCCCAGAAGTTCAACGAAGCCCAGAAAGAATGTGCGCTGACGCCGGTTTCCAAGGGCTCCTATGAAGAAGCCCTGGCCAGCGGCATCGCCGCTTTCCGCTCCGGCGAGCAGCCGAATATCCTCCAGGTTTTTGACGCTGGTGCCGCCACCATCATCAACGCCAAGGGCGCTGTCATTCCTGCCGAAGACCTCATCAACAAGGCTGGCTACAAGTTCGACCGCGACGCCTTCATCAACGGCGTTCGTTATTTCTATGCTGCCGCTGACGGCAAGTTCGTCGGCATGCCGTTCAACTCCTCCGCTCCCATCATGTATGTCAACGACGAAGCCCTGAAGAAGGCCGGCGTCGAAGCGCCGAAGACCTGGGAAGAGTTCGAGCAGGTGGCGCCGAAGCTTAAGGAAGCCGGCTATATTCCGCTCGTCCAGTCGCAGCTGACCTGGCAGTTCACGGAAAACTTCTTCTCCCGCAACAACATCCAGTTCGCCACCAACAATAACGGCTACGACAGCGTCACCGACACCAAGCTCAAGGTTACCGACCCGAACCTCGTCATGATGTTCGACAAGCTGAAGGACTGGAAGGACAAGGGCCTGTTCGCCTATTACGGCGCCGGCTGGAACGACAACCAGAAGCCGTTCGAAGAAGGCAAGGTCGCCTTCTGGATCGGTTCTTCGGGTTCGTTCGGCGGCCTGCAGAAGACGGCGACCATGCCGTTCTCGGCAACCTTCCTTCCCTACTGGGGTTCCATCAAGGGCGCCGGCACCAACTCCTTCATCGGTGGCGCTGCGCTCTTTGCGATGTCGGGCAAGTCTGAAGCCGAAAACAAGTGCGTGGCCGACTTCTTCCAGTTCCTGACCTCGCCGGAAATCCAGGTCTTCTACCACAAGGCAACCGGTTACGTCGCCATCACCAAGGCTGCTTACGAAAAGGCGAAGGCTGAAGGCTACTACAAGGAAAAGCCGGTCGCCGAAGTCGGTATTCAGCAGCTGTCGCTGCCGGGTGGTGAATGGTCCAAGGGTTACCGCCTCGGCTTCTACCCGCAGATCCGCGCTGTCATGGAACGCGAATATAACCGCATCTTCTCCGGCGAAGTCACGCCGAAGGACGCCTTCGACATCATCGAGAAGGAAGGCAACGACCTGCTCGCCCGTTTCGCCAAGACGGCCGGCTGATCGATCTTTACGAAACCAATGACCATTGCCGAGCCTCCTTTCCCACGGAAGGGGGCTCGCTCTTGGATAAGGAAGCGCAAGCGTGGCCTATTCATCGTCTCAACCGCGTCGGTTTTTGTCCGGCTGGTCCGCAAAGGCTGCAAAGCCAGCAAAACCTGCCGACGCCGGCATGAAGCGCGTGCAGTTCTCCTCGTCCTACGTGCCCTACCTGTTTCTGGCGCCGCAGCTTGCGGTGATTTTCATCTTCTTCTACTGGCCGTCGGTTCAGGCCATACATTCGTCCTTTTATATTGAAGACCCGTTCGGTTTTGGCGCCTCCTTCGTCGGATTTGCCAACTATTCCGATGCGATCTTCAGCCCCGAATATCTCAGCATCGCCAAATTCACGGTTGTATTCACCGTGCTGGTCACCTTCTTTTCGCTGGCGCTTGGCTTGCTGCTCGCCGTCAAGGCGGATGCGGTCATTCGCGGCAGCTCGACATACAAGACACTGCTGATTTCCGTCTATGCCATCGCGCCGCCTGTCGCCGGTCTCATCGGCATGATGTTTTTCGACCAGCATATCGGCCCCTTCGTCAAAATGGCCGCGTTTCTCGGCTGGGACATGAAGGTCGGCCTCAATTATTTCGATACGGCCTTCGCCATGATCGTCGTTGCGGTCTGGAAGCAGATTCCTTACAATTTCATCTTCTTCCTTTCGGGGCTTCAGGGTGTCCCGGTTTCGGTGCGGGAAGCCGCCGCCATCGACTGCCGCTCGGGTTTTCGACGGTTCTGGACGGTGATCATGCCGCTTCTGGCGCCCACGGCCTTCTTCCTGCTGATCATCAACATCACCTATGCGCTCTTCGACACATTCGGCGTCATCGACGTGATGGTGAAGGACAAGGCAGCCAATAATCCGATCACGCTGGTCTACAAGGTGTTTCTGGACGGTTTCCGCGGCAATGACATCGGTGGGTCTTCCGCCCAGTCCGTCATTCTGATGCTGGTCGTCTTCGTTCTCACCATCATCCAGTTCCGCTTCATCGAAAAGCGCATCCATTACAATTGAGGGAAAAGACCATGTACAAGACAAAGCCCCTCGATCATCTCGTGCTGATCATCGGCGCGCTGTTCTTGATATTGCCGGTCATCGTGGCCTTCATGACCTCCACGCATACCGCTGCGGAAATTCACCGCAGTGGTCTGACGATGGTTCCCGGCGACAATTTCATCGAGACTTATGAAAAGGTCCTGACCCAGAAGGGCGGCTTTACCGGGCAGATCACGGGTCTCAACATGGTGTTGAATTCGCTGATCCTCGGCATCGGTTTTGCCGTCGGCAAGATCGTGCTGTCGATGACCGCGGCCTATGCGATCGTCTATTTCCGCTTCCGGTTCGCAACGCTCGCCTTCTGGATCATCTTCACCACGCTGCTTCTGCCGCTCGAAGTGCGCATCATGCCGTCCTATGAGGTGATGAGCAAACTCGGCCTTTTGAACTCCTATACCGGCCTCATCGTGCCGCTTCTCGCTTCGGCGACGGGCACCTTCTATTTCCGGCAATTCTTCAAATCGGTGCCGGAGGAGTTGCTGGAGGCTGCCCGTATCGATGGTGCGGGTCCGGTGAAATTCTTCATCGACGTTCTCATACCGCTGTCCCGCACCATGATGGCGGCGATCTTCATCATCATGTTCGTTTATGGCTGGAACCAGTATCTCTGGCCCATGCTGATGACGACGGATGAGGGCTTCTTCACCCTGATGCGCGGCATCAAGTCGATCCTGCAGGTCTGGGTCGGTTCGCAAATTCCCGATTACAACGAAGCTTTCGCGCTCGCCGTGCTGGCCATGCTGCCGCCGGTGCTGATCGTCGTCATTTTCCAGCGCTGGTTCATAAAGGGCCTGACCGAAAGCGATAAATAAGGAGACCGAAATGGCCGCGATAGACATCAGTCAGGTCTGCAAGGATTATCATGGCGGCGTGCGTGCCGTGCATCACGTCGATATCGACATCAGGGACGGTGAATTCATCGTTCTGGTCGGCCCCTCCGGCTGCGGCAAATCCACGCTCCTGCGCATGGTTGCTGGGCTTGAGGATATTTCCGAAGGCACGGTGAAGATCGGCGACCGGGTGGTCAATCAGGCCGATCCGGCAGACCGCGATATTGCCATGGTGTTTCAGAACTACGCGCTCTATCCGCATATGTCGGTGCGACAGAACCTGGAATACGGTTTGAAGAACCGCAAGACGCCGAAGGAGGAGATCGATGCGCGTGTGGCTGAAGCCGCGCGCATGCTGCAGCTTGAACCCTATCTGGACCGCAAGCCGCGCGCCCTGTCCGGCGGCCAGCGGCAGCGTGTGGCCATGGGCCGCGCCATCGTGCGCAAACCGGCGGCCTTCCTGTTCGACGAGCCCCTGTCCAATCTCGACGCCAAGCTGCGCGTTTCCATGCGGGGCGAAATCAAGCGCCTGCAAAAACGTCTCGGCACCACCTCGATTTATGTCACTCACGATCAGCTGGAAGCGATGACGCTGGCCGATCGTCTTGTGGTGTTGAATGGCGGTCGTATCGAACAGATCGGCGCACCGCTCGATGTCTATCACACCCCTGCCTCGACCTTCGTTGCGAGTTTCATCGGCTCTCCCGCCATGAACCTGCTGAACGCAGAGTTGCATGGTGATAGCCTCGCCATCGGTCCGTCGCTCTTTGCGCTCAACGGTTTCGCACCTGCCTCAGGGTCGGTGACGGTTGGCATGCGGGCGGAAGATCTCCGCCTCGCTGCGGCAGGTGAGCAGGGCTTCCCGCTTCGGGTCGATTATATCGAGGAACTGGGCTCGCAGCGTCTCATCCACGGCATGATCGGCGAACAGAACCTGACCGTTGCCTTGCCGCCGGATGTCGAGGTTCCGTCTGCGCTCTCGGTCACGATCGCGCCGGAAAAACTGCATTTCTTCTCCAGCGAAACCGGCAAGCGTATCGCCGGCAAAGCGGAGCAGTTGGCGGCGCAGCCCGCGCAAATGGCGACGGCCTGAGCGCATCGCAGAAATCGGCGCGATGACTAAAATTGCGCCGATTGTCAAAACCGCTTTGTTACGATCCCGATGATAGAAGACCTCCAATATTTCACGGGGGTTTTCTCATATGTCCTTCAAAATGATGTTCGCTGCCGCGGCAACCATGGCGATCCGCACGGTGCCGATTTTGCCGGCCTATTTGCGCCGGTCAAAAGATGAGGCTGTTGTCAGCGCGTCCTGCACCGATCTGCGGCTTCAACCGGCGCCCATCAATCCGGACTGGATCATTTCCGGCAATCCTCAGGCGCGGGCGGCAGATCATTCCAGAAGCGGCGACCGTGCTTCAAGCACCGCCATGTGGGATTGTACGGCTGGTGAATTCCGATGGTTCTTCGGCTGGGATGAAACCGTCTATATTCTGGAAGGCGAGGTGCATGTGACGGCCGAAGACGGTTCGGTTAGCATCCTGCGGGTTGGCGACGTCGCCTATTTTCGGGCTGGAACATGGGCCACCTGGCGGGTGGATGATTATGTTCGCAAGGTCGCCTTCATGCGCCGTCCGTTCCCCAAGGCGCTGGCTTTTGCCTATCGCGTCAAGAACAAGCTGTTTGCCGGCCGTTCCTATAAGCTGGCGGCCTGAACCCATAAAACATTGCGGTTGGCGGGGCCCGCAAGGCTCCGCCGGCGGAATTGTGAAGGTTCAATAAAACTCACACAAACCACCGCTTGCAGCCGTTGCCTTTGAAGGGTCGCTGCCCTACATCTTCAGGGTTTTCTGAAGCATTTCCGGGTTTCGCCTGGTCCTGCAGGGAAGCTTGAAAAGGTGAGGCAATGGGCACCGCGGGCCGCAAAGCGTCCGCATGCTGCAAGAGGAACATTCGCATGGCGAAGATCAAGAACGTCGCGATCCAGATGGATCATGTCTCCGGCATCAATATCGCCGGTGACTCCACCTTCGCCATGAGCCTTGAGGCGCAGGCGCGTGGATATCGGTTGTTCCATTATACGCCGGAGCGCCTTTCCATGCGTGATGGCAAGATTTACGCTACTGTTGAGCAGATGGAACTGCGCGATATCAAAGGCGACCATTTCTCCCTGTCCGAACCGGAGCGTGTGGATCTGTCGATGATGGATGTCATCCATCTGCGTCAGGATCCGCCATTCGACATGGCTTACATCACCTCGACCCATCTGCTGGAGCGCATTCATCCGAAAACGCTGGTGGTCAACGATCCCGCCTGGGTGCGCAACTCGCCGGAAAAGATTTTCGTCACCGAATTCGCCGATCTGATGCCCAAGACGCTGATCACCAAGGACGTGGAGGAAATCGCCCGCTTCCGCAATGAAATGGGCGATATCATCCTCAAGCCGCTTTACGGAAATGGTGGTGCAGGCGTCTTCCATTCCGCGCGCGACGACCGCAACTTCTCCTCTCTGCTGGAGATGTTCGGCCAGATGTTCCGCGAGCCTTACATCGCCCAGCAATATCTGCCTGACGTCCGCAAGGGCGACAAGCGCATCCTCCTGGTAGACGGCGAGCCGGTTGGCGCAATCAACCGCGTGCCGGCGGAAAACGACGCCCGCTCCAACATGCATGCCGGCGGCCGACCTGAACCGACGGAGCTGACGGCGCGTGAAAAGGAAATCTGCCGCCGCATCGGCCCTGCCCTGCGGGAGCGCGGTTTCCTCTTCGTTGGCATCGATGTCATCGGCGATTATCTCACCGAAATCAACGTCACCTCACCAACCGGTATTCGCGAAGTGCGCAAATTCGGCGGCGCCGATGTGGCGAGCCTGCTGTGGGACGCGATCGAGAAAAAGCGCGACGCTCAGGAGTTCTGAAGCGATCTCAATCGCTCCCGGTTTGTTCCATGCGTACAACTTGATACAACTAAAATACATCGCATGCGAGAAATTGTTCTCTAGGCGTTCTTGTTTTATTCTTTTCTCTGTGGCACGTTGCTTGCGGGCGGCTGCCTTGAAACATGAAGTTCAGATGACGCGGCCGGTTTGCGGGGGCAGGCCATGGTGGCAAGGGTCAATACGGTTGCGTTTCAGGGCATAGAGGGCGTGCCAGTCGAGGTGCAGGTGATGGTTGCACCCGGAAAGATCGGTATCCAGATTGTCGGCTTGCCGGACAAGGCGGTCGCCGAAAGCCGCGAGCGGGTGCAGGCCGCCCTGCATGCCTCGGGTCTGGCCTTGCCGGCAAAAAAAGTCACCGTCAATCTGGCGCCTGCCGATCTGCCCAAGGAAGGGTCGCATTTCGATCTTCCAATCGCTCTCGGTCTCATGGCTGCTCTGGGTGCCATACCGGCGGAAGCGCTCAGCCAGTATGTGGTTCTCGGCGAACTCAATCTCGATGGTACGATCGGCATGGTTTCGGGCGCGCTGCCGGCGGCCATCGGCGCCAATGCGCTCGGCAGGGGGTTGATCTGCCCGGCTGAAAGCGGGCCGGAAGCGGCCTGGGCCGGCGCCGGCATCGATATTCTAGCCCCGCGTAGCCTCATTGCGCTTGCCAATCATTTTCGCGGCACCCAGCTTCTGTCGCGCCCCGCACCTGCCATCCGTGCCAATCCGGTCAATCTGCCGGATCTGGCCGATATCAAGGGGCAGGAGACGGCCCGGCGCGCGCTGGAAGTGGCGGCTGCGGGTGGCCACAATCTGCTGATGGTTGGCCCGCCCGGTTCTGGTAAATCCATGCTCGCCGCTCGGCTGCCCTCAATTCTGCCACCGCTGGAGGCTGCGGAATTGCTGGAAGTGTCCATGGTTCACTCCATCGCCGGCCAATTATCGGGCGGCAAGCTGTCGGACCGCAGACCGTTTCGTACGCCACACCATTCCGCCACCATGGCCGCGCTGATCGGCGGAGGGCTGCGGGCCAAACCGGGGGAGGCCTCGCTTGCCCATCACGGCGTTCTTTTTCTGGATGAGTTTCCGGAATTCTCACCCCAGGTGCTGGATGCGCTGCGCCAGCCGCTGGAGACTGGCGAATGCATCATCGCGCGGGCCAATCATCGCGTCAGCTATCCCGCGGAAATCCAGCTCGTTGCGGCGATGAACCCCTGCCGCTGCGGCATGGCGGGAGAGCCGGGTTTCACCTGTGCCCGAGGCCCGCGTTGTGTGACGGATTATCAGGCCCGCATTTCCGGTCCGCTGCTGGATCGTATCGATATCCGTATCGACGTTCCCGCCGTCTCCGCCGCCGATCTCATCCGCCCCGTCGCGTCCGAGCCGAGTGCGGTAGTGGCCGGCCGTGTCGCCCGGGCTCGCCTTGCGCAGCAGGAACGCTACGCGGCGGCGGGATTTGCCGCCATTCGCACGAATGCCCGCTGCACGACGACCTTGATAGAAAAATATGCCGAGCCGGATGCGTCCGGGCTGCAATTGCTGCGCGATGCGGCTGAGCGGTTGAAGTTCTCCGCGCGCGGTTATCATCGCATTCTCAAGGTTGCCCGCACCCTGGCCGATCTGGATGGCAAACAAACGGTCGGCCGCATCCACGTGGCGGAAGCTGTGTCCTATCGTATCGCTGGCGAAAGGCTGACGGCGGCGGCCCAGAGCATCCAGTAGAGATATGAAGCGGTTTTTCGTCCGGAAAATGTTTAGAAACAAGGAGGTAGGGGCCGTCCAACGATTCCGCTTAAACTGGAATTGCCCTAGAAGGCGGCCCTTTGCGCCCTGCCTGAAAAAACATTGTGCCGCCAGCGGAGCCGGCGGCACGTAAGACAATTCGCAAATTGGGCGCGCAATCGTACTGCGCTTGAAAGCGTGGCTTAAAGCCCAAGGCCTTCGAAAAGCGCCGTCGAAAGGTAGCGTTCCGCAAAGGAAGGAATGATGACGACGATGTTCTTGCCGGCATTTTCTTCCCGCGCGCCGACCTTGATTGCCGCCGCCAGCGCCGCACCCGAGGAGATGCCGACCGGCACGCCTTCCAGCCTTGCCGCCAGACGTGCTGTTTCGAAAGCCTCGTCATTGGTCACGGTGACGATCTCGTCATAAATGCCGGTATCGAGGATGGCAGGTGCAAAACCGGCGCCGATGCCCTGGATCTTGTGCGGACCGGGGTTGCCGCCGGAAAGAACCGGGCTGTCGGCAGGTTCGACCGCAATCACCTTCACCTCGGGCTTGCGGGATTTCAGCACCTGACCCGTGCCGGTGATGGTGCCGCCGGTGCCAATACCCGAGACGAGAATATCGACCGTGCCTTCCGTGTCGTTCCAGATTTCTTCAGCTGTCGTCTTGCGGTGAATATCAGGATTGGCGGGGTTTTCGAACTGCTGCGGAATGATGGCGTCAGGCAGGGTCGCGGCCAATTCCTGCGCCTTGGCGATGGCGCCCTTCATGCCCTTGGGGCCTTCGGTCAACACCAGTTCGGCGCCGAGCAGGGCCAGCATTTTCCGACGCTCAACCGACATGGTTTCAGGCATGGTCAGGATCAGCTTGTAGCCCTTTGCTGCGGCGGCGAAGGCAAGCGCGATGCCCGTGTTGCCGGAGGTCGGCTCCACCAGCGTTGTCTTGCCGGGGATGATCTTGCCTTGCGCTTCCAGCGTTTCGATCATGGCGACGCCGATGCGGTCCTTCACGGAGGCGATGGGATTGAAAAATTCGAGTTTGGCGAGAAGGTTGGCCTTCACGCCCTTCTCCTTCGCCAGCTTGTCGAGCCGCACGATCGGTGTGTCGCCGATTGTTTCCGTAATCGAGGAATAGACGCGTCCGCGTCCGGGCTTTCTGGCTTCGGGCATGATGCTCTCCTGTGTAAAGACCGCAAGATTTGAGCGGCAGAATAGGAGCAATAGCTTTCGCAAGCTAGCGAACGTTCGTCCGAATATCTCCAAATTGCAGGAATAATTTCACGATAAATCGCATAAACGCAAGAATTTGTTTTATGTGCTGCGGATCGCGATCATGGTCGCTGTTCCGGCCAGAATACCCGCCGCCGTGCGGTTGAGGATCGTCAAGGCGCTCGGCCTTTTCAGGAGGTTGCGCGCCTTGGCCGCAAGCAGGATGTAAGGCAGGAGAACCGCCATCAGCACGACGAAGGTGATGGCGAGAAGTGTCGCATATTCCGAAGCTCCGATCATGCGGATGTCGATCAGCGTCGGCACCAGCGCCACATAAAACAGCATGGTTTTCGGGTTCCCGAGCGTGATCAGTAGTCCGGACAGGAAGGACATGGGCATGCTGTTGCCTTTCTTGGCCTTCAGTTCCTGCGGCAGCAGACCGGCGGTCCAAAGCTTCCAGGCAATATAAAGGAGATAGGCTGCGCCCGCGAATTTCAGCACCATGAAAGCTTCCTGAAAGGTCTGCGCGACGAAGGCCAAGCCCAGGATCACAGCGGTCAGGTAAATCATGTCGCCCAGCACCAGCCCCAGACCCATGAAGAAGGTTTCGCGAAAACCCGAACCCAGCGCCCGCGCCACGATCGCCGTCATGCCGGGGCCGGGAATGGCGGCGGCAATGAAGAGGGCGGTGGCATAGGCGAAAAGGGTCGTCAGCGTCATGATCGTGTTTCCCGGAAAATCCGCCAGATCAATAGCGAAACTGCCGGGTAAAGACAATCACTCCACGCGTCTGTCCCAGCGGTGTCGCTAAACGCCGGTGGAGCCGAAACCGCCGGCGCCCCGCGCCGTCTGGGAGGTCTCCGTCACCTCGCTCACAACAACTTGGGTTACCGGTGCGATCACCATCTGCGCAATGCGCATACCGCGCTCGATGATAAAAACCTCCTGGCCCAGATTGGCGAGGATGACTTTCACCTCACCGCGATAATCGCTATCCACCGTGCCGGGAGAGTTGAGGCAGGTAACACCGTTCTTGATGGCGAGGCCGGAACGCGGACGAATTTGTGCCTCATAACCTTGCGGAACCTCGAAAATGAAACCGGTCGGAACGAGCGTCCGCTCGCCCGGTTGCAGGGTCAGCGGTTCACCGGAAGGTACGGCAGCGCGCAGGTCCATGCCGGCGGCGCCACGGGTTTCATAGGACGGCAATTCGAGGTCAGCGCCATTGGCGAGGCGGACAAGCCGGAGAGGGGGGCGATTGTCGTTTTGAAGGGTCATGCCGCATTAGTTTGCCGAGATCGCGGCAAGGTCAATTGCAAATGTGGCCTTGAAACGCTAGATAGCCCGCAATTCCACAGGATTTGTCAGATGGCCGAAACACTTGCCGAGGCGGTCTCCCGCCGCCGCACCTTTGCTATTATCGCGCACCCGGACGCGGGTAAGACCACGCTTACCGAAAAACTGCTGTTGTTCGGCGGAGCGATCCAGCTTGCCGGTGAGGTCAAGGCGAAGAAGGATCGCATCCAGACCCGTTCGGACTGGATGAAGATCGAGCGCGAGCGCGGCATTTCGGTCGTCACCTCGGTTATGACCTTCGAATATAACGACCGTGTCTTCAACATTCTCGATACGCCCGGCCACGAGGACTTCGCCGACGACACCTACCGCACGCTGACGGCGGTGGATGCGGCGATCATGGTCATCGACGCCGCCAAGGGTATCGAGCCGCGCACGCTGAAGCTCTTCGAAGTCTGCCGCATGCGCGATATTCCGATCATCACCTTCATCAACAAGATGGACCGCGAAAGCCGCGACCCCTTCGAGATTCTGGATGAGGTGGAAGAGAAGCTCGCGCTCGACACCGCGCCCATCACCTGGCCGGTCGGCCGGGCAAAGACCTTCTGCGGCGCCTATAATCTCGCCGACAACACATTCCGTGGCGTCGATACCCAGGTGGAAGCCATGCCGGTCAACGGTCCGCAGGCGGTTGCCGATCGCCTGCCGGAAAATGAGCGCAACGCCTTCATCGAAGAAACGGAGCTGGCGATGGAAGCCTGCCGTCCTTTCGATCGTCAGGCGTTTCTCGAAGGTCATATGACGCCGGTATTCTTCGGTTCGGCGCTGCGCAATTTCGGTGTCCGTGACCTCATCAATGCGCTTGGCGATTTCGCACCGCCGCCGCGCGATCAGGTGGCGGATACCCGCACCGTCCATGCGGCTGAAGAAAAAATGACGGCCTTTGTCTTTAAAATTCAGGCCAATATGGACCCGAACCATCGAGATCGCATCGCCTTTGCCCGCATCTGCTCCGGTAAGCTGGAGCGCGGCATGAAGGCGCGGCTTGCTCGCACCGGCAAACAGATGGGCCTCACTGCGCCGCAGTTCTTCTTCGCCTCGCAGCGCCAGCTTGCCGATACGGCCTTTGCGGGTGACGTGGTGGGCATACCGAACCACGGCACGCTCCGCATCGGCGATACGCTGACCGAGGGTGAAAACCTGGTTTTCCAGGGTGTGCCGAACTTTTCGCCGGAAATCTTGCGTCGCGTGCGGCTTGAAGACGCCATGAAGGCGAAGAAGCTGAAGGAAGCCTTGCAACAGATGGCGGAAGAGGGTGTCGTGCAACTCTTTTCGCCGGAAGACGGCTCGCCGGCCATCGTCGGTGTCGTCGGCGCGCTGCAGCTCGACGTGTTGAAGGAGCGCCTGATGGGCGAATACGGCCTGCCGGTCTCCTTCGAAATGTCGCGCTTTTCGGTCTGCCGCTGGATTTCTTCCGATCAGCCGGCGGAAATGGAAAAGTTCCTCAACGTCAAGCGCGGCGATATCGCCCGCGATCTGGATGGCGATCCGGTGTTTCTTGCGCAGGACGCCTTCTCGCTGCGGTATGAGTCCGAGCGGTTTCCGGCGATCAAGATGGTCGCGATCAAGGAATATCACGTCGCCAAGGCGGCTTGATAAAGGCGTGATTGCACTTTGTATGCCAAGGGCTTAGTTTCCCGGTGAAATGGGAAACTGGTCCGGCATCATGACGCTTTCAGGCAAGCATATTCTCCTTATTATCTCCGGCGGCATCGCGGCCTATAAGAGCCTCGATCTCATCCGTCGCCTGAAAGAGCGCGGCGCGAAGGTGACGCCGGTCATGACGAAGGGCGCGCAGGAATTCGTCACCCCGCTTGCTGTCGGCGCGCTGTCCGCCACGCATGTCTTCACCGAGCTTTTTTCCCGGCAGGATGAACAGGATGTCGGCCATATCAGGCTGGCGCGCGACTGCGATCTCGTGCTGGTCGCACCCGCCACCGCCGATCTGATGGCGAAGATGGCGAATGGTCTGGCAGACGATCTTGCCTCCACAGTCCTTCTCGCGACGGATCGAAAGGTGCTGGCGGCACCGGCGATGAACCCGAAGATGTGGGCGGCAAAGCCCACGCTGCGTAATGTCGAAACGCTGAAAAAAGACGGTGTGTTTTTTATCGGTCCGATGGCCGGCGAGATGGCGGAGAAGGGCGAGGCGGGTTTTGGCCGCATGGCCGAGCCGTTGCAGATCGTCGAAGCCGTTGCCGCACTGCTGGATGAGGGGCCAAAGCCCCTGAAGGGCAGAACGGCCATCGTGACCTCCGGCCCCACGCATGAACCGATTGACCCGGTGCGCTACATCGCCAACCGCTCCTCGGGCAAGCAGGGCCATGCCATTGCGGCGGCTCTGGCTGAGTTGGGGGCAGAGGTCACGCTTGTTTCCGGCCCGGTCACCATCGCCGATCCTGCCGAGGTCTCGACGATCCATGTCGAGCGTGCCGAGGAGATGCGCGATGCGGTAATATCGAGACTGCCGGCGGATATCGCCGTCATGGTCGCCGCCGTCGCCGACTGGCGGGTGATGGGCTCGTCGGAACAGAAGATCAAGAAGCAACCGGGCGATGCGCCGCCGGCGCTGCAACTGACGGAAAATCCCGATATTCTCAAAACCGTCGGCCATCATGAAAAGCGCCCGAAGATTGTGGTGGGCTTCGCTGCCGAAACGCAGGATGTCGAGAAGAACGGCCGGGCGAAGCTGGAGCGCAAGGGCGCGGATTATATCGTCGCGAATGATGTTTCGGCGGAAACCGGCATCATGGGCGGAGACCGCAACAGCGTGAAGATCATTTCCGCAGATGGTATCGATGCCTGGCCGGATCTCGACAAGGCCGAGGTTGCAAAACGTCTGGCGGCCCTGATCGCGGAGAAACTCGCATGAGCCTGTTCGATCGCAAGACTTTCGACAAGGTGCTCGGCAAATGGCCGGGCGTGCGTTTTGTTGATCAGTGGGATTCGCATGTCGCCAAGGTGGGCGACAAGGTCTTTGCCGTGCTTGGCGAGCGGGAGGACTGGCGGCTGGTCGTCAAATGCTCGGAAGAGAGCTTCGAAATACTGACCTCGCTGGAAGGCATAGGGCAGGCGCCCTATTTCGCCAAACGCAAATGGGTATCGATTGCCGAGCATTCGCCGCTCGAACAGGAAGAGCTGGAACACTATGTGCGCCGTTCCTATGAGCTTGTCGCAGCCGGCCTGACCAGGAAACTGCGGGGCGAACTCGGTATCGTGATCGATACTGCGCGCGCCCTGTAGTCTTCGGTTCAGTCGAGTTTGGTGTCCTTGCCGACGATCTGGCGGACGCCTTCCTTGGTGAAAGGCTGTAGAAGCTGCGGCAGGAATCCTTTCGCAATCTCACCCTTGATGCCGATATCGGTGGATGATGGCCGGTCGGGGTTATGGTAGGAGCCGAAGATCAGATCGAAGAAGACGAGATTTTCGCCGTAGTTGGTGTTCCCTTCCGGAAGCTGTTTCGAATGGTGCCAGCGGTGCAGGCGCGGGGTGCTGAACACGTAATCAAGGGGCCCCGTTTTCATATCGACGTTGCAATGGGTCAAAATACCGATGAATGCGGTAACGGCGCCGAGCCACCAGAATACCTGGAGCGGTGCACCCATGAAATAAAGCGGTATCTGGCTGAGCGCGATCTTGAACAGGGAATCGGCCACATGGAAGCGGCCGGTATTGACGACCCACAGCCGCACGACGCTGTGATGCAGCGCATGGAAGCGCCAGAAGAACACGGTTTCATGCGCGATGCGATGGGCCCAGTAGAGGCCGAATTCGGCAACGGTCACCGCAAGCGCGACCTGAACCACCATTGGCAGATGCGATGGCCACAGGTCGAAACGCATGGCCGCAAGCGGCTGCAGCACATTGGCAGCCAGCATCGGGAAGATTGCCGCTGCGGCGGCAGCGAGCTGCACGAGCCCCTTCGTCAAAAGCGTGTGACCGATGCTGGTCATGGTCTCGCCGTCACCCTCAAGCCATTCGACTTCATAGGGAATATAGCGCTCGAGAAGAAACAGGCTCAGAACCGCGCCGGCATAAACAGCCAGAAACGCAGCGATCGGATGGCTGCCCGCGAAAGCGAAATGGGACCCCACGAGGCCGCCGACAAACACAAGCGGCCAGGAAGAATAGGAAAGAGCCTCTTTCAGTACCTGCGCTTTTGCCATCAAAATCAAATCCCGTCCGGCATCATTCGTCTATACCGCCGGCGCAATTTCGCGCCGGCGTCAAAGCAGCCCTTGCCCCCGCATCGATCACCTGTCTCGATTGGAGATCAGGCCTTTATCGCTCGAATGCATTACACAAACATGGCACTCACCGGTGCCGAAATGTTCAGCTTATCCTGATTGCGATGTAAACAAGCGTCAGCGCTATGACCCAGAGTGCCGCCCGTCCCCATTTGGTGTGGCGCGCTTCCGCCTTGCCAATGGCTTCCGCCGTCTGCGTGTCGAAACGCAGGCCGTTTTCGCTCATATACATCAGTTCGGAATGCAGCTTTTCCGTCTTGGCCGCGATCTCCGGCGCTGCCTCGGCAAGCTTGAGGGCCGCCTTCATACCGTCCTTCAAATCGGTGACGATGCGCTTCGGGCCGAGATTGTCCCTGATCCAGCCGCCGACGACCGGGTCTGCCGCCTTCCACATGTTGAATCGCGGATTGAGCATGCGCGATACGCCTTCCACCACCACCATGGTCTTTTGCAGCATCACGAGTTCCGGCCGCGTTTCCATGTCGAAAAGTTCGGTCACTTCGAACAGCAGCGTCAAAAGCTTGCCCATGGAGATCGTCTCGGCCGGCTGGCCGTGGATCGGTTCGCCAATGGCGCGGATCGCCTGCGCGAAACTGGCTTTATCGTGATGGCCCGGCACGTAACCGGCCTCGAAATGCACTTCAGCCACCCGCATATAATCGCGGGTAATGAAGCCGTAGAGAATTTCGGCAAGGAAGCGGCGTTCCTTTTTGCCAAGACGTCCGGCGATGCCCATGTCGACAGCGACGATCTCGCCCTCAGCGTCGACGAAGAGATTGCCGGGATGCATGTCGGCGTGGAAAAAACCATCGCGCAGCGTGTGCCGCAGGAAGGACTGGATCAGTGTGTCGGCGAGTTTGTTCAGGTCATGGCCGGCGGCCTTCAACCCTTCGATGTTCGACATCTTGACGCCGTCGATCCACTCCATGGTGACGACATCACGCCCGGTGCGCTCCCAATCGACCTCGGGAACCCGGAACCCGGGATCGTCCTTGGTGTTCTCCGCAAGTTCGGAAAGAGCGGCGGCCTCGAGCCGCAGATCCATCTCGATCTTGGTGGTCTGCTCCAGCGTGCGTGTCACCTCGACGGGGCGTAGGCGGCGGGCGGAGCGGACGAAACGCTGCTGCAGATCGGCGATCAGATACATCGCCTCGAGATCGTTCTGGAAACGCTGGCGAACACCCGGACGAATGACCTTGACGGCCACCTTGCGCGGCCCTTTCGGCGTATCCACCATGGCCGGATGCACCTGGGCGATGGAGGCGGCGGCGATCGGATCGCCGAATTCCCTGTAGAGATCGGATACCGACCGTCCGAGCGAGCCCTCGATATTCGCCTTCGCCGCAGCCGCCGGGAAGAAGGCCATGCGGTCCTGAAGGCTCGCGAGATCGTCGGCGAAGTCGGCGCCCACCACATCCGGCCGGGTGGCGAGAAATTGACCCATCTTCACATAGGATGGGCCAAGCCGCTCGACAGCCACCGCCAGACGGTCACTGCGTTGCGCCCTTTTCGCCTTGCTGCGGGCGAAAGGCTTCAGCAGCGCTTTTAACAATTGGGCGGGAGCAGGCAGGTCATCGGAAGGCAGGGCCAGCACGACACCTTCGCGCACGAGAACCCAGCCAACCCTTGCGAGGCGGAAATATGCGCCCAAAGTACTCATGCTTATGCTTGTCTCCTGCGTCTGCCGGCCATGGTCTTAAAGCTTCCAGCCGGAATGCAGGGCGGCGATGCCGCCGGTATAGTTGGTATAGGTGACGCGGGAAAAGCTGGCGGTGCGGATCATCGTGGCAAAATCCTCCTGATTGGGGAATTTGCGGATCGACTCGACCAGATATTGATAGGGCTCGGCATCACCGGTGATCATCTTGCCGAATTGCGGGATGGCATTGAATGACCAGGCGTCATAAACGCGGTCAAGCAGCGGCATTTCGACTTCGGAAAACTCCAGCACCAGCAGCCGTCCGCCACGTTTCAGCACGCGATGGGCCTCCTTCAGCGCGACATCGATGCGCGGCACGTTGCGAATGCCGAATGCGATCGTATACGCGTCGAATGTATTCGCCTCGAAGGGCAGTTCCTCGGCATTGGCCTCAACGAAGGTCAGATTACCGGAAAGTTTCTTTTTTGCTGCGCGCTCCTCGCCGACGGCCAGCATCGAGCCGTTAATATCGAGAACCGTGGCGTGCGCCAGGCGGTTGGAGGCTTCGATGATGCGGAAGGCGATATCGCCAGTGCCGCCCGCTACGTCCAGGATCTTGTAGGAAGGATCCTTGCGCGGCGAAAGCGAGGAGACCATGGCGTCCTTCCACAGCCGGTGCAGGCCGGCCGACATCACATCGTTCATGATGTCGTAGCGCTTGGCCACCTTATGGAAGACCTCGTTGACCAGCCCCTGCTTCTTGCCTTCGTCCACCTTGTGGAAGCCATAGGACGTTTCCATGCCGCCTTGGGCAGTGGTACGGGCGTCGGTCATCGTCTGTCTCCATATTTATTGCGTGGCGGACCATAGCGGAAACGCCATGGCAACGCTATCTGTTGCCGCATCGCCTGGGCGCGACATTTCGCGTGCACTCTATAGACCACATGGTCCTAACGATAAACTGTCGGATAAGCCAGATGCCAGAATTGCCGGAAGTCGAAACGGTCAGACGCGGCCTTGCGCCTGCCATGGAAGGTGCAAAGGTCCGCAAGCTTCATCTCGGGCGCCCCGATCTGCGGTTTCCGTTTCCAGAGGATTTCGCAGAGCTTATTGAGGGAAAGACGATCATCTCGCTTGGGCGCAGGGCGAAATATCTCCTCATCGAGCTGGAGGGCGGGCTGACGATCGTGTCCCATCTCGGCATGTCCGGCTCGTTCCGCATTGAGGCGGAAATGGGTGAGGGCGGTGAAGCGCCCGGTACGTTTCATTATGCCCGTTCCAAGGACGGCAAGCATGACCATGTCGTCTTTCATCTGGATAAAGGGGAAGAGCGCGTCTGCGTCATCTATAATGATCCGCGCCGCTTCGGTTTCATGCATCTGGTGGAGCGCAACAGGCTCGATCTTTACCCCGCTTTTGCAGAACTTGGCCCGGAGCCGACCGGCAATGCGCTGAGCGCCGATTATCTGGCAAGCCGGTTTGCGGGCAAAAGCCAGCCTCTTAAAAGCACGTTGCTGGACCAGAAGGTCATTGCCGGTCTCGGCAATATCTATGTCTGCGAGGCGCTGTGGCGCGCGCATCTTTCACCCTTGCGGGCAGCGGGAACGCTGGTGACGAAAGGTGGCAAACCCAAAGCGCAGCTCATCGATCTGACGGAGAAAATCCGCGACGTGATCGCGGATGCGATCGCCGCGGGCGGCTCCTCATTGCGAGACCATATACAGACGGACGGAACGCTCGGTTATTTCCAGCATTCCTTTTCGGTCTACGACCAGGAAGGCCAGCCTTGCCGGACACCCGGCTGCGGGGGTACGGTTGAAAGGGTGGTACAGGCCGGTCGTTCTACCTTTTATTGCGCCGCCTGCCAGAAATAGCGGTGCCGCAAATTACGGAGAAGAGGAGATTGCCGTGGACTATGAAACGATGCTGGTCGAGAAACGCGATGAGGTGGGCATCATCACCCTCAACCGACCCAAGGCGCTCAACGCCCTCAATTCGGTGCTTCTGAAAGAGCTGCGGCACATTCTTTCTTCCTTCTCCGCCGATGATTCCATCGGTGCGATTATTATCACGGGCTCGGAAAAGGCATTTGCGGCGGGCGCTGACATCAAGGAAATGCAGGGGCTGGATTTCGTCGACGCCTATGTCGGCGATTTTCTCGGCGGCTGGGACGAGGTTGCGGCCACCCGCAAGCCGGTCATCGCCGCCGTATCCGGCTTTGCGCTCGGCGGCGGCTGCGAACTGGCGATGATGTGCGATTTCATCATCGCTTCGGAGACGGCGAAGTTCGGCCAGCCGGAGATCACCCTCGGCGTCATTCCCGGCATGGGGGGCTCGCAGCGGCTGACACGGGCAGTGGGCAAGGCGAAGGCCATGGATCTGGTTCTGACCGGACGCATGATGGACGCGGCGGAAGCCGAGCGGGCCGGCCTCGTGTCGCGTGTCGTACCGGCTGCAAATCTCATGGATGAGGCGGTGGAGGCGGCAACCCGCATCGCTTCCCTGTCGCGTGCTTCCGTTCTCATGGCCAAGGAAAGCGTCAACCGCTCCTTTGAAGTCCCGCTTTCGGAAGGACTGCGATATGAAAGGCGATCCTTCCAGTCGCTGTTCGCCACGGCGGATCAGAAGGAGGGCATGGCCGCCTTCGTCGAAAAGCGCAAACCCGCTTTCCGGAATCGCTAAGGATTCGGAATATCGGCGCTTTTAAGCGTTTTGCGCGTTGACGGGCGTAAGCTTTAGCGGTATATGCCCGCCCACGGTTAAGGAAAGCCATCCGGCTTGTCCGAAATTACTCCCGCATTCTTGGGTTACGTGAGGTCTTCGAACGACCCGATCCTATGGTTGCGGAATTTGGTTTGAATTCGAAGAGAGGCATACATGGCCAATACAACTTCGGCGAAAAAGGCGACCCGCAAGATCGCTCGCCGTACCGCAGTCAACAAGGCTCGCCGTTCGCGCGTTCGCGGCTTCATCCGCAAGGTCGAGGAAGCAATCGCTACCGGTGATCTGGCAGTCGCCACCGAAGCTCTGAAGGCAGCCCAGCCTGAGATCCAGCGCGCAGCGACCCGCGGCGTTCTGCATGGCAACACGGCATCCCGCAAGGTGTCGCGTCTCGCACAGCGCGTTAAGGCTCTTTCCGCCTAATCCGGCTAATCACAAATAATTATTCAAAAAGCCTGGTCTTTTGACCGGGCTTTTTGTGATTCTAACTGTCCGTTAACCATTGCTGCCGTAACGTGACAAACGCATGTCAGATGGACGACAGGAAATTTATAATAAAAACAATAGCTTGCTGGAGGTCTTCGGAAAGCTAGGAGGCTTTCTCTACGGAAGTCGCAGCTAGTTTTGAGTCAAGAAGATTTTTATTTTTTTGCCAAAATCGGCTCTCAAAAAATGCCAAAATTGAATCTCATTGATTCATAAGCGATTCTGCTTAGCACCCCGTCGGTGATGCAAAACGGCCTTTGCGAGTCAATGGCCGATCTGAGTTTTTGCAGAAAAAACGCCATTGATCTCTCCCCATGATCCTGCCTAAATGCATTTCAACAAGGGGTGCGGATCTCAGTCCACAGATTATCTCGATGATCGTATCGACGATATTCACCTTCTTGCTGGCGGGTCTTTCGGGGTCCGTTTTTTCAGGTCATGGAGCTTTTTGCGCCGTTTCGGTCTCCGGAACGGGCAGGAGTTTTTTGTCCTCAAGAATGCGCCTTAAGGTTGTAGCGAAAGGAGCGTTTTAGCGTGTCGCAGGCCTCTCCATGAGGGGGAGGGAAATGGGATAACCGGCTCGCAAACAAGTACTCGTCTTTGACGTTCTTTCGAGGGGAACGCTGGGGGCAAAAATAACGAGGGGGATCTCTGGCGATCGATCTTTGATCGTCAGGCTATGATTGGCAATTTGAAAGGCGGCAATATGCAATTGAATTTGGCGATGGGTGCTGTGGCTGATGGGGACCGCGCACCAAAGACGCGTGATGCAGCTTGCTCAGATGCGGCAGGGGACAAATCGGCAATGACGCACGATGCGCTGTTTGAACGTTTTAGCGCGCGGCTCAAGGCACAGGTTGGTCCGGAAGTCTATGCGAGTTGGTTTGCACGGCTCAAACTCCATTCCGTTTCGAAAAGCGTCGTTCGTTTTACCGTTCCGACGACTTTTCTGAAATCCTGGATCAATAACCGTTACATGGATCTGATTACGAACCTCGTCCAGAGCGAGGATCCGGATGTGCTGAAGGTGGAGATTCTGGTCCGCTCGGCCAGCCGCCCGGTCCGTCCGGCTCAGACCGAGGAAAGGGCGCAGCCCGTTCCGGAGGTCGGCGCGGCTCAACGTAACAAGTCCTTCATTCCGTCGCAGCCCGCGACGTCGCCTGCGGCGCAGCCTGCGGCTTCGCAGGCGACCCTGCGTCAGGGCGGTTCCGGGCCGTTGTTCGGCTCGCCGCTCGACACACGTTTCACCTTCGACACCTTTGTCGAAGGCTCTTCCAACCGTGTCGCGCTTGCGGCGGCAAAGACGATTGCCGAAGCCGGCGCCGGCGCCGTGCGCTTCAATCCGCTGTTCATTCATGCGGGTGTTGGCCTTGGCAAGACACATCTTCTGCAGGCCATCGCCAATGCCGCCATCGACAGCCCGCGCAATCCGCGTGTGGTCTATCTGACGGCCGAATATTTCATGTGGCGTTTCGCGACCGCAATCCGCGACAATGATGCGCTGACGCTGAAGGACACGCTGCGCAATATCGACCTTCTCGTCATCGACGACATGCAGTTCCTGCAGGGCAAGATGATCCAGCACGAATTCTGCCACCTGCTGAACATGCTGCTCGACAGCGCCAAGCAGGTCGTTGTCGCGGCTGACCGTGCGCCCTGGGAGCTGGAATCGCTCGATCCGCGTGTCCGTTCCCGTCTTCAGGGCGGTATGGCGATCGAGATCGAAGGTCCCGATTACGACATGCGCTACGAAATGCTCAACCGTCGCATGGGCTCGGCGCGTCAGGACGATCCGTCTTTCGAGATTTCGGACGAAATCCTGACCCATGTGGCCAAGAGCGTGACGGCGAGCGGTCGCGAGCTTGAAGGCGCCTTCAACCAGCTGATGTTCCGGCGCTCTTTCGAGCCGAACCTCTCGGTGGACCGTGTCGATGAGTTGCTGTCGCACCTCGTTGGCAGCGGTGAGGCCAAGCGTGTCCGTATCGAGGATATTCAGCGCATCGTCGCCAGGCACTATAATGTGTCGCGGCAGGAGCTGGTCTCCAACCGTCGCACCCGCGTCATCGTCAAACCGCGCCAGATCGCCATGTATCTGGCAAAGATGTTGACGCCGCGCTCGTTTCCCGAGATCGGTCGCCGTTTCGGCGGTCGCGACCACACCACGGTTCTTCACGCGGTGCGCAAGATCGAAGATCTGATTTCCGGCGACACCAAGCTCGGCCACGAGGTTGAGCTTCTGAAACGCCTGATCAACGAAAACAACGCATAAAAAAGAAGCGGCCTTCGGGCCGCTTCTTTTTTATTGTCGTCCTGTCTATGGTTTATGCAGGGCATTGCGAGAGTCAGCAGGCGAGATCGGCCACCACGGCATCGAGAATGAGCATGCCTGATGGTGTGCAGCGCAGGCGGGAATTGCCGATCCTCTCCACGAAACCGTGCTGGAGAAGAAACTCTTCTTTTTCCGGGTCAAGGTCGCGGCCGGAAAGATCGCTCCAGCGGGCGAGGTCGATGCCCTCGCGCAGGCGAAGCCCCATCAGCAGCAATTCGTCGGCCTGTTCGTCGACGCCAAGCAGTTCCTGATCGACCATGCCATGGCCTTCCCGCTCTACTGTTTCGAGCCAGGTCTCGGGATGCCGCTCGGTGGCGGTGGCGAGCTTGGAAGCGCCACGCGTCAGGCGTCCATGCGCACCGGGGCCGATGCCGGCGTAATCGCCATAGCGCCAGTAGGTCAGGTTATGGCGGCTTTCGGCGCCGGGCCGGGCATGATTGGAAACCTCATAGGCGGGCATGCCGTAACGCTCGGTGATTTCCTGCGTCGCTTCATAAAGCACGGCCGAATGCTCGCCATCGGGCACGATGAGCTTGCCGGCCTTGTGGAGGCCATAAAAGGGCGTGCCTTCCTCGATCGTCAGCTGGTAGAGCGACAGATGGTCGACGGCATAGGAGACAGCCTCCTTCAGTTCGGCATCCCATTCGGCCACCGTCTGGTTCGGGCGGGCATAGATGAGATCGAAGGACATGCGCGGAAAAATCTCCCGCGCCAGCCGGATGGCTTTCAAGGCATCGGCGACATCATGCAGGCGGCCGAGGAATTTCAGATCGCGGTCGTTCAGTGCCTGCACGCCGAGCGAGACACGATTGACACCCGCCGCTCGATAACCGCGAAACCGTTCCGCCTCGACGCTGGAAGGATTGGCTTCCATGGTGATCTCGATACCATCAGGCACGTGCCAGAAACGCGAGATGCCATCCAGTAGCGCGCCAACAGTCTGCGGGTCCATCAGCGAGGGCGTACCGCCGCCCATGAAAATGCTGGTGACCACGCGCGGGCCGCTCAGCGTCCGCATATGTTCCATTTCACGCAGGAAAGCTGCGGTAAACCGCTCCTGATCCACCGGCCGATGGCGGACATGGCTGTTGAAATCGCAATAGGGGCATTTGGCCGCGCAGAACGGCCAGTGCAGATAGATCCCGAAACCGGGATCGCCCGTGTCCGGCAGAAGCGATGCGCCGGGGGCAGAAAGTTGGTGCTCCCCGACCATCGGGTTCATGCCTCCAGGCAGGTTTCTACGAATTTCTTGAAGGCGCGGGCGCGGTGCGACAATGCAAAGGCGTCGCCATGTTTCCAGCCGTGTTTCTCATCCGCGCTCATTTCGCCGAATGTGGTCTCATACCCCTCGGGTTTAAAGATGGGATCATAACCGAAACCGCTCGTTCCGCGCGGCGGCCACACAACAGTGCCTTCCACCTCGCCACGGAAATATTCGACATGCCCGTCCGGCCAGGCGAGACACAGCACGCTGACGAAGCGGCCGGTGCGATCCTCCGGCTTCGAAGCTCCTCGCTCGGCCAGCGCATCCTCGACCTTCTGCATCGCCATGGCGAAATCGCGCGTCCCATCGGCCGTCTCCGCCCAATTGGCGGTATAGACACCCGGCGCACCGTCAAGCGCGTCGATAACAAGACCGGAATCGTCGGACAAGGCAGGCAGGCCTGATGCCTTCGCGGAGGCAAGCGCCTTGATGGCGGCATTTTCCTCAAATGTGGTGCCCGTCTCGTCCGGTTCTGAGAAGTTCAGCTCCGCCGCAGATTTGGCGGAGAAACCGAAAGGGCCGATCAGATCGGCGATTTCGGCGATCTTGCCCTTGTTATGGCTGGCGACAACGATCGTTCTGGTATCGAGCTTGCGCATGGTTCTTTCCCGTCGGCTCAGGCGATCGCCTGTTTCTGAAGGGCGACCAGTTCGCTGCAACCGGCCTTGGCGAGACCGAGCAGCGTCAGGAATTCTTCCTCGGAGAAGGGCGCGCCTTCAGCCGTTCCCTGAACCTCGACGATACCGCCCGAGCCGGTGATGACGAAATTGGCATCGGTTTCGGCCGAGGAATCTTCGAGATAGTCGAGATCGATCACCGGCTGGTTGGCGAAGATGCCGCAGGAGATCGCGGCGATATGGTCCTTCAGAACTTTCTCGACCTTGATCATGTTGCGAGTTTCCATCCATTTCAGGCAGTCATGCAGGGCAATCCATGCGCCGGTGATGGAGGCGGTGCGGGTGCCGCCATCGGCCTGGATGACGTCGCAGTCGATGCTGATCTGGCGCTCGCCGAGCGCCTGCAGGTCGACGACGGCGCGCAGCGAGCGGCCGATGAGGCGTTGGATTTCCTGTGTGCGTCCGCCCTGCTTGCCGGAAGCGGCCTCGCGCTTCATGCGTTCATGGGTGGAGCGCGGCAGCATGCCATATTCGGCGGTGACCCAGCCCTTGCCGCTGTTGCGGAGCCACGGTGGCGTCTTTTCTTCAAGGCTTGCGGTGACGAGCACATGCGTGTCGCCGAATTTCACGAGACAGGAGCCTTCGGCATGTTTCGAGAAATTGCGTTCGAAGGAAACCTTGCGCATCTGGTCGGTTTTTCTGCCTGAAGGCCGCATATGATCCACTCTCCATGTTGGTCCCTGCCTTCTAAGGCGAGGTCCGGGCTTTTGCAAAGCCAATTTCCATTTTGCCGCGGCGTTGCAACGCATTATATTGATGCAAGCTGGTTTGAACGACAAAGAACGGACGAAATGGGTTTTTCCGCACCGCTATCACAAGATCAGGCATCGCTGCTGGATGAACGGTCTCGGGAAATTTTCCGGCGCATCGTCGAAGGTTACCTCGATACGGGCGAACCGCTCGGATCGCGCAGCCTGTCGCGACTTCTGCCGATGTCGCTTTCGCCTGCCTCCGTGCGCAATGTCATGAGCGATCTCGAGGAGCTCGGCCTCATTTATTCGCCGCATATCAGCGCCGGGCGTTTGCCCACGCAGACGGGATTGCGCTTCTTTGTTGATGCCTTCATGCAGGTGGGCGATCTGCCCGCCGAGGAAAGGGCTAGTATCGACCGCCAGATCGGGCCGGTCGCCGGTCACGAACAGTCGCTGGAAGGGTTGCTGACGGAAGCAAGCCGCATGCTTTCCGGCATGTCGCGGGGCGCCGGACTGGTGCTGACCGCCAAGAACGATGTCATCCTCAAACATGTGGAATTCATAAGGCTGGAGCCCACCAAGGCGCTCGCAGTGCTGGTGGGTGACCACAATCAGGTCGAAAACCGCATCATCGAATTGCCGGCCGGTATTTCCTCGTCGCAATTGACCGAGGCTGCGAATTTCATCAATGCTCATCTCTCCGGTCAGACGCTGCATGAATTGCGCGGTCAGTTTCAGGCGCAGCAGGCGGAACTGCAATCGGAACTCGGCATATTGGCGCAGGACCTCGTGGAACGTGGTCTTGCGGTGTGGGCGGGAGACAATGAAGAGGGCAAGCTCGGCCGTCTCATCGTTCGCGGTCGCTCCAACCTGCTCGAAGGCCTCGCCGGTGAAGAGGATATCGATCGGGTGCGCCTGCTGTTCGACGATCTGGAGCGTAAGGAAAATCTCATCGAAATCCTCAACCTTGCGGAAAGCGGCTCAGGCGTCAGGATTTTCATCGGCTCGGAAAACAAGTTGTTTTCGCTGTCCGGTTCGTCGCTGATCGTCGCGCCCTATCGTGACGAGGACAATCGTGTCGTGGGCGCGGTCGGCGTTATCGGCCCGACCCGGCTGAATTACGCCCGTATCGTGCCGATGGTGGATTATACCGCGCAGATCATGGCGCGCCTTTCCCGCAAGCAAAGATAGGACAGGCCCGCAAAGGTCAGAGAATGCGGCAAGCTTTTCGCCGCAAGCCTTGATTTTTGCCCGTCAAAGCTCGATATCGGGCGCAACCAACAATATTCAAATCTGGAGAACGTCATGACCGACGATACAAAAAAGCCCGGACCTGACGCGGACGTCGCGGAAGAGTTTGTCGATCCTGCCCTGGTAGGTGAAGAACAGGCCGAAACGGCAGAACCCGATCCGGTCGAGCTGCTCAAGGCTGAGAACGCCGATCTGCGCGATAAATTCCTTCGCCTTGCAGCCGAGATGGACAATCTTCGCCGTCGCACCGAGCGCGATGTCAAGGATGCCAAGGCCTATTCCCTGGCCGGTTTCGCACGCGACATGCTCGCCGTTTCCGATAATCTTCGCCGCGCGCTCGAAGCCATTCCCGATGAGCTAAAGACCAACGGCGAAGCCGGTCTCAACGGTCTGATCGAAGGTGTCGAGATGACGGAACGCTCGATGCTGTCGACGCTGGAACGCCACGGCGTGAAGAAGATCGATGCCGAGGGCCAGAAATTCGATCCGAATTTCCATCAGGCCATGTTTGAGATTCCCAACACTAAGGTTCCAAACAACACCGTGTTGCAGGTGGTTCAGGCTGGTTTCACCATAGGCGATCGCGTCCTGCGTCCGGCGATGGTCGGCGTTGCCAAGGGCGGCCCGAAGGCGGATGTTGCAGCATCCTCTGAGCCGGGCACCTCGTCTCTCAATGAAAAGGACGCGTAAGGCTTCTGTCCTTACGTCATAAAAAACGCGCCTTCAGGGCGCGTTTTTTATTGCCGTTAAAACTAAGGCGGAACCCGCGATCAGGCCGCTGTTGCTTGCTCCTGATTGAGGAAAGCGTAGATTGCCGTGTCGGAATCGGTAGCGCGCAGTTTGGCGACCAGTTCAGGGTCGCGCAGGGCGCGTGCGATTCTGGACAAGGCCTTCAGATGATCCGCACCGGCGCCCTCGGGCGCGAGCAGCAGGAAAACCAGGTCGACCGGTTGGTCGTCCAGCGCTTCGAAATCGACCGGTGTTTCAAGACGTGCGAAGACGCCGGTGATCTGATGGATGCTGTTGAGCTTGCCATGCGGAATGGCGATACCGTGGCCCACACCGGTGGAGCCGAGTTTCTCACGCTGGAGGATGACGTCGAAAACTTCCCGTTCCGAGACTCCGGTAATTCTGGCTGCCTTTGCGGCCAGCTCCTGAAGCAACTGCTTTTTGGAATTCACCTTGAGGGCGGGAATAATCGCATCTTGTTGCAGCAAATCTGCCAACGCCATTCTCTTTTTCCTTCATGCCATCGAGACGATGCAGGAGGCAGACTGCACTTTCGCGCCCTGCCTCCCACGTCTTGTCAGACTGTTCAGCTCTTGATCGTTTCCGCGTCGATCCAGCCAATATTGCCGTCATGACGCCGGTAAACGATGTTGAGATATTCCTTGCCCGGGCTGCGGAACAGCAGAACCGGTTCGTCCGTCATGTCGAGCGCCATCACGGCGCTGGCGACGGACATCGTCTTAATCTGTTTGGAACTCTCCGCAACGATGGTGGGTGCGTAATCGTCAGGAACCTCGTGGTCCTCATCGGGAACAGCATCCATCACCGTATAGGCGATTTCCTGCGACATGCCATTGGCGCCATTATGGTGGTCCTTAAGCTTGCGCTTGTAGCGGCGCAGGCGCTTCTCGATCCGCTCTGCGGCGGCATCGAAGCTCGCCTGCGGATCATTTGCCTGACCCGCCGCGTGCAATACAACGCCGGTATCGAGATGCAGCTTGCAATCGGCGGCAAAACGCGATCCGGATTTCTCCACGGTTACCTGGCCTGAATACCCCCCATCGAAGTATTTGGTAACCGCCAGACCTATATTGTCCTCAATCCGCTGCCGGAAAGATTCACCGATCTCCATATGTTTACCAGATACACGCACACTCATGGAAATTTTCCTTTTTGTAGTGATTTGCGAGTACCAGCTTACGTCAAGCCGCGCGCGCATCCAAGCGTTTCGAAGACCTTAAAAAGCCCTCATTCGAATTTTACGCCCATGGACGGTGGAGATGAATCCGTTACAAATGACCTTGCTGACGTGTGCGGCGGGCTTCTAGCCGCTGCCGTGGCAAGAGTCAATGGTGCGGCAAAAAACCGCCATAAACGTTGTTCGTGGCTACCGCTCAGAATACAGCCAGCTTGGCCAACGCCTTCTTTTCCCGACGCCTCTGCACGGAGGAGGGGATGTTCATCGCCTCCCGATATTTGGCGACGGTGCGCCGGGCGATATCGACGCCGCTCTTTTTCAGGTTGTCGACGATATCATCGTCTGAAAGAACCGCCTCGGCGGCTTCCTGCGCGATCATGGCCTTGATGCGGTGACGCACCGCTTCCGCCGAATGGCTGTCTCCGCCTTCCACGGCGCTGATCGAGACGCTGAAGAAATATTTCAGTTCGAACAGCCCGCGCGGCGTCAGCATGTATTTTTTGGTTGTCACCCGGCTGACGGTGGATTCATGCATCTTGATGGCGTCGGCCACCGTCTTGAGGTTCAGCGGGCGCAGCTGGTCGACACCATTGACGAGGAAGGCATCCTGCTGGCGAACGATTTCCGTCGCCACCTTCATGATCGTCCGGGCGCGCTGGTCGAGGCTGCGGGTCAGCCAATGGGCCGTTTGCATGCATTCGGCCAGAAAATCCTGATCCTCGCCCGCGCGCGCCTTATGTTTCGACACCTCGGCGAAGTAACTCTGGTTGATGAGCACGCGCGGCAGGGTCTCTGGATTGATTTCCACCAGCCAGCCGCCGGTGGAAGAGGGGCGAACGATAATATCGGGAACGATGGTCTCCGAAACCATCGAATCGTAACCGGCGCCGGGGCGGGGATTGAGCGTGCGGATTTCCGCCAGCATGTCGAGGAGATCTTCCTCATCGACGCCGCAGATTTTTTTCAAGGAGGCGAAGTCGCGTTTCGCCAGAAGTTCCAGATTGTCGACGAAAGCCCGCATGGCCGGGTCAAGCCGATCCTTCTGGGCAAGCTGGATCGACAGACATTCGCTTAAGGAACGGGAAAATACACCCGGTGGGTCGAAGCCCTGAAGCGTCTTCAGAACGTGTTCGACCGCCGATGGAGCCGCCCCCAGCCGTTCGGCGACGTCGTCGACGGCATCCGCCGCAATATAGCCGGTCTCGTCAAGCTGGCCGATCAGCGCATCGGCGATCATCCGGTCCTCGGCGGCGGATATGGCGAGCGGCAGTTGCTGATTGAGATGGTCGCCGAGGCTCTGTCTGGCCGCAACGAAATCGTCGAGATCGTAACTTTCTCCCGACTCCTGGCCGGGCATGGATTTCCATTGGCCGGCCAGTTCGGGCGCATCGGCCTTTCTGGGCTCGGCATCGTCGGGAAAGACGTTTTCAAAGCTGGTGTCAAGTTGCTCGCCGAGATTTGCGGCGCGGTCGCCGTACCAGTCGTCACTGTCTGACGTCACCGTGGCGGATCCCTCCGAACTTTCGCTATCGGCGTCGCCAAAACTCTCCGCGTCTACAGGTGTATCGCTGCTTAAATCGCCATCGTTTGCCGCAATTTCCAGCAGCGGATTGCGCTCTACCTCCTGCGCGATGAACTGCGTCAGCTCGAAATGCGTCATCTGAAGCAGCTGGATGGACTGCATCAGTTGCGGTGTCATCACGAGAGACTGGTTTTGACGCAGCAAAAGGCTGGCAGACAATGCCATGGCGGACGCGAAACTCCCCTTACAGCTTCTCCATCGTCTGATTTTCCAGAAATTTTACTGAGACGACAGGACTTGGCCCAAAAATTGCTTTTTTATTTTGTTTGGTCAAGCGTCAGGGCCGGGCGCGATGAAGAATCTTTCGCGTGCCGATCATGATGATTTAAAGCCGAAACGACCTGAAATCCTAAATCATGATATAGATCATATAATTAGAGCCGGATTTCAAGCAAAACCGCACACAGGCTTTGCCGTCCGGCTCCAGGTCTCAAAGGCTGAAATTATTGCCGAGATAGAGGCGGCGCACATCCGGATTGTTGACGATATCGTCCGGACGCCCATGCGTCAGCACTTCGCCGGCATGGATGATGTATGCGCGGTCGATGAGGCCGAGCGTTTCACGGACATTGTGGTCAGTCACGAGAACGCCGATGCCACGCGCTGTCAGGTGCCGCACCAGATTCTGGATATCGCTGACCGAAATCGGATCGACGCCCGCGAAGGGTTCATCCAGCAGCATGAAGGTCGGATCGGTCGCGAGCGCGCGGGCAATCTCCAGACGCCGCCGCTCGCCGCCCGAAAGCGCCACGGCCGGCGATTTCCGCAGTTGCGCGATATGAAACTCTTCCAGCAGCTCATCGAGCTTGCGGTTGCGCTTGGCGGCATCCGGCTCATGCACTTCCAGTACGGCGCGGATGTTTTCCTCGACCGTCAATCCCCGGAAGATCGAAGCTTCCTGCGGCAGGTAACCGACGCCGAGACGGGCGCGCCTGTACATCGGCATGGTGGTGACGTCATTGCCGTTGATGGCGATCTTGCCGGTATCGACGGGCACCAAGCCCGTTATCATATAAAAACAGGTGGTTTTTCCGGCGCCGTTCGGGCCGAGCAGACCCACGGCTTCGCCACGGCGCACGACCAGCGAAACCCCGTTGACGACGCGGCGTGTATTATAGGTCTTCGTCAGACCATGCGCGATCAGCGTGCCCTGATAGGGGGTCTTGTCCACCGGCGAGGCTGCGTCCGCGGATCGATCGCGCCCGCCGCCGAATATCTTTGAGATCGAGGGTATCTTCACGAGGAAAGACTACTGTTTTTTCTGGGATTTCGGATCAAGCATGATCCGAACAGGGCCGCCGCAGCTTTCCAGCTTGGCCTGCCCCGTATTCATCAGCACGGTCAGCTTGCAGCCGGTGAAGACATTCGTACCTTCAGACAGCACGACCTGCTTGCCCGTCAGAATGAAGGTCTGCGCCGCCATGTCGAATTCACCGTGGTCGGCCGTGGCTTTCTGGGTCTCGGACGTCAGATAGACATTATTGTCGACGAAGATTTTTTCGATATTGGCGTCGCCGCTGGTGAGCGAAGAACCCTCGCCCTTGTAATTCACCGTCATCTTGCCAGCCTGAAGGGTGGTCGTTCCCTGCACCACTTTCACATTGCCGGTGAAATAGGCCTTGCGCTCCTGATCGCGAATCTCGAGCTGGTCGCTTTCAATCGCGATAGGCTGGTCACCGGAGAGTTTGACGCCCTGCATGTTGCTGGTGGTGTTCTGGGCGAAGGCCACAGTTGCAAGACACGAAAGAACAAGACCTGCGGCTGCAAGGCCGGCGGATTTGCCGAGGGAAACGGGACGGGAAATTTGCATCATCTGGACCGGGCTCTCACTTGCCTTCATTCTTGATATTGGATGCAGCGATACGTGCCCGTACCTGCCCCGAAAATGTAATTGTTTTGCCATTATCGGCGATGTCAATCGATTGCGCAACAATCGAGCCGTCGTTTGTTTTGATCGAAACCGGCTCTTTGCTGCTCATTTTTCCGGCCTTCAGATCGACATCCGCAGACTGGAACTTCGCTTGTATGCCATTGCTGAGATTGATGTCAAAAGGCGCAGTCATCTTCAGCGTGTTGGTCGCCCGGTCGAAAATGCCTTCCTGGGCGATCACCTGCGCAACACTGTCGTTTACCGGCACTGCCGCCAGAACCTTTTCAAGCGTCATGAGATTGGGGTTGGCGATGTCCTGCAACGCACGGTCGGCGTTCATGGAATAATCGATCCCCTTCTCGTTGCGGCCGGCGACAGCAGGCTTTTCCATCACGATCTTGCCGTCTTCAATTCGTGCGCTCTCAAGAGAGACTTCGTCGGGGGCCCAGGTTCGGATAACCGAAACCGCGATGAAGGCGAGCGAAATGATTGCCGCGCCGAGCGGCAGAATGATCTTCAGCCGCTTCACGCGCGTGGAATGCCGCAGCGCGGTGTCATAGGCGCCGTTCTGGTCATTGCGCAGCGAAAATGCTGGCGCGGGTTCGCGGAGTCTTTCGAGCATAAGAGCGGGTCCGGAATGCCTCTAGGGCGCCATAATGGCGCATCATCGAAGCTTGTGTCTCTATCTAAATGTCTTTGGCATGTGTGCTTTGTCCTGCCAATATGGTTTTTGTCTGGATAGGTGCAAGGGAAATGCGAATTTTATCTTAATTCTGGTTTCCTTATTGTTTCCTTGCGGCTTCGCGTTAGAAGAACCATATGGCCTGAAGCGCAAAAGCGGATGACAGGGGTTTTTATGGACAACATGGCGATAGCGGATCGCAGGCGGTTGCGCCGCAAGCTGAGTTTCTGGCGGATTGCCGCCGTTCTGCTGCTTGTCGCCGGCGCTTTCGGTCTTTACCGGTTTTTATGGGATGGACCGCAGCAAAGTGCGAAGCCTCATATTGCCCGCGTCGAGGTTTCCGGCCTGATCACCGACAATACCGAACTGCTCGAGCGGCTCGACAAGATCGCAAGGAGCGAGAATGTCAAAGGGCTGATCGTGTCGATTTCCTCGCCAGGCGGCACCACCTATGGCGGGGAGCGCATCTTCAAGGCTATCAGAGGTGTGGCCGAAAAGAAGCCGGTTGTGTCCGATGTCCGCACGCTTGCCGCTTCCGCCGGTTATATGATCGCATCGGCAGGCGATGTCATCATTGCCGGTGAAACCTCGATCACCGGCTCGATCGGGGTGATTTTCCAATACCCCCAGATCGGCCAGCTGATGGACAAGCTCGGCGTCTCGCTGCAGGAAATCAAGTCGTCACCGATGAAGGCCGAGCCTTCGCCTTTCCATGAGGCGCCCGAAGAGGCAAAGACCATGATCCGCGCCATGGTGATGGACAGCTACGGCTGGTTTGTCGATCTTGTCGCCGACCGTCGCAAATTGCCGCGCGAGGACGTGCTGAAACTGGCGGACGGATCAATTTACACCGGCCGGCAGGCGCTTGCCAACAAGCTCGTCGATACGCTCGGCGGCGAAAAGGAAATTCGCAGCTATTTCGAGACACGCGGTGTTGCCAAGGATCTGCCGATCGTCGAATGGCGCGCGCCATCGTCCCGTTCGCCTTTTGCGCTTTTTAGTGTTGCGCAAATAGCGAAACTTCTGGGATATGACGATTTAATTCCCTTCGCAGGCCCCAGCCAGCTCGGTGCGGACAAGTTGTTTCTTGACGGTCTTGTTTCCGTTTGGCAGGTTGAGCCGCGTTAAAAATCCAATTCTTTCAGGGGGCAACCGTGATCAAGTCTGAACTGGTGCAGATCGTTGCTGCGCGTAACCCGCACCTTTATCACCGCGACGTGGAAAACATCGTCAATGCGGTGCTGGATGAAATCACCGATGCCCTGGCGGCAGGAAATCGCGTCGAGCTTCGTGGTTTCGGCGCATTTTCGGTGAAGAACCGTCCGTCCCGCTCGGGCCGGAACCCGCGTACGGGTGAGTCGGTTTTCGTCGAGGAAAAATGGGTGCCTTTCTTTAAAACGGGCAAGGAACTGCGCGAGCGCCTGAACCCGGGTATGGGCGACGAAGAGGACGATTGATCGTTCCTGACGCCGGGCGACTGAAAAGGAGCCTGCGAAACGCCCGCAGCGATGGAGTATTGTCGGATGTCGAAAAAAATCATCAACCTCATCATCCTGCTTCCACTGGCGATCATCCTCGTCATCCTTTGCGTGGCCAATCGTCAGTCGGTAACCCTGGCGCTCAATCCGTTCCGGCCGGAAGACGGCGTTCTGTCCTTCACCGCGCCGTTTTTTGTTTTCCTGTTTCTGGCGGTCATTTTTGGCGTTCTCATGGGCTCGGCGGCCACATGGTTTGCGCAGGGCAAACATCGCAAACGTGCCCGTATCGAAGCAAAAGAGGCCGTTCGCTGGCACGATGAGGCGAACCGCCAGAAGGCGGCCACCACAGGGCAACTGCCGCATGCGGGACAACTCCCGGCAAAGTGATGGTGCCGACAGTCGCTGCGGCTCTAGTCGAGCGGCGTGCGGAATGCTATTTGCTGGCGCAATAAGACGCGGGCAGAAGCGGAAAGATTTCCATTGAAGAAAAAAGACAGCCGGCCGGGCAATC
This sequence comes from Agrobacterium sp. ST15.13.013, assembly GCF_027956525.1. Lineage (NCBI taxonomy): Bacteria > Pseudomonadati > Pseudomonadota > Alphaproteobacteria > Hyphomicrobiales > Rhizobiaceae > Agrobacterium > Agrobacterium sp. ST15.13.013. The sequence continues at coordinate 198,724 of NZ_JAQKGP010000004.1, forward strand.
GTGCGCGTGCCGGGAGCGAAAAAAAACAGGTCCATGCCGCAAAGCCGGCGCGGCGCACGGATACGGCGCCGAAGAAGCGCGAGCCGGACGCAGTCCGCAGCGTGCCGAAACCTGCGCCAAGGGAAAAGGCCATTCCGGTGGCGGCCGTTGAACAGGTGCCCGCGCGGCCCCTCAAGCATCGCACCGGTGAACTGCCAGCGGAACAGGTTCCTGTCATTCTGGAATCGAGCGGCGCGGGTGATTTTCACCTGATCGACAGCGGTAACGGCCTGAAGCTCGAACAATATGGCGATTACCGCATCGTTCGCCCCGAGGCGCAGGCTCTCTGGAAGCCTTCGATCCCGGACCGCGTATGGCAGAATGCCGATGCTGTCTTTACCGGCGATACGGATGAGGATGGCATGGGCCGCTGGCGCTTCCCGAAGGCGGCGCTCGGCGAAACCTGGCCCCTTTCCCTGCTTGGCATCGAATTTCTCGGCCGCTTCACGGCCTTTCGTCATGTCGGCGTCTTTCCGGAACAGATCGTGCATTGGGAATGGCTGAAACATGCCGTCGAAACGGCCGATCGCCCGCTGAAAGTGCTGAACCTCTTCGGTTATACCGGCGTCGCGTCGCTGGTCGCGGCGGCCGCAGGCGCTGAAGTCACCCATGTCGATGCTTCCAAGAAGGCGATTGGCTGGGCCAAGGAAAATCAGGCGCTTGCCGGGCTCGAGCAGGCGCCGATCCGCTGGATTTGTGAAGACGCGATGAAGTTCATCCAGCGTGAGGAACGCCGGGGCAGCAGCTACGACATCATCCTCACCGACCCGCCGAAATTCGGCCGCGGCACCCATGGCGAAGTCTGGCAATTATTCGACCATCTGCCGCTGATGCTGGATATCTGCCGCGAAATCCTGTCGCCCAAGGCGCTCGGCCTTGTGCTGACGGCCTATTCGATCAGGGCCAGCTTCTATTCGATGCATGAGCTGATGCGTGAAACCATGCGCGGCGCCGGCGGTGTCGTCGCGTCCGGCGAGCTCGTCATTCGCGAGGCCGGGCTTGATGGCAAGACGCCGGGCCGTGTGCTGTCCACATCGCTGTTCAGCCGCTGGGAGCCGAAATGATGAAAGATATGCGCGAAAATACCACGCGCCGCGTTGGCCAGGTCAAGGAAGTGACCAGCCTTGCCAATCCCATCATCAAGGACATCAAGGCGCTCACACAGAAAAAGGGCAGGGAAGAGACCGGCACCTTCATGGCTGAAGGCCTGAAGCTGGTCATTGACGCGCTCGAACTGGGCTGGACGATCAAGACGCTGGTTTACGCAAAGGCCGCCAAGGGCAAGCCGCTGGTGGAACAGGCGGCGGTCAAAACGGTCGCGTCGGGCGGACTGGTTCTCGAAGTCAGTGAAAAGGTCATCGCCTCGATCACCCGCCGCGACAATCCGCAGATGGTCGTCGGTATTTTTGAACAGAAATGGAAACCGCTGAAGGAGATCCGCCCGGAAAAGGGCGAGACCTACATCGCGCTCGACCGGGTTCGCGATCCCGGTAATCTGGGCACCATCATCCGCACTGCCGATGCGGCGGGTGCTTCGGGCGTCATTCTTGTCGGCGACTGCACCGATCCGTTTTCGCTGGAAACGGTACGCGCCACCATGGGGTCGGTCTTTGCCACCCCCATCGCCCGCGCTTCGGCCGAGGAATTCCTGTCCTGGAAAAAATCGGCGCAGGTCAGCGTCGTAGCCACCCATCTGGCCGGTTCGGTGGACTATCGAAAGATCGACTACGCCGGAAAGCCGGTCGTGCTCTTGATGGGCAACGAACAATCCGGCCTGCCGCCGGAACTCGCCGGCAAGGCCGACCAGTTGGCGCGCATTCCCCAGCAGGGCCGCGCCGACAGCCTCAATCTCGCCATCGCAACCGCCGTCATGCTGTTTGAGGCGCGGCGACATCTCCTCCAACTCGCACCGGTGACGTAATGGCCAAAGCGGCATTGTTCTCGAAATTCGGCCCGGCTTTCGCGCTGATCGCCGCCGCGCTGGTGCTGGATCAGATCGTCAAGCAGCTGGTCGAAGCCTATCTGCCGCTGCAGGAGATGGTTCCCGTTGTCCCGTTCCTGGCGCTTTATCGCACCTATAATCTCGGCGTGGCCTTTTCGATGCTGGAGGACATGCACGGCTGGTTCATCGTCAGCATGCGGCTCGTCATCGTGGTCTTCGTCTTGTGGCTGTGGCGAAAGACGGCGGAGGACCGTACCTTTGCCCATCTCGGTTTCGCCTTCATCATCGCAGGTGCTGCCGGCAATCTGCTCGACCGTTTTTTTTACGGCCATGTCATCGACTATATCCTGTTCCACACGCAGACATGGTCTTTCGCAGTCTTCAATCTGGCTGACAGTTTCATAACCATCGGCGCAGCCTGCGTCATTCTCGACGAGTTTTTGCACGCCCGGACGGCTAAAAAGTAAAATTTTAGGGTTTCAGCCAAACATATCAAAACCGCTGCCGTGGTAGCGGTTGCCTATGAGCGAACTGACAAGACTTCGTCAAAAAGTTTCAGATGAGCTGGGCCTGACCGCGACGGCGGCGCAGCCGGCGGATCGTGTCGAGGCAATAACGCGCCATGCGGATGAAGAACATGCGCCCGATGCCAGATCGATCGCATTCTATGTCGCCGTGTCGTTATCGCTCGGGGCTTTTTCCGCCGCCTTGATTGCGCTTGCCATGCCTTACGCGGTTACCGTCGCGCTGGCGACCTTGTTTGGCGCCGTGCTCGTCGGCGTCCTGCTCTACGCGCTCTTCGGCGAACCTTCCCGGCATCCCGCTGCGCTGGATGAAGGTTCCGATCTCCGGCTGAGACAAGCGCAAAACCGCTCGCTGATTGCCGAAATGCAGGAATTCATGGGTGATATCGTCGTGGTCCGCGACATGAACCGGCGCATTGTCGAGGCGAACGGGGTCTTTCGGGAAATCACCGGCTGCGCCGCGCCCGAAGGGCTCAGCTGCGAGGAAATCGGCATCGCTTTCCGTCCGGGCGACAAGGTCCATGCTTATGATGTGGAGATCGCGACCCCGTTCGGCCAGCGCATCTTTTCCTGGCATGATGTCGTGACCCGCGATCTGGCAAGCAGCCGTCTTCTCATCAGCAGCATTGCCCGGGATGTGACCGAGGAGCGGCTTGCGCTGGCCGAAAGGGAAGACGCCAGGCTGCGCGCCGAACAGGCCGATGCTGAAAAAGCGCGGCTGCTTGCAACGGTAAGCCATGAAATCCGCCTGCCGCTTTCCGGTATGCTGGGCATGAACCATCTTCTGTCGAAGACGAGGCTCAACGAAGAGCAGCGAAATTATCTCGATGGCATGCGCCAATCCGGCCAGTCGCTGGTGCAGCTTGTCGAGGATCTTCTGGATTATTCGACCATGGAGGCCGGCCGCTTCAGGCTCAATCCGCGCGCGGAAAACCTGCGCCGGCTGATCGAGAGCATCGTCGAGATGCTGGCCCATCGCGCCCATGAAAAAGGCATAGAGATCACCTCTTTCGTCGCGCCGAATGTGCCTGATCATCTCGATTTTGATCCGGCGAGGCTACGTCAGGTCCTCTTCAATCTCCTCGGCAATGCCGTCAAATTCACGCAGGAAGGCGGCGTCGTCATCCGGGCGCGCATGTCCGACGACGAGTTGCACATCACCGTCGAAGATACCGGCCCGGGCATGAGCCGGGCGGAACAGACCCGTATTTTCGGGGAATTCGAACAGGCAGGCCCTTTGTCGCAACGAAGCGCCGGTACGGGCCTCGGACTTGCGATTTCCGCCCGTATCGTGCGGGAATTCGGCGGCCATCTCACGGTCTCGAGCCGCAAGGGCAAGGGCAGTACTTTCAAACTGGCGTTTCGCCCGGCGGGCGCCCCTGCCGAAATGGCGGATCCAGGACGGCGTCATTGCCTGCGGCATACAAATGTCCTGCTCATCGCACCAAAAGGCGTGGCGGCGGCGGTGACGATGGAGGCGATCGAGGCTTTCGGCGGTCGATGCACGCTCATTCATCAGCCTGAGGATCTGGAAGAACTGAGGAAGGGTTCTGCCACGCGGCCGGTCGAGCTTACCGATATCATCGTCGACCAGCGCAGTTCGCCGCTGTTCAGGGATGCCCTGAAAGATTGGCCGCAGCAGAATGTCCGCCGCACGCTGTTGGTCAGCCCCGAAGAGCGGCCGTCGACCATGCATGTGGCCTTCGATGCCTGGTTGATTCGGCCGTTGCGGGAAAAATCCCTGATCGACGTCCTGTGCGGCCGTCTGCGCGGCATTGAGCGGCGCGACGCCATAAACGACAACCACCCGGATGTGGGTTTTTCTTCGCGGGTGACGGAAGGGGGGAGCGGTATCGAGATACTCGTTGCCGAAGATGATGCCGTCAATCAGCGCATCATTCGCGTCGTTCTGGAAAAAGGCGGCTACATCGTCCGCGCTGTCGAGGACTTTGAAGCGTTGCGGCAATCTGTGGAGCCGGGGGCATCCCGCCTCCCTGATCTCATCGTCTCAGATCTCAACATGCCGGGCGGCGAGGGGCTCAATGTTCTTCCCGAGCTTCTCCATACGCTGAAGGGCGAAAGAAATATTCCCGTCATCGTGCTCAGCGCAGATGCGAGTGACGCAACCGCCGAAATCCTGCTGAAGGCTGGTGTCGGCGCGGTTTTGGCCAAGCCTGCCGATCCGCGACGGCTGATTGAGGAAATTCGCCGCCTGGTGGGGGTGAAACGGCTGTCGCTGTCATAACTTGACAGACTCGCACTGGCGGCGTTTTGTCACTATTCTGTCGTCAATTAGTGATTTATGACAGGAAAATTGTTTGGTGGCGGAGCGATTCCCCATGGTTGCCGAAATCCTCAATCACGACATTTGTGAAAACAATGTTGTCATTAGCCCCCGTCCCGAGACAACTCAGGACAATGAGGGTCTTTTCGGCCGCATAGGCACGCTTGAAACGCGGCTCGCCAGAAATGAACGCGAAATCGATGCCGCGCAATCCGTGCGTTATCGGGTTTTCGTCGAGGAAATGAAGGCGCGGCTTCCCGCGGAAGCGATGCGCCGCGAGCGCGACATCGATGCGTGGGACAGCGTCTGCGACCATCTTCTCGTGCTCGACAAGGCGATTGAAGGCGATAGTGAGGACCAGATCGTCGGCACCTATCGCCTGCTGCGGCAGGAAATCGCGCTTGCCAATAACGGTTTTTATTCCGCCAGCGAATTCGATATTGCCGGTCTCGTCGCGCGCCATCCCGGCAAGCGCTTCATGGAGCTTGGCCGTTCCTGCGTGCTGCCGGAATATCGCACCAAGCGCACCGTGGAACTTCTGTGGCAGGGCAACTGGGCCTATGCCGTCAAACACCGCATGGATGCCATGATCGGTTGCGCCTCCTTTCCCGGCGTGCAGCCGGAAGCCCACGCGCTTGCTTTGTCTTTCCTGCACCATAATTGTCTGGCCAAAGGCGAGTGGGAAGCTTTCGCCCTTCCCGAGCTTTATCGTGAGATGGACCTCGTGCCGGCAGAGGCGCTGAACGCCCGCAAGGCGCTGAACGCCATGCCGCCGCTGATCAAGGGCTATATGCGTCTCGGCGCCATGTTCGGCTCCGGCGCGGTCGTGGATCATGCCTTCAACACCACGGATGTGCTCGTGGTCCTGCCGGTTTCGTCCATCGCCGGCCGTTACATCAGCTATTATGGCGGCGAGGCCGAACGCATCAACGGCTGACCGGGTTTTGATCGAGACCTTCAGGATGTTCCTGTGGGCAGCGGTGCCGTGTGTGTTGTGTTGGTGCGGGCAAAGCCGCTAGTGTCGGCGCTCTTTTCCGCAACACGATATGACATCGGCAGGCCATTGACGGACGTTCTGACAACCGCTTCCCTGATCTCGGAACAGAGCCGCGCGACGGCCACTCCGATGATGGAGCAATATATCGAGATCAAGGCGAACAATCCCGGTTCGCTGCTGTTCTACCGCATGGGCGATTTTTACGAATTGTTCTTCGACGATGCGGTGGAGGCTTCCCGCGCTCTCGGCATCACGCTGACGAAACGCGGCCAGCATATGGGTCATGATATCCCGATGTGCGGCGTCCCCGTCCATGCGGCGGATGACTATCTCCAGAAACTCATCCTGCGCGGTTATCGTGTCGCCGTGTGCGAACAGGTGGAAGACCCGGCGGAAGCGAAGAAGCGCGGCTCGAAATCGGTGGTCAAGCGTGATGTGGTGCGACTTGTCACGCCCGGCACGCTGACCGAAGAAAAACTGTTATCGCCGACGGAATCCAACTATCTGATGGCGCTGGCCCGTATTCGGGGTAGTGCGGAGGCGCAGTTCGCGCTCGCCTGGATCGACATTTCCACCGGCGTCTTCCGTCTGGCGGAAACCACGCTGACCCGGCTTCTGGCCGATATCTGGCGCATCGATCCGCGCGAGCTGATCGTCGCCGATAGCCTGTTCCATGATGAAGAGCTGCGGCCGGTTTTCGATGTGCTGGGCCGGGTCGCGGTGCCGCAGCCGGCGATCCTCTTTGACAGCGCCACGGCGGAAGGGCGCATTGCGCGCTATTTCAATGTCTCGACGCTTGATGGTTTCGGCACTTTTTCGCGCGTGGAACTGGCGGCCGCCGCCGCTGCCGTCGCTTATGTCGAAAAAACCCAGATTGCCGAACGCCCGCCACTCGGCGCGCCGGAACGCGAAAGCGCGGCCTCCACGCTTTTCATCGATCCCGCCACCCGCGCCAATCTGGAACTTGTGAAGACGCTGTCAGGCGAAAGGGACGGATCGCTCCTGCATGCCCTCAACCGCACCGTGACGGGCGGCGGTGCTCGGCTTCTGGCCGAACGGCTGATGTCTCCCTTGACCGATCCGGAAAGGATCAATGCCCGTCTCGATGCGGTCGCCTATCTCATCGATGACGTCTCCCTTTGCGATGGCCTGCGCGATGCGCTGAAACAGGTGGCGGACATGCCGCGTGCGCTTTCCCGTCTTGCGCTGGAGCGTGGCGGCCCGCGCGACCTCGGCGCCATCAGGCAAGGCCTTGCTTCGGCAGAAAAGATCGCGGCCATTCTCGATCAGGGATTGTTGCCGGATGAGCTTGCCGCGGCGCTCGCGGATTTGAAAGCCCTGCCGGGTGGTCTGGAAGCCATGCTCGGCTCGATGCTGGCCGATGAACTTCCGCTTCTGAAGCGTGATGGCGGATTTCTGCGCGAAGGCGCTAATTCCGAACTCGATGAGGTACGGGCGCTGCGAGACCAGTCACGTCGTGTGATCGCCGGGCTGCAGCTGAGATACGCCGATGAGACCGGCATCAAGTCGCTCAAAATCAAGCATAACAATGTGCTGGGTTATTTCATTGAGGTCACGGCGGGCAATGCCGATGTGATGACGACGACGGATGAGGCCAAGGCGCGCTTTATCCACCGCCAGACCATGGCCGGCGCCATGCGTTTCACCACCACCGAGCTTGCGGATCTCGAAAGCCGCATTGCCAACGCCGCTGCGCAGGCTTTGACCATGGAACTGGAAGCCTTCGAGCGCATGGTCAAGGCTGTTGTGCAACAGGCGGAAGCGATCAAGGCCGGTGCGCTGGCGCTTGCGGTGATCGATGTCGCCTCGAGCCTTGCCTATCTCGCCACCGAACAGGCCTATTGCCGCCCGATCGTCGATGCCTCCATGACCTTTTCCATCAAGGGCGGGCGCCATCCCGTGGTGGAGCAGGCCTTGCGGCGCCAATCCGCCGGACCGTTTATTGCCAATAATTGCGATCTGTCGGCCGTCAATAACGGCAAAAACGGTGCCATCTGGCTGCTCACCGGTCCGAACATGGGCGGTAAATCGACCTTCCTGCGCCAGAATGCGCTGATCGCCATTCTCGCGCAGATCGGCTCCTTCGTTCCGGCGGAAGCCGCCCATATCGGCGTCGTGGACCGGCTGTTTTCACGCGTCGGCGCATCCGACGATCTGGCGCGCGGCCGCTCGACCTTCATGGTGGAGATGGTTGAAACCGCCGCCATCCTCAATCAGGCAACGGATCGCTCGCTGGTCATTCTGGACGAGATCGGCCGCGGTACGGCGACCTTTGACGGTCTTTCCATCGCCTGGGCTGCGGTGGAGCATCTGCACGAGGTCAATCGCTGCCGTGGTCTCTTCGCCACCCATTTCCACGAATTGACGGTGCTGTCGGAAAAACTTGGCCGCCTTTCCAATGCCACGATGCGGGTGAAGGAGTGGGAAGGCGACGTCATCTTCCTGCACGAGGTTGGACCGGGGGCTGCGGATCGTTCCTATGGCATTCAGGTGGCGCGGCTTGCGGGCCTGCCTGCATCGGTTGTGGAGCGCGCCCGCGAGGTGCTGACGAAGCTCGAAGATGCCGACCGCAAGAACCCGGCTAGCCAGCTCATCGACGATCTGCCGCTGTTCCAGATCGCGGTTCGCCGCGAGGAAAGCCGCAAGACTGGCGCATCAAAGGTGGAGGACGCTCTGAAGGGGTTCAACCCTGACGAAATGACGCCGCGTGAGGCATTGGACGCGCTCTATGCGTTGAAGAAAGAACTTGGCAAGGCTTGAAGGGATAGATTGCCTGTCCATCGCCTTTAAAACTCGCTATAGGACACTCCCATCGCAAGTGGTGGGATTTCCCACAGGACATGGATACCGGCATAGATGGCCATCAAGGACCTGGATTTTTCCGACATTCTCGATGTATCGGCGCTCAAGCGCGAATGCGACATCATCTTCAGGGAAGATGGCAAACGTATTGCCGATATTCGCTCCGATCTGCTGCCGATCTTTCGCAGGGCCAGTACGGAAGGTCGGGAAAAGGCCAGAAATCTGCTGAAAGCCGATGGCAGCGGCATCGATTGCGCCAGACGCCTCTCCTGGCTTCAGGATCGGCTGATCGAAATCCTCTATGATCTCGCGTGCCAATATGTCTATCCGAAAGATGCGCCGCACATTGCCGTCGCTGCGGTCGGCGGTTACGGTCGCGGCACGCTGGCGCCGGGATCGGACATCGACCTTCTGTTCCTGCTGCCGGCCAAGAATACGCCGGATATGCACAAAGCCGTGGAGTTCGTGCTCTATCTGCTGTGGGATCTCGGTTTCAAGGTCGGACACGCCACCCGCACGGTGGATGAATGCATCCGCCTCTCCAAATCAGATATGACGATCCGCACCGCCATTCTGGAAGTGCGGGCGATCTGCGGCAAAAAATCCCTGACCGACGATCTGGAAAAACGCTTCGAGTCGGAAGTCGTTACCGGCACCGGTCCGGAATTCATCGCCGCAAAGCTCGCCGAGCGCGACCAGCGCCACCGCAAGGCGGGCGATACGCGTTATCTGGTGGAGCCGAACGTCAAGGAAGGCAAGGGCGGGTTGCGCGACCTGCACACGCTGTTCTGGATCGCCAAATATTATTACCACGTTCGCGATACGGCCGATCTGGTGAAGCTCGGCGTCCTGTCGAGATCAGAACTGAAGCTGTTCGAAAAGGCCGATGATTTTCTCTGGGCGGTTCGCTGCCAGATGCATTTCATCACCAACAAGGCCGAGGAGCGATTGTCCTTCGACATTCAACGCGAGATTGCCGATGCGCTGGGTTATCAGTCGCGCCCCGGCCTTTCCGCTGTCGAACGCTTCATGAAGCACTATTTCCTCGTGGCGAAGGACGTCGGAGACCTGACTCGTATCGTCTGTGCCGCACTTGAAGACCGGCAGGCGAAGGACGTGCCCGGTCTTTCCGGCGTCCTCAGCCGTTTTGCCCACCGTGTGCGCAAGATTCCCGGCTCGGTGGAGTTTGTTGAGGATCGCGGCCGCATCGCGCTGGCCAAACCGGATGTCTTCAAGAACGACCGGGTCAATCTGATCCGGCTGTTCCACATTGCCGATATCAACAATCTCGAACTGCATCCCGACGCGCTTCGTGTCGTCACGCGCTCACTGTCGCTCATCAATGACGAGTTGAGGGAAAACGAAGAGGCAAACCGGCTTTTCCTGTCGATCCTGACGTCCCGGCGCGATCCGGCGCTGACCCTGCGCCGCATGAACGAGGCCGGCGTTCTCGGCAAGTTCATCCCCGAATTCGGCAAGATCGTCGCGATGATGCAGTTCAACATGTATCATCATTACACGGTGGATGAGCATCTGATCCGCTCTGTCGGCGTTCTGTCGGAAGTGGACAAGGGAACGGCCATTGACGCCCATCCGCTCGCCAACCAGTTGATGCCAAGCGTCGAGGAACGCGAGGCGCTTTATGTGGCCGTGCTGCTGCACGATGTGGCGAAGGGCCGGCAGGAGGATCATTCGATTGCCGGTGCCCGCGTCGCCCGCAAGCTCTGCCAGCGTTTCCGCCTCACCGGCAAACAGACCGAAACGGTTGTCTGGCTGATCGAGCAGCATCTTTTGATGTCCATGGTCGCCCAGACGCGCGACCTGCACGACCGCAAGACCATCACCGATTTCGCCGACAAGGTGCAATCCATGGAGCGGCTGAAGATGTTGCTCATTCTGACGGTCTGCGATATTCGCGCCGTCGGCCCGGGCGTCTGGAACGGCTGGAAGGGGCAGCTGCTGCGTTCGCTCTATTACGAAACCGAACTGCTGCTGTCAGGCGGGTTCTCGGAAGTTTCCCGCAAGGAGCGCGCGCAGATCGCCCGGCAGGCGCTATACGACGCCCTTGAGGATTGGGGGCAGAAGGCGCGGCGCAAATACACCAAGCTGCACTATGAGCCCTATCTGCTGACAGTGGCGCTGGAAGACCAGGTGCGCCACACTCGCTTCATCCGCGAGGCTGACAAGCAGGAAAAAGCGCTGTCGACCATGGTGCGCACCCACTCCTTCCATGCCATTACGGAGATTACCGTGCTGGCGCCGGACCATCCGCGCCTGCTATCCATCATCACCGGCGCCTGCGCGGCGGCGGGCGCAAACATCGCCGATGCGCAAATCTTCACGACGTCCGACGGGCGGGCGCTGGATACGATCCTCATCAATCGCGAATTTCCGATCGATGAGGACGAGACACGGCGCGGCAATAATATCGGTAAGCTCATCGAGGAGGTCCTGTCCGGCAAGCAGCGCCTCCCGGAAATGATCGCCACGCGCACCAAAAGCCGCAAGAAGAAGAGCGCTTTCACCATTCCGCCGTCGGTCATCATTTCCAACGGGCTTTCGAATAAATTCACTGTCATCGAGGTCGAGTGCCTCGACCGACCGGGGCTTCTGGCGGATATGACGGCCGTTATCGCCGATCTGTCGCTCGATATTCACTCTGCCCGCATCACTACCTTCGGCGAAAAGGTCATCGACACCTTTTATGTGACTGACCTCTTCGGCCAGAAGGTGACGAATGATAATCGGCAGGCCAGCATTGCGCAGCGCTTGAAGGCTGTGATGAGCGAGCAGGAAGACGAATTGCGCGACCGCATGCCGAACGGCATCATCGCCCATCCAGACGTGGCGGCTCTGCCGGCCGCGCGCACGGCGAAGGCTTGATATCATGAGCCTGATCGGCAAGTTCGCCACCGTTGGCACCGCCACGCTCGGCAGCCGCATTTTCGGCTTCCTGCGCGAAACCCTGATGGCCGCCGCCGTCGGCACGGGGCCTGTGGCCGACGCCTTCAACGCCGCGTTCCGGTTTCCCAACACCTTTCGGCGGCTTTTTGCCGAAGGTGCGTTCAACTCGGCTTTCGTGCCGCTTTTCGCCAAGGAGATCGAGGCGAACGGCATGGAGGGCGCAAGACGTTTTTCCGAAGAGGTCTTCGGCGTTCTGTTCACCGTGCTTCTGGCCCTGACAATTCTGATGGAATTGTCGATGCCGTTCATCGTGCGCACCGTTATTGCGCCGGGCTTTCTGGAAGACCCGGTGAAATTCGAAAACACCGTTCATCTCGCCACCATCATGTTTCCTTATCTCGCCTGCATGTCTTTGGCGGCGATGATGGGCGGCATGTTGAACTCGCTGCACCGTTATTTCGCGGCCGCGATCGCCCCTGTCTTTCTCAACATCATCCTCATCGGCGTGCTCGCCTTGGCATGGTGGAAGAATTACGATCCTTTGCAGGTGGGTTATGCGCTCTCGTGGGGCGTGATGGCGGCGGGTCTGGTGCAACTCGCCATCGTCTGGATCGCCGTGCGCAATGCCGGCATGCGCATCGGTTTCCGCAGGCCGCGGCTGACGAAGAACGTGCAGCGCCTTCTGGTTCTGGCCCTGCCGGCAGCCATCACCGGCGGCATCACCCAGATCAATCTTTTGATCAACACCAATATCGCATCGGCCGGCGAAGGCGTGATCTCCTCGCTTGCCTATGCCGACCGGATTTACCAGCTGCCGCTCGGTGTCGTCGGCATCGCGGTGGCCACCGTGCTTCTGCCGGAACTGGCGCGGGCGTTGCGCGGCGGGCACATGGTGGAGGCGGGAAGCCTGCAGAACCGCTCGGTCGAATTCGTACTGTTCCTGACATTGCCCGCTGCTGCCGCCCTTTTGGTAATGGCGGAACCTATCGTTCGTTTTCTTTACGAGCGCGGCAACTTCTCGCCTTCGGCCACCGTCACCGTCGCGCAAATCCTTGGCATTTACGGTCTGGGCCTGCCGGCTTTCGTACTGATCAAGGCCTTCATTCCGGGCTTCTTCGCCCGCGAGGATACGCGCACACCGATGATCTTCGCGGCGATTTCCGTCGTCGTGAACGTTTCCCTGGCGCTGACACTGTTTCCGCGGCTTGGAGGCCCGGGCATCGCCATTGCCGAAATCACCGCCGGCTGGGTCAATGCCACCCTGCTGTTCGGCATGCTTTTGTGGCGCGGTCACTGGCAGGTGGATATTCCACTGCTCACCCGCATTCCACGCCTGCTGCTGGCTGCGGCCTTGATGGCCGGTTTCGTGCACTATGCGCTGACCTATTTGACTTTCGAATTGTCTTCCGCTTCGTCCATTTTCGTGCGGGCAGGCACCATCATGGCTCTCGTCTTCGCGGCCATGCTGGTTTATTTCGTGCTCGCTTTCGTTTCCGGCGGCGCCGATATCGGTATGGTCAAACGAGCCATCCGCAAGCGCGGCAAGAAGAACATCGAGACGGAGGCGGGCTGATGTGCTTTGCCGAGAACCGCCGCATCGCGCTCGTCACGCTTGTCGTGGACGATTACGATCGGGCGAAGGCGTTTTATTGCGACGTTCTCGGATTTGAGTGCCTTTCCGATCAGCCGCTTGGCGACGGCAAAAGATGGCTGGTGGTGAAGCCACAAGGAACCGAGGGCGGCGGCCTCCTGCTTGCCGAGGCGGATGGTGAGCCGCAGACGCTTGCTATCGGCAACCAGACCGGCGGGCGCGTCGGATTTTTCCTGCATACCGACGATTTTGCACGTGACTATGAAACCATGATTGCGCGCGGTGTGCGCTTTCTGGAAGAGCCGCGCCATGAGATTTACGGCTCCGTTGCGGTCTTTGCCGATCCTTATGGAAATCGCTGGGATCTTCTGGAACCGCGCGGCTGACATGCCCTGAAACCGCTTGATTGCTGGGGGCTGCGGGTGCATAAGCGCGCGTGCAATTCCAACCATGGGGCGGGGCCCTCCACAAGCCTTTTCGAGGACGACAATGAACGCATTCAAGCCGCTGGTTTTCTCGGGCGTCCAGCCGACCGGCAATCTGCATCTCGGCAATTATCTCGGCGCCATCCGCAAATTCGTGGCGCTGCAGGAAGATAACGACTGCATCTATTGCGTCGTCGATATGCATGCCATCACCGCCCAACTCGTTCACTCCGACCTGAAGGCCCAGACCCGCTCGATTGCGGCCGCCTTTATCGCCGCCGGCATCGACCCCGTGAAGCACATCGTCTTCAACCAATCGGCGGTGCCGCAGCATGCCGAACTGGCCTGGGTGTTCAACTGCGTGGCGCGCATCGGTTGGATGGAGCGCATGACACAGTTCAAGGACAAGTCCGGCAAGAATACCGAGCAGGTGTCGCTTGGACTGCTCGCCTATCCGAGCCTGATGGCCGCGGACATCCTTGTTTATCGCGCCACCCACGTTCCTGTCGGCGACGACCAGAAGCAGCATCTTGAACTTGCCCGCGATATAGCCCAGAAATTCAACATCGATTTCGGTGACCATATCCGCAAGGCGGGCCTCGGGCTGGATATCACCGTGGGCGATGAGCCGGTGCACGCCTATTTCCCTATGGTGGAGCCGCTGATCGGTGGTCCGGCGCCGCGCGTGATGTCGCTGAAGGACGGCACCAAGAAGATGTCGAAGTCCGATCCCTCCGATCTGTCGCGCATCAATCTGATGGACGATGTCGATGCGATCTCGAAGAAGATCAAGAAGGCAAAGACCGATCCGGATGCGCTGCCGAGCGAAGTGGAAGGCCTGAAGGGTCGCCCCGAGGCCGAAAACCTCGTCGGTATCTATGCCGCGCTTTCCGACAGGACCAAGGCGGATGTTCTTTCCGAATTCGGCGGACAGCAGTTCTCGGCCTTCAAGCCGGCCTTGGTCGAGCTTGCCGTCCATGTTTTGGCCCCCGTCAACAACGAGATGCGCCGCCTTCTCGATGACCCGACCCATATCGACGCTATCCTCAGCCAAGGCGGCGAGCGGGCGCGCACCATTGCCGAAAAGACGATGAACGAAGTGCGCGACATCATCGGCTTCCTGCGCTGACAGGTCGCTGCTGCGCGAATGCGGCTGGCGGTTTGCGCCTGCCGTGATTTGATATAATCTCCGCCCGAACCGTCGGGCGGTTTTGCGGATCACGGCGGACCTAGGGAGTGCAGAATGGTTTCAAAACGGCTGTCGCGTCTGGAAGGGCATCGTCGCAAGTTTCTCGCTGTTATCGATGACACACCGGAATGCGAAAGGGCCGTGCACTATGCCGGTCGTCGCGCCAAGAACTCCAATGGCGGTCTGGTACTGCTCTACATGATCCCGGAAGGCGATTTCCAGCAATGGCTGGGTGTCGAGCAGATCATGCGGGCCGAGGCGCGGGAGGAAGCGGAAGCCACGCTTGCGAAGATTGCCCAGAAGGTGCGTGAGACCATCGGCATCGAGCCGGAAGCGGTGATCCGTGAAGGCAGCGCAACCGAGCAGATCCACGGGTTGATCGAGGAAGACCGCGATATCGCGATTCTCGTTCTGGCTGCGGGATCGACCAAAGAAGGGCCGGGACCGCTCGTTTCCTCCATCGCCGGGCGAGGGGCAGCCTTCCCGATCCCCGTCACCGTACTGCCGGATACGCTGTCGGACGAGGAAATCGACGCACTCTGCTGACGCCGGAGTTGGGGCAAGATTTAGGGGCTGACGATTACTTGAATGTAATTATCATGTCAGGGCTTGAAGTGTAGCTTCGCCGGGCGTATTTTTTGGAAGAATTCTAAATTACGGGGCGTGAACCGCGGCCTCGAAGGAGACGACGATGTTCATTCAGACGGAAGCCACGCCCAATCCCGCCACGCTGAAGTTCCTGCCGGGCAAGGTGGTGCTGGAAAGCGGCACAGCGGAATTTCTCAATGCGTCGCAGGCGCAGGCCTCGCCCTTGGCGGAACGCCTTTTCACCATTCCGGGTGTGACCGGGGTCTATTTTGGTTTTGATTTCATCACCGTGACCAAGGACGATGCGGAATGGCAGCATCTGAAACCTGCCATCCTCGGCTCGATCATGGAACATTTCATGTCCGGCCGGCCGATCATGGGTACGGCGATTGCGGCCGAAGTCTCGGATGAGGAAGGCGAGTTCTTCGAAGAGGGTGACGAAACCATCGTCGCCACCATCAAGGAACTGCTGGATACCCGCGTTCGCCCCGCTGTGGCACAGGATGGCGGCGACATCACTTTCCGCGGTTTCCGCGATGGTACGGTGTTCCTGAACATGAAGGGCGCCTGCTCGGGTTGCCCGTCCTCCACCGCCACGCTGAAACACGGCGTTCAGAATCTGCTTCGCCATTTCGTGCCGGAAGTGCGCGAAGTCGAAGCGGTATAAAAGCGCAAGCCAGGCCATCATGATTGTTCTCGCACTCGACACTTCAGGTGTGGATTGTTCCGCCTGCGTTTATGACAGCACCTTTGACAGGGTGCTCGGCGAGGTCTGCGAAACGATCGGCAAGGGCCATGCCGAAAGGTTGATGGCGGTGATCGACGGTGCTCTGGAGCAGGCGCAACTGTCGCTCCAGAATGTCGGGCGCATCGCCGTGACCATCGGGCCGGGGTCTTTCACCGGTATCCGCGTCGGGGTCGCCGCCGCGCGCGGCTTTGCCCTGTCGCTCGGCGTCGAGGCCGTGGGCGTCACCACGCTTGAAACGCTGGCGCTTCATCATCTGCTTGCAAATCCCGGCCGGCCCGTGGCCGTTGCGCTGGATGCCAAGCGCGGCGAAGCCTATCTCCAGACATTCGGTGCGGATGGGGCGCCGCTGCGCGATGCCGCGCTTCTGTCTCTGGACGACGCCCGAACGGCCACTAGTTGTTTCGACGGCGTCGTCATCGGTTCAGCCGCGCCGCTTTTGGCAGGGTCGGAGGCGGGTTCGGGGCCGGATCACTTCCCGGTCGCTTCGGTCGCGTTTGCTGCTGCGCGTAAGCCGGCTGGCCAGCCGAAACCTTCGCCCCTTTACCTGCGCGGGCCGGACGCCCGGCCGCAGACCGGTTTTGCGCTGGCACGTCAGGGCGTTGCCTGATAGGGCATTCGTCAGCCTGTGCGAATGATTCCCGTGATGCCCGATTCCTGTTATGTTTGACGACTATCTGACCTGGAAACCCTATTTCGAGATTGTGCCGATGCAGCATGAGGATTGCGCCGCGGTGGCGGAGTTGCATGCGCTGCGCTTTCCGCGCCCGTGGAACGACGGGGAGTTTTCCGGCCTGCTCACGCAAGGGGCTGTTTTCGGTGCTGTCGCACGCCAGACCAACGCCTTTTTCAGCAAGCCGCTCGGTGGTTTCGTGCTGGCGCGGGAAGTGGCGGGCGAGGCGGAAATCCTGACCGTTGCCGTGGCCGACAAGTTCGCACGCGCGGGGCTGGGCTGGCGTCTGATGCAATCGGCTATCCGCGAGGCGATGATGCGCGGCGCGGAAACCATGTTTCTCGAGGTGGATAATAATAACGCCTCCGCCGTCGGGCTCTATAAGAAGCTCGGCTTCAAAACTGTCGCGGAACGCAAGGCCTATTACACCGCCAAGGATGGAACGAAGTCGACGGCGCTTGTCATGCGCCGCGATCTTCGCTAGTTCCCTGCGACAGGCATTTTTTCGGCGAAAGCCGCAAACCGCGAGTCTCAAAAGGCCAGAAGACGTGACAGACCTTTCGAAAACGCTGGAGGAGCTTTGTGCCGAACGCGGCATGCGGATGACGGATCAACGCCGTGTTATCGCCCGCGTCCTTCAGGAGTCAGCCGACCATCCCGATGTCGAAGAGCTTTACCGCCGTTCCTCCGCCGTGGACCCGCGCATCTCGATTTCCACCGTCTACAGAACGGTGAAGCTGTTCGAGGATGCCGGCATCATCGAGCGTCACGATTTTCGCGACGGCCGCTCGCGCTACGAGACCGTGCCCGAAGAACATCATGATCACCTGATCGATTTGAAGAACGGCGTGGTCATCGAATTTCATTCGGCCGAGATCGAGGCCCTTCAGGAAAAGATCGCCCGTGAACACGGCTTCAAGCTCGTGGATCACCGGCTGGAACTTTACGGCGTGCCGTTGAAGCCAGGCGAACGTTGAGACCCCGGTGAACGAGCGGGCGTTTTTCCCATGATGTGGCTCCGGACAGCCTATATTGCGGTCATTCTCCTGATCGTCACGCTTGTCTTGCTGCCGCTTCAACTGCTGGGCCTTGCCTTCGACTGGCGGCTTCGCCGTCGCATTCCGCGCCTCTGGCATCGCATCGCCTGCCATGTCCTCGGCATCCGCGTTCATGTGCACGGCGATGTGGAGCGGGCGAAACCGCTGATGCTGGCGGTCAATCATGCCTCGTGGAAGGATATCCTCGTTTTGGGCAGCATTGCCGATGTGGTGTTCATTGCCAAGACCGAGGTGCGGGACTGGCCGGTGTTCGGCTGGCTCGCCCGCTTGCAGAAAAGCATCTTCGTTCAGCGTGAGCAGAAGCGCAGCACCGGCGCGCAGGTGAGCGAGATCGCCAGTCGCATGGCGGATGGCGAAATTGTCGTCCTGTTCCCCGAAGGCACCACCTCGGACGGTAACCGCATGCTCGCCGTCAAATCCTCGCTGTTCGGTGCGGCCTCCACCGCCGCTGAACAGGTGCCGGGAAAGCTGGTTTATGTCCAGCCGGTCGCCATTGCCTATACAAGGGTGCAGGGCATGGCCATGGGGCGTTACCATCGCGTCATCGCCGCCTGGCCGGGCAGCATCACGCTCGTGCCGCATCTGCTCGGCATCATCAGGGCCGGCGCCATCGATGTCGACGTGACATTCGGTGACAGCGTTCCGTTCCACAGCACGGATAACCGTAAGCGCTTGGCGACCGATGTTGCCGCCGCCATCCGCTCCATGCTGGCCTTCAGCCTGCGCGGCGGCTGGCGGAATTAGCGAGATCGTAGCTTTTCCGGCATTTTTCTGTTTAATCTGGCCGGGAAAAACACTAGATAGCCGCCATGACCCAGGAAACGCTTGGCCTTGACGCCACACCCATGATCGCCCGCGACGGCTCGGACAGCCGAAAGGTCTTCATCAAGACCTATGGCTGTCAGATGAATGTCTACGATTCCGTCCGTATGAGCGATGCGTTGGCGAAGGACGGTTACGTTCAGACCGAGGATATGGGCGAGGCGGATCTGGTTCTGCTGAACACCTGTCATATCCGTGAAAAGGCGGCTGAAAAGGTCTATTCGGCGCTTGGCCGCCTGCGCGACATGAAAAAATCGCGCGAAGAGCAGGGCCGCGAATTCATGATCGGCGTTGCCGGCTGTGTCGCGCAGGCGGAAGGCGAGGAAATCCTGCGCCGCGCGCCCGCCGTCGATGTCGTGATCGGCCCGCAGACCTATCACCGCCTGCCTGACGCCTTAAAGCGGGTGCGCGGCGGTGAGCGCGTCATCGAGACCGAATATGCGGTTGAGGACAAGTTCGAGCACCTGCCGGTCGCGGAGAAAGCGACATTGCGGACACGCGGCGTCACGGCGTTCCTGACCGTGCAGGAAGGTTGCGACAAGTTCTGTACCTTCTGTGTCGTGCCCTATACGCGAGGTTCGGAAGTCTCCCGCCCCGTGCGCCAGATCGTCGATGAGGCGATGAAGCTCGTCGATGCCGGCGTGCGCGAGATCACGCTGCTCGGGCAGAATGTCAATGCCTGGCAGGGCGAAGGCCCGAAGGGTGAGAAATGGGGCCTTGCCGAACTGCTCTACAGGCTGGCGGAAATTCCCGGCCTTGCACGGCTTCGCTACACCACCAGCCATCCGCGCGACATGGACGAGCGCCTGATCGGCGCGCATCGCGATCTGCGCATCCTGATGCCCTATCTGCACCTGCCTGTTCAGTCCGGCTCGGATCGCATTCTCAAAGCGATGAACCGTCGCCATACGGGTGAGGAATATATCCAGCTCATTGAAAAAATCCGGAGCGCGCGCCCTGATATCGCCATGTCGGGGGATTTTATTGTCGGCTTCCCCGGCGAGACGGATCGCGATTTCGAAGATACGATGGCGATGGTCGAGACCGTGAAATATGCGCAGGCCTTCTCGTTCAAATACTCCACCCGCCCCGGCACGCCGGGAGCCGATCTCACCGATCAGGTTGCGGAAGAGGTGAAGGCCGAACGACTGGAAAGATTGCAGGCCCTGTTGCTGCGGCAGCAGAAGGAATTTGCTGAATCGCTGGTCGGAAAAACCATGGATGTGTTGCTGGAAAAGCCCGGTCGCATGCCTGAGCAGTTGATAGGTCGCTCTCCGTGGCTGCAATCCGTGAATCTTGATGCAAAGACGTTGAAAATCGGTGACATTGTTAATGTACGAATCACCGCAACGGGTCCAAACAGCTTGTTTGCCGAGGTGGCAGGGAGTTAGAGTGAGGAGCCGACACTGATTGGGACAGGAGCCTGACCGCTTGAACGCACACGAATTGGTATCAAATTCATCGCGCCAGCCACGCCAAGCCGCGACCGACGCCAATCACTTCGTCCTCACGTTCGAGAATAACAGGATAGCGGGAGAGCTATTCGGTCAGTTCGATCAGAACCTGAAGCTCCTGGAGCAGCGCCTCAATATCGACGCTCGACCGCGCGGCAATTCCGTCGCCATCACCGGCGATGTCGTTGCCACCAATCAGGCTCGTCGGGCGTTGGATTTCCTTTATGAACGGCTGCTCAAGGGCGGAACCGCCGAGGTTTCCGATGTCGAAGGCGCGATCCGCATGGCTGTGGCCGCGGACGACCAGTTGACCTTGCCGACGATGGAACGCAAGGCGAAGATTTCCATGGCGCAGATTTCCACACGCAAGAAGACCATCGCTGCCCGCACGCCGACGCAGGACGTCTATATGCGGGCGCTGGAACAATCCGAACTGGTTTTCGGTGTCGGTCCCGCCGGCACCGGCAAGACCTATCTTGCCGTCGCTCATGCGGCGCAGCTTCTGGAGCGCGGTGCGGTTGACCGCATCATCCTCTCACGCCCCGCCGTCGAAGCGGGTGAGCGTCTTGGCTTCCTGCCGGGCGACATGAAGGAAAAGGTTGATCCGTATCTGCGCCCGCTTTACGACGCCCTTTATGACATGATGCCGGGCGACAAGGTGGAGCGCGCCATTCAGGCGGGCGTCATCGAAATCGCGCCGCTCGCCTTCATGCGCGGCCGCACGCTGGCCAACGCCGCCGTCATTCTGGACGAAGCCCAGAATACCACGACCATGCAGATGAAGATGTTCCTTACCCGCCTTGGCGAGAACGGCCGCATGATCGTGACCGGCGACCCGAGCCAGGTGGATTTGCCGCGCGGCGTGAAATCCGGTCTTGTCGAGGCCCTGCAAATCCTTGGCGATGTGGAAGGCGTGTCCGTCGTGCGCTTCAAGGACGTCGATGTTGTTCGCCATCCGATGGTGGCGCGTATCGTCCGGGCCTATGAGTCCCATACGGCGGTGCCGGATGAGAGCCTCCTGAAGGGCGACTGACATAAAGACGATGACAGTTCTGGATATTCAAATCAGCGTCGAGGCCGAAGGCTGGTCCTCGGAAGAGGACTTGGCTGCCTTTGCCACCAGGGTGCTGGATGCGGCGGTCGATTTCCTGAAGCGGGAAGAGGACCAACCCTTCCCGAAAATGCCAGTGGAGCTGTCGCTGGTCTTCACCGACGACGAAAATATCCGGGAAATCAACGCCGAATGGCGTGACAAGGACAAGGCGACCAATGTCCTGTCTTTCCCGGCTTTTCCGCTGGAGCCGGGCGGAATGCCGGGCCCCATGCTGGGCGATATCGTCATCGCGCGCGAGACGGTTGAGCGCGAAGCCCTTGAACTTGAGAAGAGTTTCGAGGATCATCTGACCCATCTGCTCGTTCATGGGTTCCTGCATTTGTTCGGTTATGACCATATGGACGAGGAAGAAGCGGAAGAAATGGAGTCGCTTGAGACTCGCATTTTGGCGGTGCTTGGCCTATCTGATCCTTACGCGGGTCAGGAACCGCTTTAAATATTGTCTGGAGCCATGAACGAACATTCTGCACGACCTGCCAATGAGGGCAGAGAAAACGGCGAGCAGTCCTCTTCGGAGGAGGGCAGTAGTCACTTACGTCAGGACTACAATGCCAAACCGAAATCGACCATCTGGTCACGCATCGCACGGTTGTTGAAACCATCTCAGGGCGAGCGCCTGCGCGAGGATTTGACCGACGCGCTGATGGACGACACCGAAATCGGTGCGGCCTTTTCGCCCGAAGAACGGGCTATGCTCAACAATATCCTGCGTTTCCGCGAGGTTCGGGTCGAAGACATCATGATCCCTCGCGTGGATATTGATGGCCTCGATGAGAATATGACGATAGGCGAGGCGCTGATCCTCTTCGAGGAAACCGGGCGTTCCCGTATGCCTGTCTATGACGAGACGCTGGATAACCCGAAGGGCATGATCCACATTCGCGATCTGCTGGCCTATGTCGCCAAGCAGGCCCGCAACAAACGCCGGGCCGGTTCGCGAAGCGTTGCTTTCGGTGAGGTGAAGGCGCCGCGTTCACCGCGGCCGAATTTCGACCTGGGACGTGTCGATCTGGAGCAGACGGTCGCCGATGCCGGACTGGTTCGCAAAATTCTTTTTGCGCCGCCCTCCATGCTGGCCTCCGACCTTTTGAAGACGATGCAGGCCCAGAGAACCCAGCTTGCGCTGGTGATCGATGAATATGGCGGCACCGACGGTCTCGTCAGCCACGAGGATATCGTCGAAATGGTCATAGGCGACATCGATGACGAGCACGACAAGGACGAGGCGATGTTTTCGCGTCTTTCCGCCGATGTGCTTGTCGCGGATGCACGTGCGGAACTCACCGAACTTGCCGAGGCGATCGGTCCGGCATTCGATGTTCGTGAACACCTGGAGGAAATAGATACGCTCGGCGGTCTCATCTTCTTCGCGCTCGGCCGTATTCCGGCCAAGGGCGAGGTGGTTCGGGCCGTGCCAGGTTTCGAGTTCCAGATACTCGATGCCGATAGCAGGCGCATCAAGGGCGTTCGTATCGTCCGGGATCACGGCTCCGAAGGTGAGGATGATCGCGCTCCGGGCGAAGCGGACGCCAATGAGGTGATTGCGCTGCCTGCGCCCGATGTTCGCCTCATCACGCATCAGCAGAATGCCGATTAAGAAAGGTCGACGGGGTTTTCCCCGTCGCGCCCTTTTTCGACATCTCTCAATCCGGCAGCTATGAAGGCCGTGTTCGGCGTCGAAAAGAACATATGGCGCTTCGGTCGCCATGCCTCCTGTGGACTGCGAATCTTTTTTCCTTTACGTCGGGTCTGAGGGAAAATTCCGCGGCGCGGCCTTGTCGGCTGCGGGCTTTTCCCGACGCGCATAAACGGAGATGGCATGGAGCGTCTTGCAGGCAGGGTAATGCTGGCCGGCGGCATGAGCCGCGCAGTTATGGCGATTGCTGCAGGTGCGGTCGGGGCGCTCGCTCTGCCTCCATTCGGCTTTTTCGCGGCGCTCTTTTTCTCTTTCACCCTACTTGTCTGGCTCGTGGACGGCTGCACCGGCAAACCTGGGGGCGGCCTCTTCAGCCGCGTCATGCCGGCCTTCGGCATCGGCTGGTGTTTCGGGCTCGGTTACTTCGTGGCGGGCCTATGGTGGCTCGGCAATGCTCTTCTGCTGGAGGCCGATGAATTCGCCTGGGCGCTGCCGCTCGCCATTCTTGGCCTCCCCGCTTTTCTGGCATTGTTTTACGGTTTTGCGGTTGCGGCAGCCAACCTCCTCTGGTCGGAGGGCCTCGGCCGTATCGCTGCACTTGCTGCCGCGTTCGGTTTTTCAGAATGGCTGCGCAGCTTCCTGGCCACCGGCTTTCCCTGGAACGCGATTGGCTACGGCATCATGCCCGTCCCGATCATGATGCAATCGGTGCATCTGCTTGGCCTTTTCAGCATAACGACGCTTGCGGTTTTCATCTTCGCCTCGCCCGCACTGATAGGCACGAAAAAAGGCATGTGGCCGGGTCTCGCTGTGGCGGGTCTGCTGCTGGCCGGCCATTTCGGGTATGGCTTTTACCGTCTCCAGACGCCGGCGGAGGTGCCCGCAGACGCACTGACCGTTCGGATTGTGCAGCCTTCCATCGATCAGTCACGCAAGATGCTGAACGCGGACAGGGCGGAGATTTTCGGCGAGCATCTGCGGCTCTCGGCTCTGCCGCCGGGCGAAGGGAAAAAGCGCCCTGATATCATCGTCTGGCCGGAAACCTCCGTGCCGTTCATTCTGACGCAAAATCCGGATGCTTTGGCGGAAATCGCCAAAACGCTGGAGGATGGGCAGGTGCTGTTCACCGGCGCCGTCAGAATGGAAGATCAGGGTGCAGGCCGTCCGCCGCGTTATTACAATTCGGTCTATGCGATCGACAGCCAGGGCGAGATCATCGGCGCGACCGACAAGGTGCATCTGACCCCCTTTGGCGAATACGTTCCCTTTGAAGGTATCCTGCGGGAATTCGGCATCGACAATGTCATCGCTTTGCCGGGAGGTTTTTCCGCCGCTTCCTCGCGCACGCCGCTCACGCTTCCTTCGGGTAAGACCTTCTATCCTCTCATCTGTTACGAGATCATTTTCCCGGGTGAGATGACGCCGGGGCTAGCCGGCTCGGCCGCCATCCTGAATGTGACCAATGATGGCTGGTTCGGTGATACGCCTGGCCCCTATCAGCATTTTCTGCAGGCGAGAGTCCGGGCCGTTGAGACGGGCGTGCCGGTGATTCGCGGCGCCAATACCGGGATTTCAGCCGTCATAGACCCCTATGGCCGCATTATTGCGGGGCTCGATTACGGTCGGGTGGGAATTGTTGACGCCACTTTGAGTGGTGGGTCAAACGACGCATTTACTTACGACACAGATCGGACGTATTTCTGGTTGATTTTTTCTATCTTGATGATCGTTGCGGTATTTCCCGCCTTGAGTTTCGCTCGGCGCTAGAATTGACCGGGAACCCCTGTAATTGCATAGTGAATACGTCAGTCGTAAAACAAGTTTAGACGCTGTCGAATTGCCGACTCATTTCTTCGAAATGTAATGAAGCGAGATATCAACCCTTTCCGAGTGTCAGGACCGCATGATGACCGAGAATAAGAAAAAGCCTAACCCGATCGACATTCATGTCGGAAGCCGAATTCGCCTTCGCAGAACCATGCTGGGCATGAGTCAGGAAAAGCTTGGCGAAAGCCTCGGAATTACCTTTCAGCAAATCCAGAAATATGAAAAAGGCACGAACCGCGTTGGCGCCAGCCGCCTCCAGAATATTTCCGGTATTCTCAATGTGCCCGTTTCCTTTTTCTTCGAGGATGCACCCGGCGATCAGGCCGGTGGCACGACCGGTATGGCAGAAGCCTCTAGCTCCAATTACGTGGTCGACTTTCTGTCCTCGGCTGAAGGTCTGCAGCTGAACCGCGCCTTCGTGAAGATCGCCGATCCGAAGGTTCGCCGCCGTCTCGTCGATCTCGTCAAGGCGCTCGCCGCTGAGGGTGACGCCGAGTAAGCGCAGCCCGCGCGACGCAGAAAATTTCCGGCACGGGATGCCGGGCACTCAACGGTCCGCAAGGACCGTTTTTTTGTGCGCGATTAGAAAGGAATTCTCACATAAAGATATATTTATGTGGTTGTGTCCTTGTTTTTCACGGCCGAAATGACTAACAAACTCCAAGACCGTTCTTTGAGGGGAATCCCGCATGCGTGCCAATTATCTGTTCACCAGCGAGTCCGTGGCTGAGGGTCATCCGGACAAGGTTTGTGATCGTATCTCCGATGAAATCGTGGATCTCATCTATCGTGAAGCGTCCAAGACGGGCGTTGACCCGTGGACCGTGCGCATCGCATGCGAAACGCTTGCGACCACCAACCGCGTCGTTATCGCCGGTGAGGTTCGGGTTCCCGATACGCTTCTCAAAAAGGACAAGGACGGCAAGGTCGTCAAGGACGCCGCTGGTCATCCGGTCATCAACCCTTCCAAGTTCAAGTCCGCCGCCCGCAAGGCGATCCGCGACATCGGTTACGAGCAGGATGGTTTCCACTGGAAGACCGCCAAGATCGACGTTCTGCTGCATCCGCAGTCGGCCGATATCGCGCAGGGCGTTGACAACGCCTCCGACAAGCAGGGCGACGAGGGCGCCGGCGACCAGGGCATCATGTTCGGTTACGCCTGCAAGGAAACGCCGGACCTGATGCCGGCGCCGATCTATTATTCCCACCGCATTTTGCAGCTGCTGGCTACCGCCCGTAAGAGCGGTGAGGGCGAAGCCGCAAAGCTCGGCCCCGACGCCAAGAGCCAGGTGACCGTTCGTTACGTCGACGGCAAGGCTTCGGAAGCCGTGTCAATCGTTCTGTCCACCCAACACCTCGATGCCAGCTGGGACTCGAAGAAGGTGCGTGAGGTCGTCGAACCCTATATTCGCGAAGCTCTGGGTGACCTGAAGATCGCTGACGATTGCCAGTGGTATATCAACCCGACGGGCAAGTTCGTCATCGGCGGTCCCGATGGCGATGCCGGCCTGACTGGCCGCAAGATCATCGTCGACACCTATGGCGGTGCTGCTCCCCATGGCGGCGGCGCATTCTCCGGCAAGGACACGACCAAGGTCGACCGTTCCGCCGCTTATGCCGCCCGCTATCTCGCCAAAAACGTCGTGGCTGCTGGTCTGGCGGAGCGCTGCACGATCCAGATTTCCTATGCGATCGGCGTCGCCCAGCCGCTGTCGATCTATGTCGATCTGCATGGCACCGGCAAGGTCAGCGAAGATCAGGTCGAAGCCGCGATCCGCAAGGTCATGGACCTGTCGCCGTCGGGCATTCGCCGTCATCTCGATCTTAACAAGCCGATCTACGCCAAGACCTCCTCCTATGGCCATTTCGGCCGGAAGGCCGGCCGCGATGGCTCCTTCTCCTGGGAGAAGCTGGATCTGGTGAAGCCGCTTAAGGAAGCTCTGAGCGCTTGAAGCATTTCCGGTAAAACTGCGTTGCGGTTTTACGTCCGGAGAAGGCGCGGCTCTTTCTAAGCTTGTCATTCGGCGGCGATTGAGAGATACCGACTGCACCTTTTGTAACCCGCACAGTGCCCAACGTGGTGCTGTGCGGGTTAAATCTATTTGTTGTTGAGAGTATGAGATGACGGAAGAACGGCGTTCGCGCGCGACGGAAGCGTTTTTTGGCAGACGCAAGGGCAAGCCTCTGCGCAATCAGCAGGTCGATACAATCGAGAACCTGTTGCCTTTGCTGAAAATCGATCTGGAAAGCGCCCCGCCGCAAAATCTTGCCGCTCTTTTTCCCGCGGATGTGCGGTCGATCCGTCTGGAGATTGGTTTCGGCGGCGGCGAGCATCTCGCTCACCGCGCGGTTGAAAACCCGGAGACGGGTTTCATCGGCGTCGAGCCCTTCGTCAACTCCATGGCCAAGCTGCTCGCCACGGTCCGCGAACGCGAGCTGATGAATATCCGCCTTTACGACGATGATGCGACGCAGTTGCTCGACTGGTTGCCCGAGGGATCGATCGATCACATCGATCTGCTTTATCCCGATCCGTGGCCGAAGAAGAAGCACTGGAAGCGCCGTTTTGTCTCCGACGTCAATCTTGCCCGTTTCCATCGTGTGTTGAAGCCCGGCGGCAAGTTCTGCTTTGCGTCGGATATCGATACTTACGTCAACTGGACGCTGCAGCATTGCGCCCGCCATGGCGGCTTCGAATGGACGGCGGCGAGCGCTGACGACTGGCGCACGCCCTATGCCAACTGGCCGGGCACGCGCTACGAGAACAAGGCGAAAAGAGAAGGCCGCAGCTCGGCCTATCTCACTTTCATCCGTCGCTAAAGCATTTCCAGTAAAATTGCGCAGCGGTTTTACGTCCGGAAAATGCGCTAACGAAAATATCCCTCAGAGAGCCGCATCCACTTCCGCTGCAAGCGGAATGGAAGGCTGCGCGCCGGCGCGGGTGCAGGCGAGCGAGCCTGCGACAGCGGCGCGCTTCAGCGCCTTTTCGAAATCCATGCCCTGATCGAGGCTGGCGGCAAGATAACCGCAGAAAGTATCGCCCGCACCGACCGTATCGACCGGCTCGATCTTGAGGCCGGAAGCCCGGAAAACCTTGCCGTTGCGCATGGCGATCACGCCATCGGCGCCAAGCGTTACGATCAATGTCTGGCCGGTCCTGTCGTGCAGGTTTTTCAGTTCATTTTCCCGCTCAGAAGCGGAAAGGCCGTTCTTTCCGACCAGCAATTCGAACTCGGTTTCGTTGGCGATGACAATATCGGCAAGGCCCGCAAGGCGCGGTCCATCCGCGGTCAGTGGCGCAGTATTGATGACGGTGGTGACGCGCTTTGCCTTCGCAGCCGTCAGCGCCGCTTCGATAGCGGACGCGGGTATCTCAAACTGCAACATCAAGATATCACCCGCCGACATTTCAGCCAGGGCTTTCGCGGCGTCGGATGCGGAGACTTCACCATTGGCGGCGGGAATGACCGAGATCATGTTTTCCCCGCCTTCGCCGATAAGGATCACTGCCGTCCCCGTAGGGCCGGGCGTGGTCTTCACCAGTGAGAGATCAGTGCCGGCGTCGCGCAGCAAGGTCAGCGCCGGTGCGGCAAAGGTGTCATCGCCCGCAGCACCCGCCATCTTCACCGTGGCGCCTGCACGCCGTGCGGCCAGCGCCTGATTGGCTCCCTTGCCGCCGGCGGCGGTGGAGAATGTCTCACCGGTCACGGTTTCACCGGGCTTGGGCAGGCGTTTGGCGGTGGCGACGAGGTCCATGTTGATGGAACCGAAAACAGTAATCATGGGGCGCTGGGTCCGTATGAAATTTGAGCAAGGCGGCGACTTTGCCCGAGACGATCACTCGTCGTCAACTACCCGCAATTTCGCCGCACCGGCCCGGTTTTCCGCAAAGCGCCGGGCCTGCTCGATTTCTCCATGCGAAGCCTCTTTTTCCATCGGCAAAAAATCGAGGCCTTCGATCTTCTGGCCACGCGCCAGCACCTTGTCGGAGGAGATCAGCATCATGTCGACGTCTTTCTGGGCCAGCCCGAAATGGGCCTGCAGCTTGCGCGTCCTGTCGTCCAGCCGCCGCACATCGTCCATCAGAAGGGCGACCTCGCCCTGAATGAGATGCGCCTGCTCACGCATGCGCTGATCCTTGAGCACGGACTGGATGACCTGCACAGACAGCATCAAGAGCGACGGCGAAACGATGACGACCCGGGCGCGATGGGCGCGCTGCACCAGATATTCGAAATGCTGGTGAATATCGGCGAAGATCGATTCGGAGGGCACGAAGATGAAGGCCGTATCCTGTGTCTCGCCGCGGATGAGGTATTTCTCGGCCACATCACGAATATGCACTTCCATATCGCGGCGGAACTGTTGAACCGCGGCGCGTTTGGTTTCGGGCGTCTCGTCCGCCTTGATTGCATTCCATGCCTCCAGCGGAAACTTAGCGTCGATGACCAGTGCCGGGGCATTGTTCGGCATCTTGATGATACAGTCGGGCCGGTAGCCGTTGGAAAGCGTCGGCTGAAGCTGGAAGGCCCCGGCGGGAAGCGCATCGGCGATCAACGTTTCCATGCGCGCCTGTCCGAAAGCGCCGCGTGTCTGCTTGTTGGAAAGAATGGCTTGAAGCCCGACAACGTCTTTTGCCAGATCCTGAATATTGCCTTGCGCGGCATCGATGACAGCGAGGCGCTCCTGAAGGCGGCTCAGATTTTCATGGGTCGACCGGGTCTGCTCGGTGAGCGTTTCACCAAGGCGCTGCGACATGCCGTCGAGGCGCTGGTTCAGCGTCTGGCTCATCTCGGTCTGGCGCGTGCCAAGCGTTTCCGCCATGGCCGCGATCCGCCCGTGCAGTTCGGACTGTGTTTTCAGGAGATCGGAAATTTCACCGTCAGCTCCAGCCTTTTTCGACCGGTTTGCCGTCACAAGCCACGCCACGGCGAGGCCGAAAACCGCGGCAGCGAGAAGCGCACCGAAGCTGATATCGACGGAGCCGGCCCGCAGCGCGGGTTGAAGGAGAACTGAAAAGTCTATGCTCATGGCCAAATCTAACAGATTTCCAATGATTCGTAAGATCAAAACAAGAACATTCCTGCGGCAGAAATGAGTCAGGCGGGGCACATGCCGGAGGCGGTTTGAACCTCGTGTTTTTTATTTCCTCCGCGCAAGAGATACGTTATGGGAAGCCATGACCATCAAACCGCTTATCATTTTGCCCGATCCCGTGCTGCGTCAGCAATCCAAGCCCATCGAACAGGTGGATGCTGAGGTGCTGCGCCTTGCCGACGATATGCTCGAAACCATGTATGATGCGCCGGGTATCGGCCTCGCCGCCATTCAGATCGGCGTGCCGCGCCGCATGCTGGTGATCGACGTGGCACGCGAAGGTGAAGAAAAGGCTCCGGTCGTTTTCATCAATCCGGAAATCCTCAAAGTGTCGGACGATGTCTCGGCCTATGAGGAAGGCTGCCTCTCCATCCCCGATTATTATGCCGAGGTGGAGCGCCCAGCGTCGCTCACCGTGCAATATGTCGGCCGTGACGGCAAGCAGCAGACGGTCGAGGCGGACGGTCTGCTCGCGACCTGTTTGCAGCATGAGATCGACCACCTCAACGGCGTTCTCTTCATCGACCATATTTCGCGGCTCAAACGCGACATGGTCATCAAGAAATTCACGAAAGCGGCCCGCGCAAAGATCTGATCCGTCCTCTTTGGGCTGGAGTGGACGACAGGGAAGGGGGCGACGATGGCTCTTCGCATCATTTTTATGGGCACGCCGGATTTTTCCGTTCCCACATTGCGTGTACTGGTGGATGCGGGCCACGAGATCGTTGCCGTCTACACCCAGCCGCCGCGTCCCGGCGGCCGCCGTGGTCTCGATTTGCAGAAGTCGTCGGTCCATCAGGCAGCCGACTTGCTGGGGCTGTCGGTGCTGACGCCCGTAAACTTCAAGGCCGAGGAAGACCGCCAGCATTTCCGGGATTTCAACGCCGATGTAGCCGTCGTCGTCGCTTACGGTCTGCTTTTGCCTGAAGCGATCCTCTCCGGCACGCGTCTCGGCTGTTATAATGGTCACGCCTCCCTGCTGCCGCGCTGGCGCGGGGCTGCCCCCATCCAGAGGGCGATCATGGCCGGCGATGCCGAAACCGGTATGATGGTGATGAAAATGGAAAAGGGGCTCGATACCGGCCCCGTCGCGCTCACCGCAAAGGTCGCGATCGACGAGAATATGACGGCGGGCGAACTGCATGACAGCCTGATGCTGGCGGGTGCGCGGTTGATGCGGCAGGCGATGGACAAGCTGGAGGCAGGCGACCTGCCCCTCGTCACGCAGGCGGAAGAGGGCGTGCTCTACGCCGCGAAGATCGACAAGGGCGAGACCCATATCGATTTTTCAAGGCCCGCACAGGATGTCCATAACCACATTCGCGGGCTTTCGCCGTTTCCCGGCGCATGGCTGGAGATGAATATCGGCGGCAAACCCGAACGCGTGAAGGTTCTGGCCTCCGAACTGGCAAGCGGAATGGGAGAAGCGGGCGCAGCGCTCGACGATGCTCTGACCATTGCCTGCGGTAGCGGCGCCGTGCGGCTCACCCGTTTGCAGAAGGCGGGTGGCAAGCCGATGTCGGCGGCCGATTTCGTGCGTGGCACACCGGTTCCGACCGCAACGAGGCTCGGCTGATGCCACGTTTCCGCATGACCGTCGAATATGACGGCACGCCTTATTACGGCTGGCAGAGACAGGATAACGGCCCCTCGGTTCAGGGCGCGCTGGAGGCTGCGGTTCGCTCGTTGACGGGAGAGAGCGTCTCCATTCGCGGTGCCGGCCGCACCGATTCCGGCGTGCATGCCGTTGGACAGGTCGCCCACATCGATCTTTCCCGCGATTGGGAACCCTACAAGCTCCGCAATGCCTTGAACGCGCATCTCGCCATGGCGGGTGAGGCCGTGGCCGTGCTCGATGCCGCCGCCGTGACCGAGGATTTCGACGCCCGTTTTTCAGCGCTGCGCCGCCATTATCTCTATCGCATCATCTGTCGCAAATCCCGGCTGGCGCTGGAGCACAAGCGGGCATGGTGGGTATCGAAGGATATGGACCACGAGCGCATGCATGAAGCCGCACAGATGCTGGTCGGCCGGCATGATTTCACGACCTTCCGTTCGGTCCATTGCCAGGCAAACAGCCCGGTCCGCACGCTCGACCGGCTGGACGTGACCCGCAACGGCGACCTCATCGAAATCCGCGCGACCGCGCAAAGCTTCCTGCATAATCAGATACGCTCCTTCGCCGGCACGCTGAAGATGGCAGGTGAAGGCACTATGACGCCTGATGATGTGCGTGCCGCGCTGGAGGCACGAGATCGCAAGGCCTGCGGTCCCGTTGCGCCGCCGGACGGTCTTTATTTCATGCAGGTCGATTATCCCGATGTCATTCCGCCGCGCCGCCGCCCCGAAGTCGAAGTGACGGAAGACGCGGACTGACCTGAAGCCTCACTGCCTCTCAGGCCGGATATACGCCGAGAAAACGCTGCAATGCTTCCGACAGCAACATGGCGGGCACCAGCAGCGTCATGACGACGGCCGAGACGAGCAGCGACTGGTCGCGGATGAAAAATCTGACGATCCGCGAAAAAGCGAAGACCAGCGACAGAAGCAGTGCCAGCCAGAGAATGGCGATCAACCCCTGCAGCGGCGGCAGGAAGAATGCGATCAGGATGAGAACCGCATAGGCATAAGAAAAGGGCAGCGACAGCCAGTTCACGGTGGTGACGAGCGGCGCGAATTTTTCCCGGGCGCCAAAGGCGTAGAGCAGCATGCCGATCAACAGCAGCGGCACGATCCAGCAGATGGCCTCGACCATGGCCAGGCGGAAGAAGAAGATGAAGCCCGTTCCGGTTCCGGGCGGATAGCTGGCGAGAAAGGCGGCACGCAGCCACAGCCAGGAAACCAGCATGGCCGGCAGGCACCACAGCGCTGAATAGAAGGACCGCCACATGCCGCGCTCGGAGAGATCGAGATACCGCGCGCCATTATGATCGCCGAGCAGCAGAAGCCACAGGCCTGTCAGATAGAGCCTTACTTCACTTGCCGTCGGCATGGGCGAACCAGCGTTCGATAAAGGTCTCGTAAATGCGTGTCAGCATCTCGAGATCGGCAACGGCCACGCGCTCGTCGACCATATGCATGGTCTGCCCGACAAGGCCAAATTCCACGACAGGGCAATAATCCTTGATGAAGCGCGCATCCGAGGTGCCGCCCGTGGTCGAAAGCTTCGGTTCTTTGCCTGTCACGGCTTCCACCGCACCTGACAGCGATGAGATGAGCGCATTGTTGCGCGTCAGGAAAACATGGCTCGG
Organism: Agrobacterium sp. ST15.13.013; assembly: GCF_027956525.1. NCBI lineage: Bacteria > Pseudomonadati > Pseudomonadota > Alphaproteobacteria > Hyphomicrobiales > Rhizobiaceae > Agrobacterium > Agrobacterium sp. ST15.13.013. Next base: position 231,707 of record NZ_JAQKGP010000004.1, read on the forward strand.
ACGGTCCGCCCAGACGATCTCATATTTGACCGGAGCCCGGTCGGGGCGAAGCTCGCCTTCGGCTGCGGCGGCATCGAGGCGGCGGATGATTTCCGCCCGCAGGCTCTCTGCCGTCCAGCTGTCGTTGAAACGAATGTTGAAGGCCGCCGTCGCCCGCGCCGGGATGACATTGGTGGCGGCATTGCCGGTATCGACGGTCGTCACTTCCAGATTGGAAGGCTGGAAATCATCCGTGCCGTGATCGAAAGCCGGATGCATCAACGCATGGGTAAGCTGCAAAAGACCGCGAATGGGGTTGTCGGCGAGATGCGGATAGGCGGCGTGGCCTTGAACGCCGTGGACCGTGATTCGGCCCGAGAGCGAACCCCGGCGGCCGATCTTGATCATGTCGCCCAACTGGTCGGGATTGGTCGGCTCGCCCACGACACAGGCGTCCCATGTCTCGCCTCTGGCGGCTGCCCATTCCAGCAGCTTGGAAGTGCCGTTGATCGACGGGCCTTCCTCATCGCCTGTAATCAGGAAAGAAACGGAGCCGTCCGGCTTGCCGTGTTTTTCGATATGGCGGGCAATGGCCGCCACGAAACAGGCGATGCCGCCTTTCATGTCCACCGCACCGCGACCGTACATTTCCCCACCGGCGATGTCTGCCGAAAAGGGCGGATGGCTCCATGCGGCCTCATCACCCACGGGAACGACATCCGTATGGCCCGCAAACATCAGATGCGGACCTTCGGTGCCGAGCCGTGCATAGAGGTTTTCCACGTCAGGCGTTCCCGCCTCGCTCGCCACCATCCTGTCCACCTTAAAGCCGAGCGGCGAAAGCAGGGTGTCGAGCAGGGAAAGCGCGCCGCCTTCCGCAGGCGTTACCGAAGGGCAACGGATGAGGGCGGCGAGATTGGCAACGGGATCGGTCGTGGTCATGGTATCAGCTTTTATCAGTCGCGCAGAAGCTCGTTGATGCCGGTCTTGGAACGGGTCTTTTCATCGACGCGCTTGACGATCACGGCGCAATAGAGGCTTGGGCCCGGTTCGCCGTTCGGGAAAGGCTTGCCCGGCATGGTGCCGGCAACGACGACGGAATAGGGTGGCACTTCGCCATAGGTGATCTCGCCGGTGGCGCGGTCCACGATCTTGGTGGACTTGCCGATGAAGACGCCCATACCGAGAACCGCGCCTTCACGCACGATGCAGCCTTCGACGACTTCCGAACGGGCGCCGATGAAGCAATTGTCCTCGATGATCGTCGGGCCCGCCTGCAAGGGTTCCAGAACGCCGCCGATGCCGACGCCGCCCGAAAGATGCACATTCTTGCCAATCTGCGCGCAGGAGCCGACCGTTGCCCAGGTATCGACCATCGTACCTTCATCGACATAGGCGCCGAGATTGACGAAGGACGGCATCAGAACGACGTTTTTGGCGACATAGGCAGAGCGGCGCACGACGGCGTTCGGCACGGCGCGGAAACCGGCGGCGCGGAACTGGTTTTCACCCCAGTTTTCGAACTTCGACGGCACTTTGTCCCACCAGGTGGATTCGCCCGGTCCGCCGGTCACGATTTCCATGTCGTTCAGGCGGAAGGACAGAAGCACGGCCTTTTTCAGCCACTGGTTCACCTTCCAGTTTCCGTCAGCCTGCTTTTCGGCCACGCGCGCCTTGCCGCTGTCGAGAAGTTGAAGAGATGTGTCCACGGCATCGCGAACCTCGCCCTTCGTCGATACGTTCACACCATCGCGGTTGTCGAATGCGGTTTCGATGATGGTTTCGAGGGAGGTTAGATCCGTAAGGCTCATGGAAAATTCCTTGAATGTCGCGTGGTGTTCGTGGTCACGGATGGTCCCGCGCCGCTGGAAGGCTTTGGTCATTTGATCTAAGGGAGTGTTGGAAAGGCGTCAATGTGATTTGGATGATTTGGCGCGTCAGACGAAAGGCATGGAAATGACACGACTGAAAAACGGCAAATTGCGGCGCAAGGACGGGGTATGGGACCCGTTGAAGCGCAGCTCTGCGGACAAGCAGCAGGCCGAGGTCATTCCCAGGACGCCACAGTCGGATTCCCCGTCCTACCGGCTTGCCTATGCGGACATGGATTTTCTCTGCCGCGAGGAACTGCGTCCCGTCAGGCTTCAGCTAGAACTTCTGAAGACAGAAATGGCGCTGGCCGAGCGGGGCATCAAATCCACCGTCGTCATGTTCGGCGGCGCCCGTATTCCTGAACCCGGCGGCGAGGCCTGGGCGGCGCGCAACGAGACGCAGAAGCGCAATCTGGAGCAATCCTCAGTTTATTACGACGAGGCGCGCAAATTTGCCCGTCTCTGCACCGATTATGCCGCGAAATCAGATCACCTCGAATATGTCGTGGTCACCGGCGGCGGTCCCGGTGTCATGGAAGCGGGTAATCGCGGCGCTGCCGATGCCGGCGGCCCGTCTATAGGCCTCAACATCGTCCTGCCGCACGAGCAGGCGCCGAACCCCTATGTAACACCGGAGCTGAGCTTCAACTTCCACTATTTCGCCATTCGCAAGATGCATTTCCTGATGCGGGCGAAAGCGGTGGTGATCTTTCCCGGCGGTTTCGGCACGCTTGATGAGCTCTTCGAAACGTTGACGCTTATCCAGACGAAGCGCATGGAGCCCATTCCGCTCGTCCTGTTCGGTGAGAAATTCTGGCGATCGGTAATCAATTTCAAATTCCTGGCGGATTTCGGCACCATTGCACCGGATGATATGAATTTGCTGCATTTCGCCGAAACGGCCGAAGATGCATGGAAACTCATCTCGGCCCACTACGAACACTGATTATGCTTGGCGCGGCGAAGTAATTTTAGGGTTTAATTAGCAATCTTCTTCTAATTTCACCTCGTCGCGCTGCAGCGCACTGTCCCCTGCGGACGGGCCTCCATGACGGAGATTTATCATCCGTTGACGTCAGCCTTCTTCGGGCGGGCGATTTGATCGAGGCCAAAATGTTCAATTTCCAAGTGAAGTCGCTTGCGACGAAGCTGATCCTCGTAACCGGCTGCGCCATCACCACGGTTCTCGTTGCATCGAATTCCTTTCTCATTTCCCAGACGAGTGAGCGCGTGCACGCGCTGACCATGGATCAGGCCAATACCGAAGCGCGCGCTATCGCCAATGTGATCGCCGCCGATGTGGGCGAACTCGGCAGCGCCGCACGCTCCATGGCCGGCGTCATCGGCCGCGCGCATCAGGCGAAATCGATGGACCGGCCCGGCATCGTCAACATCCTCAAGGCCAATGTCGAGCAGAATACTTTTGCTTTCGGAAGCTGGTTTTGCGAGCAGCTCGGCCTTTTTGATGGACAGAGCACGGAGATTGCGGGCAGGCTCGATCTTGGCACCAATGAAAACGGCGCGTTTGCCCCCTATTGGTCGAAGACCCAGAAGGGCGACATCCAGTTTTCGACCTTCAAGAACGATTATGCGGCGGAATGGTATGCGCTCGCCGCCAAATCCGGCAAGGGCGCCATTACCCAGCCTTATCTCGCCGAAGGCACGGAAGTACCCACAACCATGACCTCGCTTGCCTATCCGGTCATGTCGGACGGCAAGATGATTGGTGTGGCGGGTGTCGATATCTCGCTGGCCTCGCTGTCGCAGAAGCTGCAGGCGCTGCATCCTTTCGAAACCGGCCGCGTAACGCTCGTTTCGCAGGGCGGCCAGTGGCTGGTGCCGCCGACGCCCGAGCAGAACATGAAGGCTTACGACGGAGACGGTGCGAGCACCGTGCAGGCGGCGATTACCTCCGGCAAACAGGGCCTCATTGAAAATCTCGGCCTCGATACGGACGCGCCCTATAACCGTCTCGTCTATCCCTTCGCCGTTCCGGGCCTCAACGCGACCTGGGTGGTGCTGGTGGATATTCCCCATCAGGCCCTGAACGCACCGGTTCAGGAACAGACCTACATGATGATCATCGGTGCGATCGTCATTCTCGCTGCCGTCATCACTGCGCTTTATTTCGCCGTGCGCCATTTCGTCCGCAATCCGCTTGCCTCGCTGGTTTCCGACGTCAGGACGCTGAGCGACGGTCGCTACGATGTACCGGTTTCCGGACAGGAGCGCCGGGATGAGACGGGTGCGGTGGCTACTGCACTTGAAGGTTTCCGCGCGAAGCTTGCCGGTATCCGCGAGATGGAGGCCGAAGCCGAGGCCCAGCGTGGTCACGCGGAAACGGCGCGCCAGCGCTCGGAATCCGAGCGTACTGAAAACAGCCGCATGCAGCAGCACATTGTCGGCGTGCTGGGTGCTGGCCTCAATGCGCTTTCGCAGGGCAATCTCACCTACCGTATCGAAGACGAGTTCCCCGGCGAATATGCGAAGCTGCGCGAGGACTTCAACTCGGCGCTCGCCAGCCTCGAGGAAACCGTTTCCACGGTCAACGCAACCGTCGTCAGCATCGGGAACGGCACCGGCGAGATCACCCGCGCAGCCAGCGATCTTTCGCACCGCACGGAACAGCAGGCCGCAAGCCTGGAAGAAACCGCCGCCGCCCTCAATGAGCTGACCGCGCAGGTGAATTCCAGCGCGGAAAACGCCGCAGAGGCGGCCGGAGCCGTCAGCCATGCCTGCGACGATGCGGGCAAATCGGGTGAAGTCGTGCAGCAGGCCGTGAACTCCATGGAAGGCATCGCGCAATCCTCTGCCGAAATCTCCCGCATCATCGGCGTTATCGACGAGATCGCCTTCCAGACCAACCTTCTGGCGCTGAATGCGGGTGTGGAAGCCGCGCGCGCCGGTGATGCCGGCAAGGGCTTTGCCGTCGTAGCACAGGAGGTGCGCGAACTGGCGCAGCGGTCCGCCACCGCGGCCAAGGAGATCAAGGGCCTCATCAACACCTCGGCCACCCAGGTGGACGAGGGCGTCCAACTGGTCGGCAAGGCCGGTGCGACGATGAAAAAGATCGCCGATCAGGTTCTGCAGATCAACCAGTTGATACGGCAGATTTCCGCCTCCGCCAGCGAGCAGGCGGTAGGCCTTAAAGAGATCAATTCCGCTGTCACGCAGATGGATCAGGTTACCCAGCAGAATGCGGCGATGGTGGAAGAAACCACGGCGGCCAGCGTGACGCTGAACAGCGAAGCCGAAACGCTGAAGTCGCTCGTGGCCGGTTTCTCCGTTTCCGGCGGTCATTCCAGCCAGCAACTGCGCGCCACGGCGGCGGCAATGCGCGCCCCCGCCGCTCCGGCAAGGGCGCAGGCTGCGGCTCCTCGCGCCCGTCCGAGAACCAGCGGTGCAAACGCGCTGGCGCAGGATGACTGGACGGAGTTCTGACAGGCCTTCCTGACTTCAAATAAAAAGGGCCGCTGGGGATACCAGCGGCCCTTTTTGGTGTTCGTATTCCGTCACAGACGGGCGAAACGTTCCGTCAGTAATTCGAAGAAGCCGTCGGCGTCCACCTTGCGCATCACACGGGCATTGGCGGGCCGTTCGGTAACATTCCACCAGTCCACCACTGTCATGCCCATGGTCAGCTCGGAATGGACCTCGATTTCGACATTGCATTCGCGACCTTCGAACAACTCGGGCTTGATGAGATAGGCAATGACGCTCGGGTCATGCAGCGGACCGCCATCCGAACCGTACTTCTCAATGTCGAAACGTTCGAAGAATTCCAGCATTTCAGCCATGGCGATGGCCGGCCGCGTGCCAATGTCGCGAATGCGGCTGACCCGAGCCTTGGTCGTCAGCAACTGATGGGTGACGTCGAGCGGCATCATGACGATCGGCATGCCGGAGCGGAAGACGATATCGGCGGCCTGCGGGTCGACATAGATGTTGAATTCCGCCGCCGGTGTGATGTTGCCGCCCTCGAAGAAGCCACCGCCCATCATCACCAGCTCCTTGACGCGATCGGCGATTTCCGGGGCCTTCAGGAGCGCCAGCGCCACGTTGGTCAGCGCGCCGAGCGTGCAGAGCGTTACGGTGCCGGCGGGTTCGCGCATCAGCGTTTCAATGATGAAATCGACCGCATGCTGCTTTTGCGCTTCCATGGTCGGCTCATCGAGAACCGGGCCGTTGAGGCCGGTGCTGCCGTGAACATGCTCGGCGGTGATGGGCTTGCGCACCAGCGGCTTCTCCGCGCCCTCATAGACGGGAATATCGGTGCGGCCGCACAATTCGCAGATGATGCGGATGTTGCGGCTGGTCAGTTTCAGCGGAACGTTGCCGGCAACAGCGCACAGCCCGAGAATGTCGATTTCGTCAGGGCTCCCAAAAGCGAGCATGATTGCCGCCGCGTCGTCCTGGCCCGGATCGGTGTCGATAATGATTTTTCTGCGTTCTGCCATGTCTTGCCCGCCGTTGAGATGAGCGCTTTTTTCGAGCGGCGGGTGCTCACTTGTCAAGCCTCATTCCCCGGTATCCCCTTTGCTCGTCGCCGCGTCTTGCGTATTGCGGTTGTGCTTCCCATATTGCAAGGGTCGGTGCGATTGACCGGCAAGGCTGCCGGAAGCGGGGCCGCGAAACGTCGCTTGGTTGCAAGGACAAAAGAGACATGAGCCGCATGACGCCATTCACCCACCCGCTTTTGCTGGGTTTTGATGCCATGGAAAAAACGCTGGAGCGCATGGCGAAGGCCAATGACGGCTATCCTCCCTATAACATAGAGCGTCTGCCCGGCAACGATGACGTGCCCGAGCGCCTGAGGATTACCATCGCGGTTGCCGGTTTTTCGCAGGACGATCTGGATGTCACGACGGCCGATAACCAGCTTGTCATCCGCGGCCGCCAGCAGGAACAGGAGAAGCGCGATTTTCTTTATCGCGGAATCGCGGCGCGCCAGTTCCAGCGGGTCTTCGTGCTTGCCGACGGCATGCAGGTCAGGGAGGCGCGCCTGCGCAACGGCCTTCTTTCCATCGATCTGGTCCGGCCGGAAATTTCAAACGTGGTGAAGAAAATTAATATTTCCGTCTCAGAGTAGACCATGAACGCCGGAATCCGACACGAATCGCTCGGCGTGAAGAAGGAGGCTGAAATATGCTGTTGAAAGAAGCGCATGCGCGTCTCACCCAATCCCAGCTCGCCCATATCGGCGAAGGAGAAGTGGGATATATCCGCAAGATTCGCGCGGAAGACGTCAGCCGCTGTTTCCCGGAAGCGCCCGATCTCGATCCGCAGTTGGACCTTTGGGCGCTGTTCGGTGCAGATGGTACGCCGATCCTCCTGACGGACAACCGGTCCAGTACGTTTTTCAAGGCTGCCGAAGACGATCTCCAGACCGTCAGCCTGCATTGAAGAAAAAAGCCCGCTTTTGAGCGGGCTTTTCTTTCGCGGGTTAAAGGAACGGGCGGTCCGGCATGTCGTCGATGGAGATGACGCCGTCCTTGTTCTTGTCCAGCCGTTCAAACATCTTTTCGCCGGCGGCGGTGAATTCGGCCTTGCTGACCTGACCGTTCTCGTCGGTATCGGCCCAGCGGATCAGCGCGAAACCTGCGCCCTTGCCGCCATGCTTGCCCCATCCCTGATGGCCGAAACGGCCGCCATGTTCGCGCTCGGCATGTCTTTCGGCGCGCTTGCCCTCGGGGCCCTTGCCGTCTTCGGCTTTGGCCTCCTCACGCTCGGGACGGGGGTTGGCGGCGCGGAAAGCTTCCATTTTCGCCTGGCGATACTCACGCATTTCCTTCGGCGTGATCGAGCCGTCCTTGTCCTTGTCGATCTCGGTGAAGAGCGCGTCCTGACGGGCGGCGAATTCTTCCTTGGAAATCTTGCCGTCCTTGTTGGCATCCGCAACCTTTAAGAGGTGAACGAAGGCGGCTTCCTGGCGGATTGGCATGCGATCCTTATGGCCTTTGCCGGGTGCGGCGAAACTTGCCGTTGCGGCCGTGCTGAGCACAAGGGCTGCGCCAAGAGCAGACAGGGCGATTTTACGTGTGGTCATCGTCATTACCTTTCTTTGGTGTCCCTGAAGAGAAGATAGTGACGTCCAGCAAGCCCCACCACTTAAACATCGGTAAGGTGTATGAAGCTTCGGTAATGTTCGCTGCTCAGCCTGCGATGGTTTTCGTCAGGAAGCCGGTCAGATCGTCGGTGATGTAGTCGATATGCGCATCCGTGACGGCCGGGATTTCCCAGCGTTCCATGACGACACCCTCGAGATTGGCGGGGACGAGCAGGACGGTCTTCATGCCAAGCGCCTTGGGCGCCGCGAGATTGCGGGGTAAATCCTCGAACATGGCGGCTTTTTGCGTGTCGAGCTTCGCAAGCGCCGCGAACTTCTCATAGGTCGCGCTGGCCGGTTTCGGCAGATAGCCGGCGGCGACGATATCGAAAATATCCTCGAAATGATCGAGAATGCCAAGCGCACCGGCGGCGGCCTGCGCATGTTTGACGCTGCCGTTGGTAAGGATGAATTTGCGGCCCGGCAGAGCTTTGATCGCCTCGCCAAGTTCCGGATGCGGTTTCAGCGCCGAATAGTCGATGGCATGGGCACGTTCCAAAAACTCGTCCGGGCTGATGCCGTAATGGATCATCAGGCCCTGAAGCGTCGTGCCGTGGTCGTGATAATAGCGCTTCTGCAGCGCCCGCGCCTCGTCGGGATCGAGCTTCAGAAGCTCCGCCACATAGGCCGTCATGTTACGGTCGATCTGCGAAAACAGATTGATGTGATGCGGATAGAGCGTGTTGTCGAGATCGAAGACCCATTCGCTCACATGGGCGAAATCGGCGGCTTCGGGCAGGTTTTTCGGCTTTGTGTCCATGGGCTGCTTTATGCCTGTTTCGAAGGCCGAAGAAAATCGAAAAGACGACGATTGATCAGAAAATCGGGCTTGGCTGCGGGCTCCCGCGCATGATACCGGCAAAGCCATGGAACTCTGGATTGGTATCACTTTCGCAAGCGCGTTCCTGCAGAACCTGCGCTCGACCCTGCAAAAGCACCTCAAAGGCATGATGGGCACCACGGGCGCGACCTTCGTGCGCTTCGTGTTCGGCATGCCTTTCGCTCTCGCTTATCTTGCTTTCCTGCATTTCGGGCTCGGTCGCCCTCTGCCGGTGCCGAACATGTCCTTTGCCGTGTGGGCGACGGTCGGCGCCATGGCGCAGATTGCCGCCACCTTCCTGCTCGTGCACCTGTTCTCCTTCCGCAATTTCGCGGTTGGAACGGCCTATTCCCGCACAGAACCGGCGCAGGCGGCACTGTTCGCGCTTATTTTCATCGGGGAAAGCGTCAATGGCGGCACATTGGCGGCCATCGCCATCTCGGTCGCCGGCGTCATGCTAATTTCGGTGGCGCGCACGGAAGTCACGCCCGCTTCCTTCTTCACCTCGATCTTCAGCCGGACAGCGGGTATCGGTCTTGCCTCGGGCGCTTTCTTCGGCCTGTCATCAGTCGCTTACCGGTCGGCGTCGCTCGCGCTTGCGCCGAGCCTTCCCACTCCGGATGCGATGATGCAGGCGGGCTTTACTCTGGTTGTCGTCATCGTCATGCAGACGGTGTCGATGTTCCTGTGGATCGTCTGGCGCGAGCGGGAAGAGTTGCGGCGCATCGCCAAGGTGTGGAAACCGTCGCTTGCGGTCGGTTTCGTGGGCGCAACGGCCTCGTTCGGCTGGTTCACGGCGATGACCCTGCAGCAGGCCGCCGTGGTGAAGGCATTGGCGCAGGTGGAGATGCTCTTCGCCTTCGCCTCGACCGTGCTTTTCTTCAAGGAGAAGATCAACCGGCTCGAACTGTCCGGCTGCCTGCTGATTGTCGTGGGTGTGCTGTCGCTTTTGGCATTCGGCTGAATGTCAGTTGTGGCGGACAGGCTTGCCGTCCGCCACCTGAAGCACATCAGGGCACGATGAGCGTGCCGGCGCCTTCCGTGAAGATTTCCAGAAGGACGGAGTGGGGCGTCTTGCCGTTGAGGATCACAACGCCTTGAACACCGGCCTTGATGGCGTCGATGCAGGTCTCGACCTTCGGGATCATACCGCCGGAAATCGTGCCGTCCTTGATAAGCGCACGCGCCTGCGAGACGGTGAGTTCCTTGATGAGTTCCTTGTTCTTGTCGAGAACGCCGGGAACGTCGGTGAGAAACAGCAGACGCGAGGCGTGAAGCGCACCCGCAATCGCGCCGGCAAAGGTATCGGCATTGATATTGTAGGTGGCGCCATCGCGGCCGGGCGCGACCGGGGCGATCACCGGGATCATTTCCGACTTGGCGAGCAGGTCGAGCAGGGTGCGGTCGACTTCGGTGACTTCGCCGACGAAGCCGAGATCGAGCACACGTTCGATATTGCTGTCAGGATCGATGACGGTCTTTTTCGCCTTTTCGGCAAAGACCATGTTGCCGTCCTTGCCGCACAGGCCGATCGCCCATTCGCCCGTCTGGTTGATGAGGGCGACGATTTCCTTGTTGATCGAGCCGGCCAGGACCATTTCGACGATCTCGACCGTCTTGGCGTCGGTGACGCGCAGACCGCCCTCGAATTTCGATTCGATGCCCATCTTGGTCAGCATCGCGCCGATCTGCGGGCCGCCGCCATGCACAACGATGGGGTTAATGCCCGATTGCTTCAGCAGGGCGATGTCTTCCGCGAAAGCCTTGCCGAGCGTGGAATCCCCCATGGCGTGACCGCCATATTTCACCACGATGGTCTTGTTCTCGTATTTCTGCATGAAAGGCAGAGCCTGTGCGAGCAGCCGCGCCTGAGTTTCGCTTTCGGAAGACGTCATCTAAAAACCTCGGTCTGTGGTTGCGGCCGTTGAAAGCCTGCCACCGCTCTAAAGCAAGTCTTTGACGGATGAAATAACCTCCTGGCCTTATTGTGTCGGCAACGGTCAAATTTCTTTTTTTTGGCTGTCCCGGCCCCGTAATGAGATTGACATAAAGGTCCAATGGGACCAGCCTTACACCGAAAAGGGGAGGGGTTAATTCAGGGTGACAGGTGATGTCGCGCGCCGCGGGAGCGATGCTGACCTGAACGACCGAGGAGCGAGAAACTACATGACGGCACCCGATCGAGACAAGCAAAGCGGCTTGCAGGATGAAGTGCTTGCGGGCGAATATGTGCTGGGTGCGCTGCCGCCGGAAAGCATGGCGGAGCTTGCCAAGCGCGTCAAACGCGACCGCCAGTTCGCGGCCATGGTCAGGCGCTGGCGGGACAATCTGGCGGAAACCGAATATCGCGAAAACGCAACCGTCGCCGCACTGCTGGAACGGGACCCGAGCCGCTCCGGCCTGCCATTCAGGGGCCAGCCGCTACGGGGCGGCAGCATGTTCGCAGCCATATTTTCGGAGGTCTGGCATTCCGTGCGCTTCTGGCGCCTTCTGGCGTTAACGGCGATGCTCTGGACCGCCGTTCTGCTTTTCACCATCGCCTGAGAGGCATGCCCCTCAAAGAGAGATCGTTCTGACGATCTCGGCCCGCAGGCTATCCAGCCCGAATGATTTTTCCGAGGATGTGGCGAGAACTTCCGGATAGGCGGCGGGACGCTTGCGGATTTTCTCCAGCGTTTCACCGATCAGCCGCGGAACGCCGGCATCCTTGATCTTGTCCGTCTTCGTCAGCACGATCTGGTAGGAAACGGCCGCCTTGTCGAGCAGGGTCAGAACCTCCTCGTCATTCTTTTTCACGCCATGGCGGGAATCGATCAGCACGTAAACGCGCTTCAGCGTCGCACGGCCGCGCAGATAATCGAAGACGAGCTTCGTCCAGGCGTCGACCTGATCCTTGGGGGCCTGCGCATAACCGTAACCGGGCATGTCGACCAACGCCATCGGCGGCAGATCGCCCGCTTCGCCGGAATAACCATCCGGAACGAAATAGTTCAGTTCCTGCGTGCGTCCGGGCGTATTGGACGTGCGGGCAAGCCCCTTGTGGCCCACCAGCGCATTGATGAGCGAGGACTTGCCGACATTCGAACGACCGGCGAAGGCAATCTCCGGCGGCCCTTCGGGCGGCAGGAATTTCATTGCGGGAACGCCGCGAATGAAAATCCAGGGTCGCCCGAACAGGGGCTTTTCGGTTGCCGTGCCGGTCTCACTCATTTCGATTGCACCGGCTTTCGCTTGAACAGCCCCTTAATGTTATCGAACAGCTCGATCTTGGCGCCCTGGCGCTTCATGATGACGGCCTGCTGGGTGATGGAGAGCGTATTGTTCCATGCCCAGTAGATGACCAGACCGGCCGGGAAGGAGGCCAGCATGAAGGTGAAGATCAGCGGCATCCAGTTGAAGATCATCGCCTGCGTCGGATCGGGGGGCGTCGGGTTCATGCGCATCTGCAGGAACATGGTGATGCCCATGACAAGCGGCCAGACACCGATCATCAGGAAGTGCGGCACGTCGTAGGGCAGAAGGCCGAACAGGTTGAACAGCGACGTCGGATCCGGCGCGGAAAGGTCGTGGATCCAGCCGAAGAACGGCGCATGCCGCATTTCGATGGTGACGTAGATGACCTTGTAGAGCGCGAAGAAGACCGGGATCTGCAAAAGCATCGGCCAGCAGCCGGCGACCGGATTGATCTTCTCTTCCTTGTAGAGCTGCATCATCGCCTGCTGCATGGCCATGCGGTCATCGCCATGCTTGGCTTTCAGCTCTTCCATCTTCGGCTGCACGCGCTTCATGTTCGCCATGGAGGCATATTGCTTGCTGGCGAGCGGGAAGAAGAGAGCCTTGACGACGATGGTGGTGAGCAGGATCGCCACGCCGAAATTGCCAAAATAACGGAAGAAGAAATCCATCAGTTTGAACATCGGCTTGGTGATGAAGTAGAACCAGCCCCAGTCGATCAGAAGGTCGAACTTCGGAATGGCGTAGGTCGTTTCGTAACGGTCGACCAGCGGCACTTCCTTGGCGCCGGCAAAGACGAGGCTCTTCAGCTCGATCGACTGGCCGGGCTCGACCGTCAGGGCATCGCTCTTGAAGTCTGCCTGGTAGCTCGGCTGATTGCCGGTGATGTGCGAGTAGCGCGTCTCGAACGGTGTCGTCTGCGGCGGAACGATGGCCGCGGCCCAATATTTGTCGGTGATGCCGAGCCAACCGCCGGTCGCCTTTGCAACTGTTACCGGCGCTTCTTCGACGTCCTTGTATTTTTCTTCCGTCAGGCTGCCATCCTTGCCGGAGACGCCGAGGAAACCTTCATGGATGACGAAGACCGGGGGAACCGCGGGCTTGTTGTTGCGCGTCACACGGCCATAGGTGGCGAAGGAGATCGCAGCCTGTCCCGGGTTTTCTACCTTGTCGGCCACCGAGATCATATAATGCTCGTCGATCGAAACCGTACGCGAGAAGATGACGCCCTTGGAATTGGTGTAGGTCAGCGTGACCGGAGTGGTTTCCGTCAGCTCGTCGCCGTTGGCAAGCGTCCAAACGGTGGTCGGGCCGGGCACGCCGCCGACGTCCTGTGCCGCAACGTAACCGAGTTCGGTGAAATAGCCCTCCTTGGTGTCGGAGGGCGAGAACAGCGTGATGATCGGGCTCGAGTCATCGACGGTCTCATGGTAGTCCTTGAGCCGGATGTCGTCGAAGCGGGCGCCGGTAAGGTTGATCGAGCCGGCGATGGCGCTGGTCTCGATGGCGACACGCTGGGTCTTTGCGATTGCCTCTTCGCGGGTCGCGGTGGCGGCGGCCTGCGGGGAGGATGCGGGCGGTGCGCCTTCAACGGCGGCCCCCGGTGCGGCGCCCGGCGCAGGCTGCTGTTGCTGCGTCGTTTGCTGCTGCGCCTGGCGGGCCTCTTCGGCGCGGCGCTGCTGCTCGATACGCGGATTCATGTAAAGGAATTGCCAGGCGAGGACGATGACAACCGAAAGGGCTATCGCGATGAAGTAATTGCGGTTCTTTTCCATCATTCTTTCCTGGAGCGGGTCTCCTGGGACCGTTTCGGTTTCGCCGTTCCTTCAATTCGCTCGTTAAGGAGAGACTGAAGTTTCGGGAAGGCTGTATCAAGCACGTCCCTGCGGGCGACAATCACATAGTCATGACCGGGCTTCATTGCGACCCCGGCAGAAAGCCTGACGGCTTCCTTGAGACGGCGGCGCATGCGATTTCGCTCGACCGCGTTGCCTTGTCTTTTCGTTACGGTAAAACCGACGCGAGGCTCGGTTTCCGGGGCTTTCCGGTCAAGCACTTCCAGAAGAAAGCTGCCTCCCCGCCGTTTTTCTCCTGCCTGAACGGCAAGGAAATCCGACCGGTTTTTAAGCCGGCCGGGCAGTTTTCCTGTCTTACTCATGTGCCCGCGACTTTCACCGGGTCACAGAGACGGCAATTAAGCCGAAAGACGAGCGCGGCCGCGCGCACGGCGGGCTGCGAGAACCTTGCGGCCGCCGGCGGTAGCCATACGGGCGCGGAAGCCATGACGACGCTTGCGGACGAGCTTGGACGGTTGGTAAGTACGCTTCGACATTTATTTAATACCGCGGTGTGCGGCCCTTCTTGAATTTGCAATAATTTGCAAGAGCGTTTCGTTTTTTGCACGGCTAACCCCGCCTGGGCGAGCTTTCAATGGCCGAGCGTGCGCGGCTTATAAGGGCATAGGCCGAGCAAAGTCAATTGCCGAAGGGGTTTTCGCGCTTCACCTTTTGCGGAAAACGCATCGCCATCTTCTTCGCCGACAGCCGATAGAGGCCAATTCCAGCGCGTCATCGGTAAAATCCGAAATTCTTTCTTAACGCGGCATTGATAAATCTTGTGACGCGAAAAGTTATGCCAGCTTCCCATTTTCATCGCGCAGCTGGTTTTTGTTGGGGGAACGAAGTTGAGAATTCGCGGTCGTATCAATCTACTTGTCGGGCTGATGAGCCTTGTTGCCTGTACCATTGGCGGGCTGTCCATCTATGCGATCAACGAATTCTGGGTTCGTTCGCATCATTTCGAGAAAGCCGCCGAAAGGGCTTATAAGGGAGAGGCGCTCAACCGACTGGTGACGGCAGTCGTCATGGACGCGCGCGGTATCTATGCGGCCGCCGATGTGGCTGCGGCCACCCCCTTTGCTAACGGCATGGTGAAAAATCTCGACGCCATGGAAAAGCTGATCGCTACTTGGGCCCCGCTGGTGCCGGCCGAGCAAAAAGCGAGTTTCGACAAGCTTGTCAGCCGATCCAAGGAGTTTCGGTCCTTCCGCTTGGAGACGGTCCGTCTCGGTAAGGAAGTCGGGCCCCAGGCGGCCAACCAGCAGGGTAATAACGAGGCTAACCGCACCAACCGCAAGGCTTATCAGGCGGAGATCGACAGTGTCGTGAAAAACGACCTTGCCGAACTCGAAGTCGTGAAGGCGGGGGTCGATTCTTTCAGCACCGCCATATTCTGGGTGATTGTCGCGGTGACGGTTGCAGGTGTCGGCGCGGGAGCGGCCTTCGGCCTGTATATGGGAACGCGGCAACTCAGCGCACCCATCCGCAGGGTTTCGCAGGTGATGAATGCTGTGGCCGACGGAAATCTCGACGCCGCCGTCCCCTATCTCGGCCGCAACGATGAAATCGGCGAAATGGCCGCGGCCGTCGAGGTCTTCAAGAAAAACGGCAGCGAAGTGCGCCGCATGAATGCGCAGGAAGCCGCCATGCGCGCGAAAAGCGACGATCTGCAGGCCGGCATGGCCATCGTCGTCGACGCTGCGGCCCAGGGCGATTTCAGCCGCCGCATCAACAAGGATTATGGCGACGACAACCTCAATCGTTTTGCCGCGACGATCAATTCGCTCCTCATCGGGGTCCATAATGGCGTGTCCGAGACCAGCCGCGTCATTGAAGGCCTTGCGCGGGGCGATCTGACGGAGAGAATGGATGGCGAGTTCCGCGGCGTTTTCGCCGAACTTCAGGTGAACGTCAACCAGACGCTGACCAAGCTGCGCGAGACGATGCGCGAAGTGCGCGGCAGCACGGAAGGCATCAGCGGCAACGCGAACGAATTGCGCTCGGCGGCCGATGACCTGTCGAAGCGGACGGAACAGCAGGCGGCGGCGCTGGAGGAAACCTCAGCCGCTCTGGATGAGATTACCGCCGTTGTTCGCAATTCGACCGATCGTGCGCAGGAAGCCAGCGCCATGGTTGCCGAAACGAAGCAGAAGACGGAGGAGTCCGCCAATGTCGTGCGCGACGCCGTGTCCGCCATGGATCGTATCGAGCATGCCTCGCGCGAAATCAGCCAGATCATCAACGTCATCGACGAAATCGCCTTCCAGACGAACCTGCTGGCGCTGAATGCCGGTGTGGAGGCCGCCCGTGCAGGCGAGGCGGGCAAGGGCTTTGCCGTCGTCGCTCAGGAGGTGCGAGAACTTGCGCAACGATCCGCAACCGCTGCGAAGGACATCAAGGCGCTGATCACCAAATCGGGCGAGGAGGTTGGGCGCGGCGTATCGCTGGTGCAAAGAACTGGCGGCGCACTGAGCGAGATCGAGACCCGCGTTCTGGCAATCAACGAGCACATCCACTCGATCGCCACGGCCGCCAGGGAACAGTCCACCGGACTGCACGAGGTGAATACCGCCATCAACCAGATGGATCAGGTAACGCAGCGCAACGCCGCCATGGTGGAGGAGACCTCGGCCGCAACCCACAAGCTGAGCAGCGAGGCGGACCATCTCGTGACGCTCGTGGCGCGCTTTAACGTCGGCGTGGAGAATGTGCAGCGCAGCCCCCGCATTGAGCAGCCCGCAAGACCGACGGCGGTCTCCGCCGGTCCGGTGGCGGTCTCCGGCAGGACACCGGCAGTGGCGTCTCCGGCCCGTAAATTGATGAACAGCGTCAGCCGCGCGCTCAATGCCCAGCCTGCGGCGGCACCCGCGCATGGCGACTGGCAGGAGTTTTAGACGACAAGCGGTCCGCTTCAGACCGGCTCATTTTCGAACGCCGCCCCTGCCGGGCGGCGTTTGTTTTTCCGGCAATGAAAACCTTTACTTTGCAGTGCATTGGAAAAATATCCATTAGGTCCTATTATCATCACTGCATATAAACCGAGCCGTTCCACGCAAGCAGCGGCGCGCATACAGGATCATGGGCCCGGTGTTTTCTAAAGGCGTAGACAGCTTGGACCGCACGCAAGACGATCGGGTGCATTGCATGCCGGGATTGACCGCCGGTCTTTCGGGGCGGTTGCTGTTGCTCACAGTCATCTTCGTGATGATCGCCGAAGTGCTGATCTTCGTACCTTCCGTCGCCAATATGCGTCTTTCATGGTTGCGCGACCGTCTGAATACGGCTGCGGCCGCCGGGGCTGTCATCGACGGCCTGCAGGCTGAATTGCCGAGAAGCGTGCAGAACGACACGCTGATGGCAACCGGAGCGAAGCTTATCGCCCTGCGCAAGGACGGCACGTCGCGCTTGCTCGCCGTGGCGGAAACGCCGCCGGGCGTCGATGAGCAATATGATCTTTCCGACGTTTCGCAGGTGGCGGCGGTGCGGGACGCCTTTTCCACCCTGCTGTTCGGCGGCAACCGCATCATCCGCGTTTTCGACGTCGTCGGCGACAGCGACACGATCATCGAACTGGTGCTTGGCGAAAACAAGCTTAGGGCGGCAATGCTTGCTTATGCCCGCAACGTTTTCCTGATTTCCATCGTCCTGTCGCTGATCACCGCAGGCCTGATCTTCATCTCCATCAACCGCATCATGATCCGGCCCATACGCCGGCTGACGCTCGGCATGCAGAACTTCTCCGAGGACCCGGGCAATCCCGAGCGGATTTTCGTACCTGATGAGGGAACGAATGAACTATCGGTTGCCGGCCGCCACCTCGCCGATATGCAGACCGAACTGCAGAAGACCCTGCGGCAGCAGAAGAACCTCGTGGATCTCGGCCTCGCGGTCTCGAAGATCAACCACGACATGCGCAATATCCTCTCCTCCGCCCAGCTCATGTCAGACCGTCTGGTGGATGCCAAGGACCCGATGGTCAGGAGCTTCGCGCCGAAACTCTTGCGCACCATCGACCGCGCCGTGGCCTATACCGGCGAGGTTCTGGCCTATGGCCAGGCGACCGAAGGCGCGCCGAAACGCAAGATGGTGCAGTTGAGCCTTCTGGTGCGGGATGTGCGCGATATTCTGGCGCTCGATCCGGATAGTGGCATCGAGTTTCAGGACAGCGTTCCCTCCGATCTCACGGTGGATGCGGATTCCGAGCAGCTCTTCCGGGTCATCCACAATCTCTGTCGCAATGCCGTTCAGGCCTTGCAATCCGATACCGCGAATGCCGGGCTTCGACACCTCTCCATCTCGGCCCAGAGGGCTGGCAGCGTCGTCAGCATCGTCATCGATGACAATGGGCCGGGAATGCCGCGCAAGGCCAAGGAGAACCTGTTTTCCGCTTTCAGGGGTTCGGCTCGCTCCGGCGGCACGGGCCTCGGGCTGGTCATTGCCCGCGAACTCGTGCTTGCCCATGGCGGCACGATCGCGCTCGTCGAAAAGCCCGGTCCCGGCACGCAGTTCCGCATCGAGATCGCCGACCGCGCCGCTTCCGTACAGGCGGCTAGAACCGCCTGAAAAACCTGCTCCGCAGTGGGTTCGCACAATCGTTCTCCACACCCAAACGGACATGGTATCTGGCCCGTGGAAAATGATCTTCATGGAATGTCAAACAAAATCAATTAGATACATGAATTGCTGCGGAAAAATGACAATTTCGAAGCGAAATCGCTTGCATTCGGAATGAGGACGTTTTAGAGGATCGCCACGCCACCGGAAACGACCGGAACGGCACGCACCCGTAGCTCAGCTGGATAGAGCACCAGACTACGAATCTGGGGGTCAGGAGTTCGAATCTCTTCGGGTGCGCCATTTCTCTTCCGATAAAATGAAGTCCTGAAACAATCGCTCTCACGCGCGATATCGCTGGTATTGGCAACTCCTTCAGACGGATGCTTCGAGGCTCCGTAGGGCCGCGCGAATTCCGAACGTTCCGAATATGTGCTAAAATCACCGCTTCATCAGCTGCGCCCGGGGTGAAAGCCGCGTTGGAAACGGACAAGGTGTTTGCGGATTCGATTCCGGAAAATTACGACCGCATGTGATTCTCGCCGCCGTTTAAACCGGCACTGCCGACCCGGTTCTCAGTCTATAAATGCTAGTGGGGAATATTTTAGCAATACCCCCTAAATATTAGTGGTTTTGGTTGAGGGCCTGTACCAAAGGGTTTTCCGATAGTCCGAGATTGTCGGGCTTTCGAGTGTCATCGAACCTTCCTCAAACCTTCGTCATATTGTCATACAATAAAAGCATATGCGCTCCAGAAAAGGAGCGCAGAATGACGCCACAATCACTTGAACTTTCAGGAATCGGCAAGGGCTTCGGGGCCGACGATGTTCTGAAAGAGATCGATCTTTCCATCCGCCCTGGAGAGTTTTTGTCTCTCGTCGGCATGTCGGGCTGCGGCAAGTCCACGCTTCTGCGTATCATTGCGGGGCTGGAAACGCCGGATCGCGGTTCGGTGTCCATCGGCGAACAGGATGTGACGGAGGTTGATCCGAGCGATCGCAATCTGGCGATGGTTTTCCAGTCCTACGCCCTTTATCCACATATGAGCGTGCGCCAGAACATTGCCACACCGCTCAGGATGCGGCGCCTGCCTTTTGCCGCGCGCCTGCCGCTGATCGGACGTTTTGCGGCCCCTGCGGAAACATTGAAGCAGATCGATGCCGCCGTCGAGCAGGCGGCCGAGACGCTGCAGATCGCGCATCTGCTGGATCGAAAGCCGGCGCAGCTTTCCGGCGGCCAGCGTCAGCGTGTGGCGCTCGCCCGGGCTCTCGTGCGTTCGCCCGCCGCCTTCCTGATGGATGAGCCGCTTTCCAACCTCGATGCGAAGCTTCGCGCCCATATGCGTGAGGAACTGGCGGGCCTGCACCGCCGGCTCGGCGCAACATTCATCTATGTCACCCATGACCAGATCGAAGCCATGACCATGTCCGACCGCATCGCGCTGATGTCGGAAGGCCGTATCGAGCAGCTTGGTACGCCGGACGAGCTTTACCGCAAGCCCGCGACGCTGACGGTCGCGCGTTTTATCGGCACGCCCTCGATCAACCTGCTGCCGGTCGAAATCGATGCGCAAGGCAAGATCGCCGCTTTTGGACGCGATCTCGGCATTGAAGGTGCTGGCCGTGATGCCGGCCCGGCGACGCTCGGCCTTCGCGCCGAGGATTTGCGTCCGGGCGAAGAAGGTTTTGCCGTGCGCGTGGTGCGCAGCGAAACCCATGGCGCCGACCGCTTTGTGAGCTGCCGCCTGCTGAGCGACGAGACGGTCGCCATCACCCTGCGTCAGGGCGCCGGCGATGCTGTGGGCGCGGATATGAATGGCGTGATGAATCTCGGCTTTGCGCCGGAACGCGCGCATCTTTTTGCGGCCGACGGTCTGCGCCGCAAGGTGACGGTGCGCGAGCGGGCGCCGGCATGACGGCGGTCGATTTTTCCACGGCCGCGCGCGCGAAGGCTCGCCCGCGGCTGTCAAAGGCGGACCGGCGGATGATCTGGCGCGGCCTGATGTTCGCTGCTCCCGCAAGCCTGCTGCTGCTGGCGATCTATATCGTTCCGATGTTCGTTCTGGCCGGTTTTGCCGTCACCGATTATCAGCTCGGTTCGCTTTCCACCCGCTTTGTCGGCCTTGGAAACTTCGTCAAGGCGTTTCAGGACCCGGTTTTCCTGCGCTCTCTGGCCAATACCGCCATCTATGCGCTCATCGTCATTCCCTTCGGTGTGTTTCTGGCGCTCGGCGTCGCTTTGCTCGTGTATAATCGCAAGCGCAGCCGCGCTTTCTGGGAGGTGGCCTATTTCCTTCCCGTCACCGCAACCCTCGTCGCCATGGCGACCGTGTGGCAGTTCCTGCTGCACCCTTCGCTTGGGCCAGTGAACGCGGCGATCAAATGGCTGGGTTTCGAGCCCGTCGCTTTTCTCTCCAATCCCGTGCTCCTCATTCCCACCATGGCGCTGATGGGCGTCTGGCAGATTCTGGGTTTCAACATGGTGCTGTTCCTTGCCGGCCTCACCGCCATTTCTAAGGATCTGCACGAGGCAGCGCGGCTGGATGGCGCCAAGAACCCGGTTGACCGGTTCCTGACAGTGACCTGGCCGATGCTCGGACCCACGACCATGTTCGTGGTGGTCACCACCTCCATTTCAGCCTTCAAGGTGTTCGAGACGGTGGCTGTGCTGACCAAGGGCCGCTTCGGCTCGGAAACCCTGCTGTTCGACCTCTATCTCGAAGGTTTCGAATATTCCAACACCGGTTACGCCGCCGCGCTGACGATTATCTTCCTTGTGATCGTGCTGGTCCTGTCTATCGGCCAGACGCTGCATATGGACCGGAAGGTGCATTACTGATGGCCGCACTCCGCAAATATTTCCCGCATCTCGTACTGGCTCTCGGCGCTTTCGTGATGCTCCTGCCATTCTACTGGATGGTGCTGACCTCTATCCGCTCGCCGGCAGAGATTTTCGATGTGTCGCTCTGGCCCATCCCGCAGAAATTTGACGCGGCCGACAATTATGCACGGGCGGCGGGTCAGGTGCCGATGGCGCGTTTCATGCTGAACGGCGTCATCGTCTGCGTCGGTATTCTCGTCGTACAGGTCCTGACATCGGTTCCGGCCGCCTATGCGTTGGCGAAGCTCAGGTTTCCGGGCCGCAAGCTGCTGCTGGGCCTTGTTATTGCCGCGCTCTGCGTTCCCATTCAGGCCCTGGCACTGCCGCTCTTTGTCGGTCTGGCCAAGACAGAGTTGCTGAATACCTATTTCGCGATGATGATGCCGTTCTTCCTGTCGGTCTTCGCCATCTTCCTGTTCAACCAGTCCTTCCGCAGCTATCCGAATGAAATCATCGAGGCCGCCCGCATGGACGGGTTCTCGGAAATGGAGATTTGCTGGGGGCTGGTCCTTCGCGGTTCTCTGCCTTCGCTTGCCGCTTTTTCGATCTTTTCGCTCGTTGCCCACTGGAACGACCTTTATTGGCCGATGATCGTGGTCTCCGACACCAATCTCGCCCCGCCGCCGCTTGGCATGATGCTTTTCGCGGATGTCGAATCCGGCGCCAATTACGGTGCGCTGATGGCGGGCGCAACACTGATTACCGCGCCGATGGTGCTGTGCTTCCTCCTCGCACGGCGGCATTTCATCGCCGGTATTACGATGACCGGCGTCAAGTGACGCCGTTCAGATTTCCTCCTCGCAACCTTTCTGGAGACTGATATGAAACTCAACCGACGCGCTGTGATGGGCGGTCTGGCTCTTGGCATGGCTTTTGCTGGCCTCGCACAGCCGGTTCTGGCCAACGAAATCACGCTCAATGTTCTTTACAATCTGCCGGGGTTCACCAAATTCCATCAGCCGCTGGCCGATGAATTCATGAAGAAGAACCCTGATGTGAAGATCAACTTCCTCGCTCCGGCCGCCGGTTACAATGAAGGCCAGCAGCAGGTTCTGCGCTCCGCCGTCACAGGCAATCTGCCGGATGTTTATTTCTCGGGTTACAACCTGACGGCTGAACTCGTTCACACGCTCGCACCGCGCAACCAGATCACCGATCTCGGCCCGTTCATTGAGGCTGAAGGCGGTCAGGCTTTCCTCGACAAGAACTACAGTCCCAAGATGGCCGCCCTCGGCCAGATCGACGGCAAGCAGTACGGCCTGCCGGTCAATGCGTCCTCGCCGATCATCTACATCAACTCCGACCTCGTGACCAAGGCTGGCGGCGACCCGGACAAGATGCCGACGACCTTTGCTGAGCTCATTGCTCTCGCCAAGAAGATCAAGGCGCTCGACCCGAAGTTCGCCGGCATGAGCTACGACATCAACGGCTGGCCGGACGACTGGTTGTGGCAGGCGCTCATCGTCGAACAGGGCGGAAAGCTCGTTGACGAGAAGGCCAAGACCGTTGGCTTCGACAACGAGATCGGCCTCAACGCCCTGAAGATGACCCGTCAGTTCGTCACCGAAGGTGGTCAGAACCTGCTCGACTGGGACCAGTCCCGCCAGCAGTTCGGTGCAGGCCTCACCG
This sequence comes from Agrobacterium sp. ST15.13.013, assembly GCF_027956525.1. Classification (NCBI taxonomy): domain Bacteria; kingdom Pseudomonadati; phylum Pseudomonadota; class Alphaproteobacteria; order Hyphomicrobiales; family Rhizobiaceae; genus Agrobacterium; species Agrobacterium sp. ST15.13.013. Next base: position 254,618 of record NZ_JAQKGP010000004.1, read on the forward strand.
GCTTTATCTTCTCAACGCCCGCCCACGTTCAGACGATCCAGGGTCTGGTCGGCGACCGCTTCAAGCTGAAGACCGCAACCTTTCCGCTCGACAACAAGGAAAAGGGCGGCGTGCCGACCGGCGGTAACTCGGCTGTTATTCTGACCCAGGAAAAGGCCAAGCAGGACGCGGCGTGGAAGTACCTGAAGTGGATCACCGGTCCGGAAGCACAGAACACCATCGTTCGCATCACCGGTTACCTGCCGACCAACAAGCTGGCCACCGGCCCGGACTTCCTCGCTCCTTATTATGTCGAGAACCCGAATGTGAAGACCGCTTCGCTTCAGGCTGATCGTTCTATGCCTTGGGCCGGTTATCCGGGTGGCGATTCCGTCCGCATCTGGCGCACCCAGCGCGACATCATCGGCACCGTCATGCGCGGTGAGGTGACGCCGGAAGACGGTCTCAAGCAGATCGTCGAGCAGACCAACGCCCTGCTGAAATAAGCAAAACCATTGAAAAGGCTGCGGGGAAATCCGTTCCCGCAGCTATTTTGCGCAGAAAGCCCTGTTATGAAGATCATCCAGATCACCGACACTCATCTCGTACCCCCCGGCATTGCTGTAAACGGTGTCGATCCGGAAAAGCAGCTGCGCGCGGCGGTGGCCGATATTGTCGAAAAACACGCCGACGCCGATCTTCTTGTGATGACGGGTGATCTCTGCAATTACGGCGAGCCGGAAGCCTATGAACTGCTGCGAGACATCCTCGCGCCGGTCTCCGTGCCTGTGCGGCTGATGCTCGGCAATCACGACCGTCGCCCGGAATTCGTGGCTGCCTTTCCCGAGCAGCCGCGTGACGACAACGGCTATATCCAGTCCTTCATCGACACGGAATTCGGTCGGCTGCTGTTTCTCGACAGCCACGAGGCCGATGTCATCGGCGGCATGTATGGCGCGGATCGTCTGGCATGGCTGGAGAATGCGCTGGAAAGCGCGGACGACCTGCCGGTGACGGTGTTCATTCATCACCCGCCGATGGATTGCGGCATCCGCCATTTCGAACATATCGGTATGCATGATGAGGGTGCTGTCATGCGCCGGCTCGCCGCTCATCCGGCCGGAATACGTCACATCATTTTCGGCCATATACATGTGCCGATGGCAGGGACGACCGCCGAAGGCATCGCCTACAGTTCCGGTCAGGCCTGCGCGCATCGTTTCATCACCGATATCGATGTTGTCGATCCGCTGTGGACGGGCGGCAATCCCTGTTACCGGATCATAAGCCTTGGTGCATTCGGCCTGCGTGCCTATGACGCGGAAGTTGGGCAGCTCGTGCTCGGTCAGGCGCCTGTCTGCGAAGGTCCCTGACACCGGCCGTTTCCGTGGTATACGGGGATGACCTTCGCCTCGTGCCTGTTCCCGGTGTAGGGTGCGAGGTTTTTTGCCGATTACAGGGTTGCGGTGGTGAGAAGACCCCCGTTGCTTGTCGCGGGGATGCGCCACTTCTGGTTTGTTGAACGGGATGTGATGCATCGGAACCATGGTTCCGTGCGCACCCTTGATCTATGTCAGTTTCATCGATGAAACGGCACGCCATAGTCGCCGAAAGGTGGCCGACCAATGCCGTACCATCGTGATGACAGATCATGGAGAATTGCATGCTTGAAAAGCGTATCCGCAACGCGTCCCTCTTGAACAGGATCGTCAGCGCCGAAGAGGCCGCCAGTCTCATTCAGGATGGCATGACGGTGGGCATGAGCGGCTTTACGCGCGCCGGTGAAGCCAAGGCAGTGCCGCTGGCGCTGGCCGAGCGCGCCAAGACGAACCCCATGAAAATCACCCTGATGACCGGCGCCTCCCTCGGCAACGATCTCGACAAGACAATGGTCGAGGCCGGCATGCTGGCGCGCCGCATGCCGTTCCAGTCCGATCCGGCTTTGCGAAAAGCGATCAATGACGGCAAGGTGATGTTCATCGATCAACACCTTTCCGAAACGGTCGAGCAATTGCGCGGCGGCCAGATCCACGGCGTCGATGTCGCCATTATCGAGGCCGTAGCAATCACTGCGGAGGGCGGCATCGTGCCTACAACCTCGGTCGGCAATTCCGCAAGCTTCGCCATTCTGGCCGATAAGGTCATCGTCGAGATCAACCTGTCGCAGCCCGAGGTGCTGGAGGGTTTGCATGATATCTTCATTCCCGCCAAGCGCCCGACCCGTATGCCCATTCCCGTTGTCGCGACGGATAGCCGCGTCGGTCTGCCTTTCATTCCGGTGCCGCCGGAAAAGATCGCCGCCATCGTGCTGAGCGACAAAAGCGACAGTTTCTCCACGGTCCTGCCGCCGGATGACGAGACCAAGGCGATTGCCGGCCATCTCACCGACTTTCTGTTGAACGAGGTGCGTCATGGGCGCATGACCCACGAACTCCAGCCGCTTCAGGCCGGTATCGGCACCATTGCCAATGCTGTCATGCATGGTTTCATCGATACGCCGTTTCATGATCTGAAAATGTATTCGGAAGTCCTGCAGGATTCGACCTTCGAACTGTTCGACGCTGACAAGCTGACCTTTGCTTCCGGTTCATCGATCACGCTTTCTTCTGCCATGAACGAGCAGGTCATGCCGCGACTGGCCGATTACAAAAGCAGGCTGATCCTGCGTCCGCAGGAGGTGAGCAACCATCCGGAAGTCATCCGCCGCCTCGGTATCATCGGCATCAACACCGCGTTGGAATTCGATATCTACGGAAACGTCAATTCCACCCATGTCGGCGGGACGCATATGATGAACGGCATCGGCGGCTCGGGCGATTTCGCTCGCAACGCCTATATGTCGATCTTCGTTACCAAGTCGATCGCCAAGGGTGGCGCGATCTCAAGCGTCGTGCCCATGGTCAGCCATGTCGACCATACCGAACACGATGTCGATATCCTCGTCACCGAAATCGGGCTTGCCGATCTGCGCGGTCTGGCCCCGCGTGAGCGTGCAGCGGTCATCATCGCAAACTGTGTGCATCCCACCTATCGCGATGCGTTGACGGATTATTACCAGCGGGCGGTGGCGCGGGGCGGGCACACGCCGCATCTCATCGAAGAGGCACTGTCCTGGCATAACGCGGTTCGGGAAAGAGGCACCATGCTGCCGCAGCGATAGGCCGGCGTTTTTGCTGGCGGCCGAGTTTCCGGCCTGTCGCCCGGCAATTGGGTCCGTTCGGACACACCGGGGCGGAAAGTGTCGCTGATCCCAGTTGGTTGCTGGCGCGGCAGTTCCGCCTCCGGTAGAAAATCCTCTTACCCTGGCCACTATCCGGTTGCTGTGGGTTGTAGGAGAGTGATGTGATGCCCATTCGTTTCGTGGCCGTGATCGCGATTGTCGCCCTGCTTGCAGGCTGCGGCGGGCGGCCCATCGGGGTCATGACACCGACGGGCCAGACGGTGGCGGGCACGACGCCGGTCAACCTTCTCGTCGCCACCACGCGGGCGCCGTCCGAAAATGCCGCCGTGCTTTTCGGCGGCGAGCGTGGAACGGGCCTGAAGGTTGATGCGGTCACGATTTCCATTCCGCCCAAGGCCAACCGTAAGGTCGGACAGGTGCAATGGCCGAAGAAGCTGCCGCCCAACCCGCTGAAAGATTTCACGACGGTGGCCGTAGAGCCTATTCGTTCCGAAGCGGAGACGAAAAGCTGGATCAGCAAGCATATCCAGAAAGACCGCCGCGTGCTGGTCTTCGTGCACGGTTTTAATAACCGTTACGAGGAATCCGTCTATCGCTTTGCCCAGATCGTCTATGATTCCGGCTCGGATGTCGTACCCGTGGTGTTCACCTGGCCGTCGCGAGCCAGTATCTTTGATTATAATTACGACAAGGAAAGCACCAATTACTCGCGCGATGCGCTTGAGGAAATGTTGACCCGCCTCGCCAAGGACAAGTCCATCGGCGAAGTCACCGTCATGGCCCATTCCATGGGCACTTGGCTTGCGGTGGAGGCGCTGCGCCAGATGGCCATCCGCAACGGCCGCGTTGATCCCAAGATAAGCAATGTCATCCTGGCCGCTCCGGATCTCGATGTCGACGTGTTCAGCCGGCAATTCAGCAGCCTCGGTAAAACGCCGCCGAAATTCACCCTCTTCGTGTCGCAGGATGACCGCGCGCTCAGCCTGTCGCGTCGCATTTCCGGCAATGTCGATCGCCTCGGCCAGATCGATCCTTCCGTGGAGCCCTATCGCAGCCAGCTGGAAAAAGCTGGCATCACCGTTCTCGATCTCACCAAGCTGCAATCCGGTGATCGTCTGAATCACGGAAAATTTGCCGAGAGCCCCGAGGTCGTCCGCCTGATCGGCGACCGTCTTATCGCGGGCCAGACGGTGACGGATTCCGATGTCGGCCTGGGCGAAGCGTTGGGTGCCGTCAGTATCGGTGCTGCGCAAACCGTCGGAACGGCGGCGAGCGTGGTGGTCAGTGCGCCGATCGCGGTCTTCGATCCACGCACGCGGGAAAATTATGGCAGGCAGGTGGAGCGGCTTGGCCGCTCTGTGGAAAACACCGTCGGGTCGGTGGGCGATACAGCCGGTTCCGTGGTGGACGATCAGGCGCTTCAGTCGTCAAGGGTCAACTGCGATGCCGCCGCAAATCGAAACCGGGCGGAATGCCGTAGTCGCTAAGCCACGATACGACCGGGGGTGGCGGAAACGTCAGGCGTTTTTGTCACCACACTCCCGCAGATTTGTATACAGCTTGTATTTTTATCTGTATGGTCGGGCCAACAACCCAACTTCCGGAGTAGACCCCATGCGTTGGAAACGCACCCTCCAGCTTCTCGATGTTCATTGCGAAGGCGAAATCGGCCGTGTCGTCACTGGCGGCGCGCCGAAAATTCCCGGCAACACCGTGGCCGAACAGCTGCACTGGATGAACACCGATCCGCAAGGGGAAGCCTTGCGCCGCTTCCTGACGCTGGAGCCGCGCGGTACGCCCATGGGGTCGGTCAACCTGCTCCTGCCGCCGAAACATCCCGATGCGCACGCCGCCTTCGTCATTCTCCAGCCGGATCAGGCGCATGCCAGTTCGGGTTCGAATTCCATTTGCGCGACGACCGCGCTTCTGGAAAGCGGCATGGTCGAGATGCAGGAACCGGAAACCGTCATCATTCTGGAAACGGCCGCTGGTCTCGTCAAAGCGACGGCCACCTGCCGTGACGGACGCTGCGAAAAGGTCAAGCTGACCATGGTGCCGTCCTTCGTGCATGAGCTGGATGTCAGCATCGACACGCCGGAATGGGGCAAGGTGACGATGGATATCTCCTACGGCGGCATTTTTTATGCGCTGGTGGATGTCCGCCAGATCGGGCTCACGATCGAAAAGGCCAATGCCGCCAAGCTGGTCTCGGCCGGCATGATCCTGAAGGATCTGGTCAACCGTGAAATGACCGTCGTGCATCCGGAAATCCCGGCAATATCAGGCGTCGCCTATGTGATGTTCCGGGACGTTGATGCCGATGGCTCGATCCGCACCTGCACCACCATGTGGCCAGGCCGCGCGGATCGCTCGCCCTGTGGTACCGGCAACTCCGCCAATCTTGCAACGCTTTATGCTCGAGGCAAGGTGAAGGTGGGAGATGAATATAAATCCCGCTCGATCATCGGTTCGGAATTCGATGTCGGCCTCTCCGCCGTCACCGAGGTGGCGGGCCGACCTGCCGTCATTCCGACCATTGCCGGACGCGGCTTCACCTTCGGTCTGCACCAGGTTGGCCTCGATCCCTTCGACCCGCTGGCCGATGGTTTTGCCATGACCGATGTCTGGGGTCCGGAAGCGGGCAACATCTGAGGCATGCTTTAAAAAAATGACATTTACAGCCGCCCGATGAACTTTGGCGGCTGTTTTCCCGCGGCAAAAGATGCTAAGCGGGCGCCAATTCCGTCATGCTCCGAGGTATCCCGATGAAGTCGCTCACCCTGCGCCGCCCTGATGACTGGCACCTGCATCTTCGTGATGGCGCCATGCTGGAAGGGGTGATCGGGGATACGAGCCGCCATTTCGCCCGCGCCATCATTATGCCAAACCTGGTGCCGCCGGTTGTTACCACGGCCGACGCCCGCGCCTATCGCGAACGCATCGTCAAGGCAATTCCGGCGGGTGACCGTTTCGAGCCGTTGATGACCCTCTATCTGACCGAGGACACGCAGGCCGACGATGTGGAAGAGGGCAAAAAAAGCGGCCTCATCACTGCCGTCAAGCTCTATCCGGCGGGTGCGACCACCAATTCCCACGGCGGGGTGCGCGATTTCAACAAGGCCATGCCGGTTCTGGAACGCATGGCGAAGATCGGCTTGCCGCTTTGCGTGCACGGTGAGGTAACGACGCCGGAGGTCGATATTTTCGACCGCGAAAAGGCCTTCATCGATACGGTTCTGGAACCGCTGCGCCAGCGCCTGCCGGAGCTCAAGGTGACGATGGAGCACATCACCACCCGCGACGGCGTGGATTACATCAAGTCTTCCAAGGCCAACATCGCCGGCTCAATCACCACCCATCATCTCATCATCAACCGCAACGCCATTCTGGTTGGCGGCATCAAGCCACATTATTATTGCCTGCCCGTCGCCAAGCGCGAGGAGCACAGGCTTGCGCTGCGGGCTGCTGCGACGTCGGGCGACGCGCGCTTCTTCCTCGGCACGGACTCCGCTCCGCATGTGGACCCGCTGAAGGAATGCGCCTGCGGCTGCGCCGGCATCTATACCTCGATCAACACCATGAGCTGCCTCGCCCACGTCTTCGAGGATGAAAACGCCCTCGACAAGCTGGAGGCCTTCGCCTCGCTCAACGGCCCGGCCTGGTATGGGCTGGCTCCGAACGAGGAGACAATCACGCTGGTCAAGCGCGACGAGCCGGTATCATTCCCGGCCAAGATCGAGACGGGCGCGGGGCCGGTCACCGTATTTGACCCGATGTTCCCGCTCCATTGGGATGTAGACTGATTTTATAACCGCCGGCACTGCCGGCGGTTTTGTTATGGTCTGCCAGTACCTCGGCGGGCGACGGCATACCGAACAAAGACGCGTGCTTTCCGAACACCCATCCGGGTTTTCGGAGCGAGAAACCAAGGCCTAAAAGGAGAACGCCTATGAACCACTTCACATTCACCGATCGCACCGTCGTTGCGGAACTGGTTGCGAAAATGTTGTGGGAAATCAAGGCTGTCCATTTCAATTCCGAAAGCCCTTATACCTTTGCCTCGGGCATGAAGAGCCCTGTCTATATCGACATGCGCAAGCTGATCTCTTTCCCGCGCATTCGCTCCGCAGCCATGGATTTTGCGGCGGCGGCGGTGATGCGCGAGGCGGGTTTCGAGAAGTTCGACTGTGTCGCCGGCGGTGAAACGGCAGGCATTCCCTTTGCTGCTTTCCTTGCCGAGCGCCTCGGCCTGCCGATGATCTATTGCCGCAAGAAGCCGAAAGGCCACGGCCGCAACGCCCAGATCGAAGGCCATATGCCGGAAGGCGCTCGCGTTCTGGTCATCGAGGATCTGACGACGGCCGGCGGGTCGATGTTCACCTTCATCGATGCTATCCGGGCGGCTGGCGGCATTGTCGATCACGGCATCGCGCTGTTCTATTACGGCATCTTCGAAGAGGCTGAAGCGCGCTTTTCCAACGGCAATGTCAAACTGCATTATCTGACGACCTGGCGCGATGTTCTGGCTGTTGCCCGCGCTGAAAAACTGTTCGACGAAAAGACCCTGTCAGAGGTTGAAGCCTTCCTCGACAATCCACTGCCTTGGTCGGCAAAGCACGGCGGCGTCAGCGAATTGCCGCAATCGTGATTTCGGATGTGGCCAGCCCAGCTTGTGGCTGGCCTTCCGATCGATCTTCGTCTAAATCGATTTAAGTTCATTTGATTTGCTGTTTTGAGGAGGACCGTAATGATCCTGTGTTGTGGTGAAGCCCTGATCGACATGCTGCCCCGGCAGACGACGCTGGGCGAGGCGGGTTTTGCCCCCTATGCAGGCGGAGCGGTCTTCAACACGGCAATTGCGCTGGGGCGTCTCGGCGTTCCTTCCGCCTTCTTCACGGGTCTTTCCGATGACATGATGGGTGATATCCTGCGGGAAACCCTGCGCGCCAGCAATGTCGATTTCAGCTATTGCGCCACCCTTTCGCGCCCGACCACCATCGCCTTCGTGAAGCTGGTGGAAGGTCATGCGACCTATGCGTTCTACGACGAGAACACCGCTGGCCGGATGATTACCGAGAAGGAGCTTCCGGCACTGGGCGCGGATTGCGAGGCGCTGCATTTCGGCGCGATCAGCCTCATCCCGGAGCCCTGCGGCAGCACCTATGAGGCGCTGATGACACGCGAGCATGAAAGCCGTGTCATTTCGCTCGATCCCAATATCCGCCCCGGTTTCATCAAGGACAAGCAGTCGCATATGGCCCGCATCCGCCGCATGGCCGCCATGTCTGACATCGTCAAGTTCTCGGATGAGGACCTCGCCTGGTTCGGTCTTGAAGGGGATGAGGACACGCTTGCCCGCCATTGGCTGCATCACGGTGCAAAGCTGGTCGTCGTCACCCGTGGCGCCAAGGGCGCGGTGGGCTACACCTCCGGCTTGAAGGTTGAAGTCGCCTCTGAACGCGTCGAGGTCGTGGATACCGTTGGTGCTGGTGACACCTTCGATGCCGGCATTCTGGCTTCGCTGAAAATGCAGGGTCTTCTCACCAAGGCGCAGGTTGCCTCACTGACGGAAGAGCAGATCAGAAAGGCGCTTGCGCTGGGGGCAAAGGCTGCGGCAGTCACCGTTTCGCGGGCCGGGGCAAATCCGCCCTTTGCGCATGAAATCGGTTTGTGATGGGCGCGGTTGAACCATTTTGAACGAGTGGTTCAACACTCTTCCCGGCGCTAAAGCCGTAAAAAACCGTTATTTCGATATTATGAAGCTTGTGTCCGCTGTTTTTTCACGAAACAAGCGTCGCATGAGCGTTCCCAAGTCCCATCCTTTTGATTTCGACCCGACCTATGGCATGCAGCGTGAACAGCTGCTGGCCATCACCCCGCCCGAGGCGCCACCCGGCTTCGATGATTTCTGGAAAAAGCGCTATCGCCGCGCGCTCGCCACGGATCCCCGGCCGGTGCTGCGCAAGAGCAGGCTCAGCGACCCCCGCTGGCATGTCCTAGATTTGACCTACACATCCACCGACGGTTTTCGCATCGGCGGATGGCTGCTTTTGCCGCGCGAGGGACAGGTGCGTCGCGGCCTCGTTGTTGGCCATGGTTATGGCGGTCGCGAGGCTCCTGATTTTGACGTGCCCGTGGAAGAGACGGCCGTGTTGTTTCCCTGTTTTCGTGGGCTTTCGCTCAGCACCTGTCCGCCGATCTCGTCCGATCCGGCCCTACATGTTCTCTATAATATCGACAGGAAGGACGATTACGTCATCGGCGGCTGCGTTGACGATCTGTGGGTTGCCGTTTCCACGCTCATAAGCCTTTATCCCTGGCTGGACGGGCAGGTGGGTTACAGCGGCATCAGTTTCGGCGGCGGCATCGGTGCCCTGGCCATTCCTTTCGACAAGCGCATTGATCGTGGCCACCTTGTCGTGCCGACATTCGGCCACAGGCCGTTCTGGTTGACGTTACCGACTGTTGGCAGCGCGGATGCCGTCCAGGCCTATTCCAAGACCCACGCCCATGTGCTCGAAACGCTGCGCCTGTTCGATGCCGCCTGTGCTGCCGCCCGCATAAAAGTCCCGATGCTGGTCGCGCCTGCGCTTTTCGATCCGGCAGTGGCGCCACCTTGCCAGTTCGCCGTGGCCAATGCTTTGCCAGAATCGAAATTTAATGAAATCTTCATCCTCGACGCCGGACATTTCGATTACCCTGACAGCGCATCGCAAGATGCGGTCCATAAGGACAAGGTCAGACGGTTTTTCAAGGTGCCATGAAACGCGAATATTTCCGTTGGTATAGTCACAGGCTCCATCGTGACATGGAGCTCCTGATATTCGGTCATGCCGGTGCGAAGGTGCTGATGTTCCCGACACGCGACGGGCGATTTTTCGAATATGAGGAACTGGGCCTTGTCGGCAGTCTCGCCGACAAGCTGGAGGCGGGCCACCTTCAGCTTTATTGCATAGAGGGGCTGGCCAGAGAGACCTTCTATGCGGCACGGCATCATCCCGCCGATCGCATTCGCCGCCATGCCGCTTTCGAAGAGTATATTCTGAACGAAGTGCTGCCGCTGATGGCCGAGAAAAATCCTCACGGCAGCACCATTGTGCAGGGTTGCAGTCTCGGTGCATTTCAGGCCGCCAGCCTCGTCTTTCGCCACCCGCATCTTTTTCGCAAGCTCGTCGCCTTTTCCGGTCGTTATGATCTGACGATGAAGGTGGAATCCTTCGGCGATCTGTTAGACGGTTATTACGACGACGACGTCTATTTCCATACACCCAGCCACTTTCTTCCGGGCCTTGACTGCCCATGGCGGCTTGATCACCTGCGGCGTATCGACATGGTCTTCACCATCGGCGATGCCGACCCGTTTCTGGACAACAATCATCATCTGAGCCGTGTCCTGTCGGATAAGCAGGTGGGGCATCGGATGCACGTCTGGGACGGCCGCGCCCACCGTGCGGGTGCGTGGCGCAAGATGGCCGCGCTTTATATTTGAGCCGCCCCATTAAAAAAGCCGGAGGTGTCTCCGGCTTTTTTGGATCTTGGTCGTAACGAACCTCAGCCCGCCAGACCCGCTAGCGCCTTCACCAGTCCCTGCGTCGAGCTGTCATGGCCCGCCGCACTTTCCTTGCCTTCGACGACCGGAAGCAGGCCGGTTGCCAATTCCTTGCCAAGCTCCACGCCCCATTGGTCGAAGGAGTTGATACGGAACAGCACGCCTTCGACGAAAACGCGGTGTTCGTAAAGCGCGATGAGGCGGCCAAGCGCAAAAGGCGTCAGCTTGTCGTAGACGAAGGTGATGGACGGGCGGTTGCCGGTGAAGACGCGGTGCGGCGCGATGAAATCGGCTTGGCTGTCTTCCATGCCCTTGGAGGTGAGCTGGGCTTTCGCTTCTGCAAGCGTACGGCCCTTCATCAGCGCTTCCGATTGCGCCAGGCAATTGGCGATGAGAAGCTGGTGCTGGGGGCGCAGTTCTGGCTCAAAACCATTGGCGGCGATCATGAATTCCGCCGGAATGACGCTCGTGCCCTGATGGATGAGCTGGTAAAAGGCGTGCTGGCCGTTGGTGCCGGGCTCACCCCAGACGACCGGGCCGGACTGGCCTTCGACGGGCGTGCCGTCGATGGTCACACCCTTGCCGTTCGACTCCATGTCGAGCTGCTGCAGATAGGCGGGGAAACGCGACAGCCGCTGGTCATAAGGCAGGATTGCGCGTGTCGGATAATTCAGCACGTTACGGTTATAAAAACCGATGAGACCGAGCAACATCGGCAGGTTTTCTCGGATCGGTGCCTCGCGGAAGTGCCTGTCCATGGCATGTGCACCATCCAGGAACTTGCCGAAATTATCCGGGCCGATGGCGATCATCAGCGGCAGGCCAATGGCCGACCAGATCGAATAACGTCCGCCCACCCAGTCCCAGAAACCGAAGATGCGGTCGCTTTCGATGCCGAAGGCGGCAACTTTTTCCAGCGCGGTGGAAACGGCGGCGAAGTGATGCTTGACGGCAGCCTCACCGAGCTTCTCGGCGATGAAGCGGCGCGCGGTGGCGGCGTTCGTCATCGTCTCGATGGTGGTGAAGGTCTTCGACGCCACGATGAAGAGCGAGGTCTCGGGGTCGATGAGCTTCAGCGTATCGGCAATATGCGCGCCATCGATGTTGGAAACGAAATGCGCGCGCGGGCCATCATGGAACGGTGCGAGCGCCAGCGTCGCCATGACCGGGCCGAGATCGGAGCCGCCGATGCCGATATTGATGACGTCGGTGATCTTTTTGCCGGTCGCACCCTTGAGGGAGCCGGAACGGATCGCATCGGCAAACTTGCCCATGGCCGCCAGAACGGCGTTCACATCGGGCATCACGTCCTTGCCGTCCACGAGAACCGGCGTGTTGGAGCGATTGCGTAGCGCCGTATGCAGCACGGCGCGGTCTTCGGTGAAGTTGATCGCCTTGCCGGAGAACATTTCTTCGCGCTTGGCCTCGACGCCGCCTTCGCGCGCGAGCTGTTCGAGAAGTGTGACGATCTCCTCATTCACGGCGCATTTGGAGTAGTCCATCAACAGGTCATCGAATTTGGCGCTGAAACGGCTGAATCTCTTGTCGTCTGCCGCAAAGGCGGCGCGCAGATCGGTTGCGGCTGTGCTGCTCGCCGTTGCTTTCAGTTTTTCGATGGTGGCCTGCATCTTGTGCTCCTCGGCTTCCGTGGAAGGATGAGGAAACTATTCTTTTTCAGGCGGCCAAATCAAGGCGACTTTGATAAAAGAAAAGGGCCGGGACGAAAGAAAGAGCCGGTCGTCCGGCTCTCCCCATTGCGCGTGACAATCAGTTCAGATTGCGCAATTCGCGCCGCAAGATTTTGCCGACATTCGATTTCGGCAACTCGGTGCGGAACTCGATGATTTTCGGCCTTTTGTAGTTGGTCAGGCTCTTGGCGCAGAAGGCCTTGAGTTCCGCTTCCGTGAGCGACTGGTCCTTCTTGACGACGAAAAGCTTAACGGTTTCGCCGGAATGTTCATCCGGAACACCGATTGCAGCGCATTCCAGCACGCCCGGATGGCTGGCGGCCACTTCCTCTACTTCGTTCGGATAGACGTTGAAACCGGAAACGAGGATCATGTCCTTCTTGCGGTCGACGATCTTGGTGTAACCGCGCTCGTCCATGAAGCCCATGTCGCCGGAACGGAAGAAGCCGTCCGCCGTCATGGCTTTCGCGGTTTCATCCGGCCTCTGCCAATAGCCGGCCATGACCTGCGGGCCACGAATGCAGATCTCGCCGACTTCACCTGTTGGCAGGCTCTTGCCGTCCTCGTCGCGAATATCGATTTCCGTAGAGGAGATGGGCAGGCCGATGGTGCCGCTGAATTCCGTGGAATCGAGACGATTGACCGTTGCAACGGGTGATGTCTCGGAGAGGCCGTAACCCTCGGCAATCGGGCAGCCGACAATGGAAAGCCAGCGTTCCGCGACAGGCCTCTGCACGGCCATGCCGCCACCGAGAACCAGAATGAGCGATGACAGATCGAGTTTGCGGAAATCCTCATTGTTCATCAGCGCGTTGAAAAGCGTGTTGATGCCGGGGAAAATATGCGGCTGATAATGCGTCAGTTCCTTCACGAAGCCGGGAATGTCGCGTGGATTGGCGATCAGCAGATTGTGGCCGCCGAGCGCAATGCCCATCAGCGAATTCACCGTCAATGCGAAGATGTGACAGAGCGGCAGCGCGCAGATGAAGTTCAGAACATCAGGGCGGTCCTTTCGGCCGTTGAAGGCGGCGTCCAGCCACAGGCTGATCTGAAGCTTGTTGGCCAGAAGGTTGGCATGGGTGAGAACCGCACCCTTTGAGACGCCAGTCGTTCCACCGGTATATTGCAGGAAGGCGATGTCCTGTGCCGTGAGGCTAACCGGCTTCAAGGAAAATCCCTGGCCTTCCTTCAGCATGGCCTTGAAGCTGATCGAGCCGGGAATGGCGTAGGCGTGCACCAGCTTCTTGACCTTGCGAACCACCAGATTGACGATATGACCCTTGAGGCCGAGAAGATCGCCCATCGCGGCGACGACCACATGCCGCACCGCGGTTTTTGGTACCGCCTGCTGCGCCACATGGGCGAAGTTTTCCAGCACGAACAGGGCTTTCGCGCCGGAATCTTTCAGCTGGTGTTCCAGTTCGCGCGGGGTATAGAGCGGGTTGACATTGACCACGACCATGCCCGCCCGTAGAATTCCATAAACCGCGACGGGATTTTGCAGGATATTCGGCATCATCACGGCAACCCGGTCGCCTTTTTCCAACCCTCTGGACTGCAGCCAGGCAGCGACCGCGCGGGTCTCGGCGTCCAGTTCCCGATAGGTCAGGGACTTTCCCATGCTGGAAAAGGCCTTGCGATCGGCAAATTGCTTGCAGCTCTTTTCGAGAAGGTCGACGAGCGAGGCATTTGTCGAGGTGGGGATCTCTGAAGGCACGCCCGGCGGATAGGATGCCAGCCAGCGTTTGGTAACACCGACATTCTCCGGATGTCCCAGGGACAATTCACTCATGCTGCTCCTCCCAGAGTCTTTGTCGCGCCGCGCGTTCGATGAACCGCGAAGAGGCGCTTTGTGCTGCCTGACATTCACGAAGCGCCCGCATTCAGGCGGCCCAATCAGCCTGATTGAGGGAACCCCGTGTGGCGTCACCGGATCGACCGCTCCTCTCGCTCCCCGGTGACGAATGATAGACGCGTAATCCCTTAACGTCCATCTTGTCGGCAAAGCTTATTTAACTCTAACGTAAACGTCAATATTGCTGCCGCACATTGCGCCAATCCGTGAGGAGAAACGCATTTCGCCAGGCTTTTTTGACTTTAATCCTGATTTGAGCGATCAACATAATTCGCAAAGCAGGGCAGGATTGGAAATGGCAGGCAGAGTAGCGCTGGAACTGAAATCGGTCGGGAAGAGATTCGGCGATACGGATGTGCTGTCCGATATCGATCTTTCCGTCGAACGCGGCGAAATCATTTGCCTGGTGGGGCGCTCCGGCTGTGGAAAATCGACCTTGCTGCGCATCGTGGCGGGTGTGGAGACATCAGACCATGGCAGCGTTTCCCTGAACGGCGCTGTCGTTGCCGGTCCCGCTGTTTTCGTGGAGCCGGAAAAGCGCAATATCGGTTTCGTCTTTCAGGACTATGCGTTGTTCCCGCATCTGACCGTGGAACAGAATGTCATGTTCGGTCTACGGTCGCTGCCGAAGGCGGAGGCGCGTCGTCGTGCTGCGGAAATGATCGAACATGTTCACCTGCAGGAACTGGCGAAACGTTATCCGCATACGCTGTCGGGCGGGGAGCAGCAGCGTGTGGCTCTTGCCCGCGCGCTTGCCCCGCAGCCGGGCCTACTTCTGATGGACGAACCCTTTTCCAATCTGGACAGGGGGCTGCGAGACAGTGTGCGTGAGGAAACGCTCGGGCTCCTGCGGCAGCTGGGCACCACGGCGATCATGGTCACCCATGATCCTGAAGAAGCGCTTTCCGCAGGCGACCGTGTGGTTCTGATGCAGCAAGGTCGCATCGTGCAGAGCGGCACGGGTTACGAAATCCACGATCATCCCAAAACCCGTTATGCCGCCGATTTTTTCTGCGCCTTCAACAAGATCGAGGGCCGGATGAGACAGGGCCGCGTCGAAACGCCGCTCGGGCTTCTGGGCGATGCGTCCGATCTGCCTGACGGTCTCGCCGCCGTTGCCTATGTTCGCCCAAATGCGATTTCGATCATCGAGGACGGTGCGGCGAAAGAAGGAATTGCCGGCGAAATATCGAGCCGTGTCTTCCTCGGGGAGATCGAGCAGCTTGGCATAGCCGTGCCCGGACTTTCGGCAGATCTGCGTGTGAGGACGATGCAGCGCACACCCACCCGGACCAAGACGGTGCGCTTCGGTATCGATCCCAAGGGAGTGTTGATATTTACTGGAGGTTGAGTGAGCGGATTTGCATGCTTATTCTCGCTTCATTTTCAACTCTTGGTGATCGATTCCGCCTTGAAAACAGAGAAATAAAACTTGATTTGGCGCGTCATGTATGATGTCTGCTCCTCCATATTGCCGCTATCGCAGAGGGAGACAAAACATGACGAAATTTACGAGATTTGCCCTGCTTGCCAGCACGGTTGCCTTTGCGGCCGGAACGGCCAGCGCTGCTGAACTCAACATTTATACCACCCGCGAACCGGGCCTGATCCAGCCGCTGCTCGACTCTTTCACTGCCTCGAGCGGCGTCAAGGTCAATACCGTGTTCCTGAAGGATGGTCTTGCCGAGCGCGTTCTGAGCGAGGGCGCAAGCTCGCCTGCCGACGTTCTGATGACGGTGGATGCCGGTAAACTCGTTGATCTCGCCGAACAGGGTGTCACCCAGGCGGTCGAATCCGAGACCCTGACCAAGGCTGTTCCCGCTGAGCTTCGCGATGCCAAGGGTCACTGGTTCGCGCTGTCCATGCGCGCCCGTGTTCTCTACGCAGCGAAGGATCTCGATCTCGCCGCCTTCAACTATGAAGATCTGGCGGATGCGAAGTGGAAGGGCAAGGTCTGCATTCGCGCCGGCCAGCATCCCTATAACACGGCGCTGTTTGCCGACTACATTGCCCATTACGGCGCTGCGGACACCGAAAAGTGGCTTGCTGGCGTCAAGGAAAACCTGGCCCGCAAGGCCGGCGGCGGCGATCGTGACGTTGCCAAGGACATTCTCGGCGGCATTTGCGATATCGGCATTGCCAACTCCTATTATGTCGGCCTGATGCGCTCGGGCAAGGGCGGCGAGGAGCAGGTGAAGTGGGGCGATGCCATCAAGGTGGTTCTGCCGACCTTCAAAAATGGCGGCACGCAGGTCAATATCAGCGGCGCAGCCGTGGCCAAGAACGCTCCGAACAAGGCGGAAGCCGTCAAGCTTCTGGAATATCTCGTCTCCGACGAAGCCCAGAAGATTTATGCTGAAGCCAACTACGAATATCCGGTCAAGCAGGGCGCGGCTCTCAACGAGATCATCGCTTCCTTCGGCACGCTGAAGATCGACAACAAGACGCTCACGGAAATCGTCTCGCATCGCAAGCAGGCGAGCGAGCTGGTCGACAAGGTCGGTTTCGACAAGTAAGGCCAGTCGACGATAACAATGTGGAAGGCGTTCGCACCCGCGGACGCCTTTCCGCGTATTTTCCAGAAGCACATGAATCCAGACGCCATTCAGCCATCGACATCCCCGACGAGAGCCAGGTTTTCCTCCACCTCCTGGTGGCTGGGCCTTTCTTTGCTGGCGGTTTGTGGCGCCATGGTGCCGGTTCTGGCGCTTGTTTCGCAGGCGGTGCAGGGCTCAGACGGTCTGTGGGCGCATCTCGGCTCGACCGTGCTCTGGACGGCGCTTCCGGATACGGCGATCCTTCTCGCCGGGGTCGGGCTGCTGGCCGGTGTCGTCGGAACCTATGCCGCCTGGCTGGTCACCGCTTATGATTTTCCCGGCCGCAAAATATTGGAATGGGCGCTGCTGCTGCCGCTGGCCATGCCCACCTATATCGTCGCTTACGCCTATCTGGATATTCTGCATCCGATAGGACCGGTGCAGGGTGCGATCCGCTGGCTGCTCGGTTATTCCAGCCCGCGTGAGTTCCGTCTGCCGGACATAAGGTCCATGAAGGGCTGCATCGTCCTTCTCGGCTTCGTGCTGTTTCCCTATGTCTATATTCCCGTGCGCGCCATGTTCCTGACGCAGGCGGGAAACCTGCTGGAAGCGGCGCGAACGCTCGGCGTTTCCAGACGCGCGGCCTTCTTCAAGGTGGCAGTGCCGCTGGCGCGACCAGCGATTGCGGTCGGCATCAGTCTTGCGCTGATGGAAGCGCTGAATGATATAGGCGCTTCGGAGTTCCTTGGCGTCCGCACTCTCACCGTTTCCGTCTACACCACCTGGGTCACGAAATCGGACCTGCCGGGTGCGGCGCAGATCGCGCTATCCATGTTGTTCATCGTTGTTGCCCTCGTGGCGCTGGAGCGCTGGGCGCGGCGCAGGCAGCGTTATGCGGTTTCGGCGCAGAAAAACAGGGAACTGGAGCCGCTGCGGTTGACCGGCCTGAAGGGCTGGGCGGCCTTTGCGCTTGGCAGCCTGCCGGTCCTGATCGGCTTCGTGGCGCCGGCGAGCTATCTCGTCATCGAGGCATGGAAGCGGTTCCGCTTCAGCGGCCTGTCGGCGCGCTTTGCCGAGGAGGCCGCGAACACCATCCTCTTTGCCGGGCTGGCGACGACGATCACCCTTATCCTCGGGCTCGCGGTTGCTTACGCAATGCGGCTTGCACCGGGACGTCTCGCGCGCTGGTCCTATCGCCTTTCGACGGTTGGATATGCGGCCCCGGGCACGGTCATCGCCATCGGCGTGCTGATCGCGCTTGGCGGTTTCGACCGTTTTGTAGATCAGACCATGCGTGACTGGTTCGGCATTTCTACCGGCCTTATCTTCATCGGCAGTGGTGCGGCCCTCATCTATGCCTATTGCGCCCGTTTCCTTACCATTGCCGCTGGTGGTGTCGATGCGGGGCTCAGCCGCATCCCGCAATCCTTCGATCACGCCTCGCGCACGCTTGGGCGTTCCGCGACCCAGACCTTCCGCCAGATTCATCTGCCGCTTTCCAAGGCTTCGCTGGCGGCGGCGGCACTGCTGATCTTCGTCGATTGCGTCAAGGAACTTCCCGCCACGCTTCTCCTTCGCCCGCTCAATTTCGAAACCTTCGCCACCCATCTTTATGGTGAAGCGGCACGCGGCACCTATGAGGAGGCGTCTATCGCAGCTCTGGCGATTGTCGTCATCGGCATGCTCCCTGTGGTGCTGCTTGCGAGGATCGGCCGACGCAAGGGCTGATTCCATGTCCGCCCTCACAAATGGCGGGTCTGAAACTGTGTGAGAAGCCAATAAGCTTCAAATCAGCCCCGAAAACGACAAGCATCCCGCCTTAATCCTGATGTAAACACTCATCTTAATTGAGGCGCTGCGGCCTGTCGGATATGACACCGGCTGCGATCTGTTTCGGGGCATATCTTTGAAAAATTTGCATGGGATGTTTTTGAGCCGTCTGCTGTTGGGAACGGCTGCCGTTGTTCTGATGGGGCCCGTGATGGGCCACGCGCAGGAAACGACCGTTCTGCAGCAGATTACCGTTGACGGGCAGGGCGCGGAAAACGCGACTGGCCCGGTCCGGGGTTATGTCGCGACGAAAAGCGCCAGCGGTTCGAAAACCGAGACGGAAACCAAGGATATTCCGCAATCCGTATCGGTCGTCGGCCGCCAGGAAATGGATGACCGCGGCGCGGTGACGAAAATCGACGAGGTGCTGCGTTATACCCCCGGTGTGACGGCGGAGCCTTTCGGCGCCGACCCCGACACGGACTGGTTTTACATTCGTGGCTTCCAGGCCACCCAGACGGGCGTGTTTCTGGATGGTCTGAACCTGTTCAGCTACGGTTTCGGCGGTTTCCAGATGGATGCCTACGGTCTGGAGCGCGTGGAAGTTCTAAAGGGCCCCGCCTCTGTGCTTTACGGTGGCGCCAATCCCGGTGGTATCGTGCAGATGGTCCGTAAGCGCCCGCAGGATGAGCCGGTGCGCGAAACGGAAATCGGCATCAATAATTTCGGCAATGCCTTCTTCGGTTTCGATCTCGGCGACAAGGTCGATGGTGAAGGCGTGTGGAAATACCGCGTCACCGGCAAGGTCTCGGGCGGCGACAATTACACTGACTATTCCGAGGATCTGCGCGGTTTCATCATGCCGCAGATCACCTTCGAGCCGGACGCACAGACAAGCGCCACGCTCTACGGCTATTTCTCGGCGCTTGATCAGGTTCATATCGGCAACGGTTTCCTGCCCTATGTCGGCACCGTGGTCGACGCACCCTTCGGCAAGCTTGACCGCAAGGCCTTTTATGGCGAGCCGGATATCGATAATGGCCGCGTCTACCAGTCCATGGTGGGTTACGAGGTCAGCCATGAATTCGACAACGGCTGGAAGATCAGCCAGAACGCCCGCTATGGCCACCTCTACAAGCATGAGAAAGGGCCCTATCCGGGCGGCTGGGCCAATGCCGATGCCAACGGTCAGCCGATCCTCGATCCCACCACCAACGACTATATGC
This sequence comes from Agrobacterium sp. ST15.13.013, assembly GCF_027956525.1. Taxonomy (NCBI): domain Bacteria; kingdom Pseudomonadati; phylum Pseudomonadota; class Alphaproteobacteria; order Hyphomicrobiales; family Rhizobiaceae; genus Agrobacterium; species Agrobacterium sp. ST15.13.013. The sequence continues at coordinate 274,403 of NZ_JAQKGP010000004.1, forward strand.
TGACCCGCTTCGGTTATGACGGTTTGTCGAAGGTCGACAGCTTCGGCATCGACAACCGCGTCGAAGGCCAGTTCGATACCGGCGCGGTCAGCCATTCGCTGCTGTTCGGCCTTGATTATAAATATTACCGGCTGGATCAGGTGCAGGCCTGCTGCGGATCGAATGCGATCGGCGCGCTGAAGCCAGTCTATGGCTCGACACAGGGAACGAACTTCGTTTATGCCGACAATATCGTCACCCAGCAGCAGATCGGCATTTATGCCCAGGATCAGTTGCGGTTTGGCGATGGCTGGCTGGTCACGCTGAATGGCCGTTATGATTACGTCGATACGGAACTGAACAACAGGCTGCCGGCGGGTGTTTCCCGCCGCTCCAATGACGACGCGCTGAGCGGCCGTGCCGGTCTCGCCTATGAATTCGATAATGGTCTGACCCCTTATATCTCGGCCGCCACCTTCTTCAATCCGCTGATCGATACGCTTGCCGACGGCACCCCGGCGTCCCCGGAGGAAGGGCATCAGTTCGAAGCCGGCATCAAATACGAGCCGAGCTTCTTCGACGGCAGCATCACGGCTTCCGTTTTCAAACTGGTCAAGGACAACGCCATCGTGTCCTATACCGCCGGCGGCATAACCACGAGCGGTCAGTTCGGGCAGGTGGAATCCACCGGCTTCGAGCTGGAGGCCAAAGCCAATCTCAGCGAGAACTGGAAGGCGCTCGCCTCCTATTCCTATACGGATCTGGAGATTACCCGCGATGCCAACCCGAACCTTATCGGCAAATCGCCCTGGATCGTGCCCACCCAAACCGCCTCGCTGTGGCTGGACTATACCTTCACCAATGATGCACTCGATGGGCTGAGCCTCGGCGGCGGCGTACGGTATCAGGGTAAATCCTGGGCGGATGAGGCAAATACGCTGCGTGTTCCAGACGCTGCGGTCTTTGATGCCGCGATCCGCTATGAGAAGAACGACTGGACGGCCTCAGTCAACGTCGCCAATGTCTTCGACAAGGAATATGTGAAAAGCTGCGCCGGCGTCTCCGTTTGCGGCTGGGGCGATAGCCGCACCGTCACCTTCAAGCTTTCCAAGAAGTGGTAATGCTTGGCCGAAGGCCGGCAGTTGCGGGGTAAGCAGTTTGCCACTATAAACATGAATAGATTTATCATGTTTATAGTGGCGCCATGGCGCCCTGCGGGATCGAGAGGCCATGGCTTTCCGCGTGCGGATGGAAAATGAGATCGAGGGCTTTGCCGTCATCGGCGGGCCGCGTTCGCGGGTGTGGAACGGCGTCGTCGCCGATCTCTGGGATGTGCGTTGCGCCCCGAAGGCGGGCGGCCGTTATGTCGGCAAGGATCCGCGTTTCGTTTTCCTGCTGGATATGGACGGGACGGATGACAGCCGTTTCATGATGAACCGCTGCCGCCGCGACACTTACGGCTCGTCCAGGGCGAACCGGATTTCCTTCGTGCCCGCCGATCTCGATGTGCACGCCGAACTCAGCAATGTCTCCTTCGTGCGCCATCTCGATCTGCATTTCGATGCGGGATTGCTGGGCGCCCGGTTGGCGCAGGGCTTCGATCCGCACAGCCTGCTCGACCCGCATCTGATGTTCGAGGATGAACGGCTGCTGGCGCTCGCGCGGCTGATTGCTGCGGAATGCGATAATCCCGATCCGCTGCATGACCTCTACGGCGAAAGCCTCGTGCTGGCGCTCTTGACGGATTTCCTCAAGGTGAAAAGGGAGCCGGTCAGGAAACGCAGCAAGCTTGCCGCCTGGCAATTGCGGGCCGCGACCGATTATATCCGTGAACATTGCCTGCGGTCGATCCGGCTGGAGGAACTGGCGGAACTCACCAACCTGTCGCAATCCCATTTCAGCCACGCCTTCAAGGCGTCAACCGGTGTGCCGCCGCACCAATGGCAGATGCAGGCACGCATCGATCGCGTCAAGGAACTGATGATGCGGCCGGACATGGCGCTGACTGATATCGCGATTGCCGCCGGTTTTTCGGATCAGGCGCATTTTTCCCGCGTCTTCCGCAAGATGGTCGGCGTTTCCCCTTCCGTCTGGCAGAAAATCCGCCAATAGGCGCCGTTTCGTTCCCTCCTCCTTCAAAAAAATCCGGTCACGAAGCCGGAAACTCTTCGGAACGATTTGCCGGGTGCCGGGGTTTACCAGGCGTGACACCAACGAAGAAATCGATGGAGGAAACTATCATGTTGCATCAGGAACCCCGCGTCGGACAGGACCCCTATGTCAAGGATACGCCGAGCCTGATCGCCAGCGACAAGGTGGAAGGCACCCGTGTCTATGGAGCCGACAGCAAGCATATCGGCTCGATACAGCGCATCATTCTCGAAAAGCGCGGCGGGCGCGTCGCCTATGCGGTGTTGAGCTTCGGCGGCTTCCTCGGCATCGGCGACGATTATTATCCGCTGCCTTGGGAAAAGCTGCATTACGACGAAGAACTCGACGGCTATCGTATCGACCTCACCAAGGAAAAGATCGAAAATGCGCCTCACTTCGCCAATCTCGATGATAACGACCTGCTAAACGCCAGGGACCGTAAGGTCTATGACTATTATGGCGTCGCACCATATTGGATGTAAGGTCCAAGGAGAATGCGCTTCCGACTGTTTAATCATCGAAAGCGTCGCAAACAAAAGAACGGCTCCTTTTCAGGAGCCGTTTTCTTTTGGGTGCATCAATGCGGGTTTTTCTGCATCTCGGAAACCGCATCGGTGAAGCATTTGCGCGCTTCTTCGGGCGATTTTCGCCCGTCAAGGGCGGCACGGCAGGCGCTTCTGGCTTTCACGAAGCTCAATCCGCCAATCCTGGGCCAGCCTTCCGTCAACAATGTCAGCGCTTCGAAGGGGCCGGCGATGACACTCTTGCCCTTCGCCTCAAGGTTGACCTCGACAGGTTCTGTCCATCTCTCGTTCTTCATCGTGCACCTCCCAGAGCAACGCGATCCCGAAATACACCCGACAGCAAAGCAACCCATGAACGCAGCCGTGTGTCACTGTCACTTAGGATATGCGCAAGCAAGCGAATTGACAACGGGGATCAGCGGAAGCCGAAAAACGAAAGGATCGCCAGAACGATGACGACGAGGCCGACGATGTAGATGATCTGGTTCATGATTTTCTCCTTGGCTGGTGTCATCACCATAACGTGAAGGAGAAGACGAAGTTCCAACATCCAATAAGAATTTAATCACGTACTAAAATGTTGCGGACGTCCGATCGCCGATGAGCGCGGGTGTCATCTCCGCAGGATCACCCAGATCGCGTGGATGATGCCGGGAACATAACCGCAAAGCGTCAGAAGAATATTCAGCCAGAAATGCAGGCCGAGCCCGACCTGAAGAAATACGCCGACGGGCGGGAGGATGATGGCGATGAGAATACGAATGACGTCCACGAGGATTGGCTTTCCAGTTTGTGATCACTGGCCAGTCAACGTGTATAACCGCAATTTGGTTTCAAATCTCGCTCTGATCGGCAAGGTCGTTGCAATGCGAAGATCAATCGCATGGACGCGTTGATCGAGTAATGATCACTCCTTGGAAGGAAGAAATGGTGCCGCTTACGTGACTCGAACACGTGACCCCGTCATTACGAATGACGTGCTCTACCAACTGAGCTAAAGCGGCCCGATTTTGACCCGCTTGTTGCGGATCAGCTTCATGGCGGGCTGATACAGGCAATGTTCACGGATTTCAAGCCTTGAATGTGCTGGTTTTGAAATTTCCGCAAAAAGCTTTGCCTGTCCATTGTCCGCCCGAGACTTCAGCCTTTCCCGCAGATGCGCTTTTTGGCCGTTTCATATTCATTTGCCAAGCGATCGACGAGCACCGCCACCGGTTCCACCGCCTTGACGGCGCCGATTCCTTGCCCCGCGCCCCAGATATCTTTCCAGGCCTTGGCGCCGCCGGAGACTGTTTCGAAGTCCATTTTTGAAGGATCGGCTTCGGGCAGATTGTCGGGGTCCATGCCCGAGGCGACGATCGAGCTTTTCAGGTAGTTGCCATGCACACCCGTGAAATAGTTCGAATAGACGATATCCTTGGCCTGCGCTTCCACAATCGCCTGCTTGTAGCCTTCGGATGCGCGCGCTTCCTCGGTGGCGATGAAAGGGGAGCCGATATAGGCCATATCCGCGCCCATGGCCTGCGCCGCGAGAATGGAGCCGCCATTGGCGATGGCGCCGGCCAGCAGCAGCGGGCCGTCGAACCATTCGCGGATTTCCTGAACGAGGGCGAAGGGTGAAAGCGTGCCCGCATGTCCGCCGGCACCCGTCGCCACCGCGATAAGCCCATCCGCACCCTTGCGAATGGCGGAGCGGGCATGGCGGTCGTTGATGACGTCATGGAGCACGATACCGCCATAGGAATGCACGGCCGCATTGACCTCCGGCACCGCGCCAAGTGAGGAAATCACCACCGGCACCTTGTATTTCACGCAAAGGCTGAGGTCATGTTCCAGTCGCCGGTTGGACATGTGCACGATCTGGTTGACCGCGAAGGGTGCTGCCGGGCGCTCGGGATTGGCCCGGTTATGAGCCTCAAGCTCCTCGGTAATCATTGCCAACCATTCGTCAAGCTGGCTTTCAGGCCGCGCATTGAGTGCCGGGAAAGCGCCGATGACGCCGGCCTTGCATTGCGCCAGCGTCAGTTGCGGATGTGAAATGATGAATAGCGGTGATGCTATGACCGGAAGACGCAGATTGTCTTTCAGCACGGACGGTAGCATGTCTCCTCCCATGAATTACGTTTACGCGCACGTAAGTCAATATCGCGTTCAGCAGCAGATTGAAAGCGAAAACAGCACGGCATTCGCCTCTCGAATCTGCGTTCGTAGCGCCACAATGGATCGATTTTCCTGAAATCAATCCGGTCTTTATCATAAACGAAGCTTGCGGAGGGGCGGTATAGCCGTTACCGAATCGTGAACCCATGGCGCAGCGCCGCATATTTTTGCAAAGCGCAATAGAACAAGGATCGGTCGTGAGCGGACTGGAAACGGCAATCAGAAATGCTCTGGAAAAATCGGACAGATCGAACGCCGAAGTTCGTGCGCGGATTTATCAATCTTCCCGTCAGGCGCTGGAAGCGGGCCTGCGCAAGCAGGGCATAGACGATCCGCAGCTTGTCGCCCAGCAGCGCCAGCGGCTTGAAGGGCTGATCCACCAGATCGAGAATGAAGAGCGCAACCGGCTTCTGGATATGGTGGAACAGCAATTGCGTCCGCCAGTAGCGGAAAGTCCGGCACAGGATGATCACGCGGTCGATCCCGTTTCGCAGACGCCTCACCACGGCGATTTGGGTGTTGAGCCGGAACTGCGTGGTGAAACGCGAGATGTTCGACCGGGTGCTGCCGTCGCTCCGGCGCCGTTGAATGCGGGACAGCGCAATGGAAAGCCGCCGAAGAGAGGCTCCCGCGCCAGCGATTCTTCGCTTGCCTTCCGCCCGGAAGGCGCGGTGGGCCGCCGCAAGCGCCGGGGGCTTTTCGCCCGGCTTTTCATCTACGTGACGCTTCTGGCCTTCATCGGTTTCGGCGCCTGGTGGGTTTATTCCTCTGGCCTCCTGCTCTCGCCGGAGCAGCGCGATACCAGCGTGCCCAATCCGCCGGCGCAGGTGCAGGCGGAGGATTTCAACGGGACGGAGCCCGCGCCGCGCCTTTCCGCCGGCCGTGGTTTTTCCGATGACTGGGTGGAAATCTTCAACGCGGAGCGTGGCGGTTCCGGTGTTTCGGCCGGCCCGCGCGCCAATGTGGAAAACATCGCCACACCCGCCGGCAAGGCGATAAAGCTGACCTCGAGGAGTGTCTCGCAGGATGGCGCCGTCAGCGTCGAGGTTCCGGTGGAGGTGATGCGGGATATGGCGGGCAAGTCCTCGACCATTTCGATCACGCTGCAATCCTCCAGCGACCGGCAGACCCAGGTTTCCGTCGCCTGTGATTTCGCGACATTGGGTGATTGCTCCCGCCACCGCTTCACCGCCACGGCCGAGCGCGCGGACATGCTGCTAAATACGACATTCGAACGATCTCTCGCCCCCAATGCGCCAGGCAAGATCTTCATCAACAGCGATATCGATGGCAGCGGCCGCCCGGTTAATCTTTATTCCGTGCGCATTCTGCCGGGCCAGTAAGAGAAAAACAGGCGTCTCGAAAGGAGGCGCCTGTCAGCGTTTTGGGTCCTATTTGATAAAATCCGGCCCCGATCCCACAATCTTGTCGTCGATTTCGCCGATCGCCTTTTTGTCCTTCCCCTCATAATCGAGCGCCAGAAGGATGTGGCGGATGAGGTTCACCCGTGCGCGGCGCTTGTCGTTGGCGCGCACCACCGTCCAGGGGGCGTCGTCGGTGTGGGTATTTGCCAGCATTTCGTCGCGTTTTTGCGTGTAGTCGTCCCATTTCGTCAGCGCCGCTATATCCATATCCGAAAGCTTCCAGCATTTCAGCGGGCTGTGGCGGCGGTCATGAAAACGCTCGATCTGCGTTTCGCGGCCGATATCGAGCCAGAATTTGAACAGATGAACATCGTCGTGGACCAGCATCTTTTCCAGGCGCGGCGTTTCCTTGAGGAAGCGTTTGTGTTCCTCCGGCGTGCAGAACCCCATGACCGGCTCGACCCCGGCGCGGTTATACCAGGAGCGGTCAAAGAGAACGAATTCGCCGGCGGTCGGAAAATGCGAGATATAGCGCTGGAAATACCATTGGCCGCGTTCGGTTTCCGTCGGCTTGGTCAGCGCCACCACGCGCGCATAGCGGGGATTGAGATAGGCCCTCGCCGCGAAGATCGCGCCGCCCTTTCCCGCCGCATCACGGCCCTCGAAAACCGCCATCACCCTTTTGCCGGTGGTCTGCAGCCAGAACTGCACCTTGACAAGCTCCACCTGCAGCGCCTCGAGAGTGGTGTCGTAGTCCTCCCTCTTCATCTTCTTGTCGTAGGGAAAGTTGCCGGCGGAAAGTTTCTTTTCCTCAACCCAGTCAGGAAGAACGGGATCGTCGATGTCGAAGCTGCGCAGTTTGCCGTCTACGGTGATATCGACCGTCCGCTTCTTCGTTTCTTCGCCCATGGTTTCCTCCGGCCGTTGTTGTGTAAAGGCAACTCAACGCCAATGAGTTCACATCCGTTGCCAGAATTCAAGTGAAACAGAACCGCTTGACCGGCCCGCGGTGGCGAGGGCAATTGCGGCGTCGATTTTGCGCATATACGTTGTGGAAAATGCGCGGTGATGAATCTCTGTCATGAAGCTGGCCTATGAGATTTCGATGCGCTGTCAGATGAAAGTGGAAAGAGCAGGCTTAAATGGCAGTCATGGAAGGCGATGGTGGATTAAGGCGTTTTGGAAAGAAGCTCGGCCGGAACTGGTTGCCCCTTCTCATCGTCAGTATGCTCGCCATCGTGGCCGTTGCCGAGCTTAACACGCCCTATATGCCCGCCGCCCTGTGGCTTTGCGCCGTCATTGCCATCCTCACCGGCCGGGAGGGCCCGGTGCCAGATTCCGCAAAGGACGGAAGTCCGGCTGCCGAGACGGATGAACAAGAAGTGCCCGGCGAAAACGTCATTTCCGGCGTAAGGGCGGGGCTCGCGGTTCTGGACACGCCCGTTTTCATGCTCGACAGGAACGCCAGCGTGCTGTTCCAGAACGGCGCGGCCGAGCGCGCCTTCGGCCAGTTGCCTGCCGGCGCGCATATTTCCGCCCGGTTGCGCTCTCCCGGCCTTTTGGATGTCATTCGCGAAACCATCACCACCGGCCAGCCCAATCAGGTCGAACATTCGGAGCGCTTCCCTTCCGAACGGGTCTTCATCGTCCGCATCGCCCGTGCGGATGTGGGTGAGGGAGCAGGCCCGCCATTTTACATCCTGTCCTTCCGCGACGTCTCGGAGCTTCGCCGCATCGACCGTATGCGCAGCGATTTCGTCGCCAATGCGAGCCATGAATTGCGCACGCCGCTTGCCTCTCTGCGCGGTTTCATCGAAACCATGCAGGGGCCGGCGCGCAACGATCCCAAGGCGCAGGAGCGCTTCCTCGCCATCATGCTGGATCAGGCAACCCGCATGAGCCGGCTGGTGGACGATCTCATGTCCCTTTCGCGGCTGGAACTGCGTGCAAATATCGCGCCGGACCAGAGGGTCGATCTCGTTCCCGTCATCGGCCATGTGCGCGATACGTTGCTGCCGCTTGCCGACGAGCTTGAGGTGACCATCACGCTGCACCTGCCGGACCGGCCGGCGGAAGTGCAGGGAGATCGCGACGAACTGGTGCAGGTGTTCCAGAATCTCGTTGAAAATGCTTGCAAATACGGCCAGGAAGGCAAGGTCGTGGATGTCTGGTTGCGGGCCGAACCCGGCAAACCTGTGGAGGTGAGCGTCATCGACAAGGGGCCGGGCATTCCCGCCGAACACGTGCCCCGCCTGACAGAGCGTTTTTATCGTGTCAGCGTCGCCGACAGCCGGTCGAAAAAGGGCACGGGTCTCGGCCTTGCCATCGTCAAGCACATCCTCACCCGCCATCGCGCCCGCCTCATCATTAAATCGGAATTGGGCAGCGGCACGGACTTCACGGTCAGATTTTGACATAAAATATGCATCTGTTTTTGATGTGGTAAATATTTATAAATAAAATCAATAGTTTAAATTGTCACAAATCTTTCGTCAAAGTGACATAAAAGGAAGTGGCTACGGTGGTTAAGAAAAGGTCGCCGAGCGCAAGCTAAGAGCGAGTGTCGCTATCGGCTGCGTCCACAACAAAGCCCACGACGGGAGAGACAAATGAACATCGTTAAATTTTCCGCAGCAGCTCTGGTGGCTTCTGTCGCCTTCGCTGGCGCCGCCGCTGCTCGCGACCAGATCCAGGTTGCCGGTTCCTCCACGGTTCTGCCCTACGCCAAGATTGTTGCCGAGACCTTTGCCGAAACCTTCCCGAACTTCAAGGCTCCGGTTGTTGAGTCCGGCGGCACGGGCGGCGGTCTGAAGGCGTTCTGCTCCGGCGTCGGCGAAGGCACCATCGACATCGCAAACGCTTCGCGCAAGATCAAGGCCGACGAACTGGCCGCCTGTAAGGCTGCTGGTGTTACCGACGTTCAGGAAGTGAAGATCGGTTACGACGGTATCGTTTTTGCGATGGACGCTTCCAACAAGGACATCAAGCTGGAGCCGAAGGATCTTTACCTTGCGCTCGCCGCTGAAGTCGTCAAGGACGGCAAGCTCGTTGCCAACCCCTACAAGAAGTGGTCGGAAATCAACAAGGAACTGCCTGACGTCGCTATCGCCGCTTACATCCCGGGCTCCAAGCACGGCACGCGCGAAGTCTTCGAAGAGAAGATCATGGCTGACGGCTGCAAGGAAGCCGGCGCCACCGACGTCATCAAGACGCTCATCACCGACGCCAAGCAAGCCGCTGCAAAGTGCGTTGCAGTTCGCAAGGACGGCGCAGCTGTCGATATCGACGGCGACTACACCGAAACGCTCGCTCGTATCGACGCCAACAAGACCGGCCTCGGCGTTTTCGGCCTCGCTTTCTATGAAAACAATGCTGACCGTCTGAAGGTTGCGACCGTTTCGGGCGTCGTTCCGTCCACCGAAACCGTTGCCAGCGGCAAGTACCCGGTTTCGCGCCCGCTGTTCTTCTACGTGAAGAAGGCTCACCTGGGCGTTATCCCGGGTCTTAAGGAATATGTCGAGTTCTTCACGTCCGACGAGATGATCGGCCCGGATTCCCCGCTCGCCAACTACGGCCTGGTTGCCGCCCCCGACGCAGAGCGTGAAGAAATCCGCTCGAAGTTCTCGGCCGGCTCCACGATGTAATGAAGAAGGAGGGGCGCGGCTTTGCTGTGCCCCTCATTCAGCCTCGCTGGGGCCGTCGTCCGCGGTTGATAGTTCCCATTCATCGCCATCCACATGATTGTCGATGGATTTCAGATGGATAGGATGTATCAACCTTGACGCTTGCCAGACGATGATACAGTCAGGCGGCAGGCATCACGGCATGGTCCAGCGGTCTCGTTTTGATGACTTTTTGATTTGCCCGATATCGCACCGTGCCCTTGAGGCACGCCGAGGGAACTCTAATGAACACATCGATCCTTTTGCTGCTACTGGCGCTCATCGGCATCGGCAGCTATCTGCTCGGCAGCCGGCGCGCCGTCGCCCTGTCTGGCGGTCGCCCGTCCAACATGCATTCCCGTGCCGGTTATCACGGCTCTTACGCGGTCGTCTGGGCGGTGCTGCCCGCGGCGTTCATTCTCTGCGCCTGGCTCATTGTCAGCCCGTTGCTCGTCACTTCGGCGGTGCGCGGCGATTTTCCCGAGGATGTGCGCGCGCAGTCCGAAGCGCAGCAGAGCCTGACCTACGGCATGGTGACCTCCATCGCCCGTGGCCTGCAGCGGCTGACGCCGGAGGAAACCGCGCAGGTCGAGGCGGATACGGCTGCGGTCCGGCCGCTTCTGGCTTCCAAGGGTGTTGCAATCGCCGGTGATCCCGAGCGTTTCATGATCGATGCCGCCCACACGCTCAACAGCATGACCGCCACCAGCCGCATCGCGATGATCGCCATCGTCCTCCTGGCCGCATTCGGTGGCGCCGCCTATGCGCTGCGTGCGATCGCGCCGCGTTTCCGGGCGCGCAACAAGGTCGAGAAAGTCATTCTCGCGGCCCTGCTCGTCGCTTCGTCCATCGCCATTCTCACGACCATCGGCATCGTCTTTTCGATGCTGACCGAGGCGATCCAGTTCTTTACCATGGTGCCGGCGCACCAGTTCTTTTTTGGAACGGTCTGGGATCCGCGTTTTGCTGCGGCGGGTGCCACAGACTCCGCCGGCCAGTTCGGCCTAATCCCGCTGCTCGCCGGCACGCTTTATATCGGTTTCGTCGCCATGCTGGTTGCGGTTCCGGTCGGTCTCTTCTCGGCGATCTACATGGCGGAATATGCCTCGCCGCGTTTCCGCTCCATGGCAAAGCCGCTGCTTGAAGTGCTCGCCGGCATTCCCACCATCGTCTACGGTTTTTTCGCGCTGACGACGGTCGGTCCTTTCCTCAGAGACATCTCCACGCAGATCAATGGTCTGGCGACGGGCGACTACGCCAATTTCATCCAGGCGCAGAGCGTCATCACCGCCGGCTTCGTCATGGGTATCATGCTGATCCCGTATGTGTCGTCGCTGTCGGACGATATCATCACCGCCGTGCCGCGCTCGCTGCGTGACGGTTCGCTCGGTCTTGGCGCCACGCGTTCCGAAACGATCAAGAGGGTCATTATTCCGGCCGCTCTTCCCGGCATCGTCGGCGCCGTGCTGATGACGGCTTCGCGCGCCATCGGCGAAACCATGATCGTGGTTCTGGCCGCCGGCGTGGCGGCCCGTCTTCAGCTCAACCCCTTCGAGCCGATGACCACCGTCACCGTCAAGATTGTCAGCCAGCTCACCGGCGACCTCGAATTCACCTCGCCGCAGACGCTGGTCGCCTTCGCGCTCGGCATCACGCTTTTCGCCATCACGCTTTGCCTGAATATCTACGCGCTTTACATCGTGCGCAAATACCGGGAGCAATATGAATGACCGACATCGTTTCTCCCGCAGCCGGCGCGAGCGCCGTCAACAGGGCCACGCGCCGTGATATCGGCATCAAGCGCCGTTATGCCGCCGAACGCCGCTTCCGCGCCTACGGCATCGCGGCGATCTCCTTCGGCCTCATCTTCCTCTTCCTGCTGCTCTGGTCGGTTTTCTCCAAGGGTTACACCGCTTTCCAGCAGACGATGATCACCGTTCCGGTCGAGTTTTCCGAACAGATCATCGATCCGAAGAATGAACGCGCCACAAACCCGACAAAGCTGATGACGGCCAATTATCCCGTCGTCGCCCGCGATGCGGTCGCCAAGGTTCTTGGTGTTGCGCCGACGGACCGCGCCGGCCTACGCGCCGTCAGCCTGCTGATTTCCGACAGCGTGCGCACGCAGCTTCGCGACATCGTCGTTGCCGATCCCGCCGTTATCGGCACCACGCGCACCGTCACGCTTCTCGCTTCGGGGGATGTCGACAGCGCCTTCAAGGGCCAGGTCGATCTGACGGCGGATGAAGCCAATCGCCGCATCTCTAACCAGCAGCTCGGCTGGATGAACCAGCTCGCCGAAAGCGGCCAGCTCGGCAAACATTTCAATACCGGCATCTTCTTCAACGGCGCGTCGAGCCGTCCGGAAGCAGCGGGTGTGGGTGTGGCGCTGATCGGCTCCTTCTACATGATGCTGATCGTGCTGGTGCTGTCATTGCCGATCGGCGTCGCGGCCTCCATCTATCTCGAGGAATTCGCCCCGAAGAACCGTCTGACGGATCTTATCGAGGTGAATATCAACAATCTCGCGGCCGTTCCTTCGATTGTTTACGGTCTGCTCGGCCTCTCGGTCTTCATCAACTTCATGGGCTTTCCGCGCTCGGCCTCGCTGGTCGGCGGCCTCGTCCTGACGCTGATGACCCTGCCGACGATCATCATCGCGACGCGCGCTGCCCTGAAGGCCGTGCCGCCGTCTATCCGCGCCGCCGCCCTCGGCCTCGGCGCGTCCAAGATGCAGACGATCTTCCACCATGTGCTGCCGCTCGCCATGCCCGGCATCCTCACCGGCACCATCATCGGTCTCGCCCACGCGCTGGGGGAAACGGCGCCGCTGCTCCTGATCGGCATGGTGGCATTCGTCGCGAATTACCCGACAACGCCGATGGATCCGTCCACGGCCCTGCCGGTGCAGATTTACATGTGGGCGAACGAAGCCGAGCGTGCCTTTGTCGAAAGGACATCCGGCGCTATCATCATCCTGCTTTTGTTCCTCATTGTCATGAATGTTGGCGCAATCCTGTTGCGTCGCCGCTTCGAACGGCGCTGGTAGAGGGAGATTGAGCAATGAACATGTTGTCGGAAGCAGCAGTTGAAAAGGCGCTGGACAAGAAAATGAATGAAGTCTCATACAAGATGATCGGCAAGGACGTTTCGGTTTATTACGGCGAAAAGCGTGCGCTCTACGACGTGAACCTGAATGTTCGCGAAAATACGGTGACGGCGCTGATCGGCCCGTCTGGCTGCGGTAAATCCACCTTCCTGCGCACCCTGAACCGCATGAACGATACGATCGACGGTTGCCGGGTGACCGGAAAAATCACGCTCGACACCGACGATATCTACGATCAGGCAATCGATGTCGTGGAATTGCGCGCCCGCGTCGGCATGGTGTTCCAGAAGCCGAACCCTTTCCCGAAGTCGATCTACGAAAACATTTCCTACGGTCCGCGCATCCATGGTCTCGCCCGCAACAAGGCGGATATGGACCAGATCGTCGAGCAGAGCCTGCAGAAGGCCGGCCTCTGGAACGAAGTGAAGGATCGCCTGCAGGAATCCGGCACGGGTCTTTCCGGCGGTCAGCAACAGCGCCTGTGCATCGCCCGCGCGGTTGCCGTCAGCCCGGAAGTGATCCTGATGGACGAACCCTGCTCGGCGCTCGACCCTATCGCGACCGCAAAGGTCGAGGAACTGATCCACGAGCTGCGCACCAATTACACCATCGTCATCGTCACGCACTCCATGCAGCAGGCGGCGCGTGTTTCCCAGCGCACGGCCATGTTCCACCTTGGTCACCTTGTCGAGGAAAACGAAACCGACAAGATGTTCACCAATCCGGACGACCAGCGCACGCAGGATTACATCATGGGCCGCTTCGGCTGATCCCGGCCGGCGCTTTATCGAAACCGAACAAGACTGGTGCCTCTGCCGTGCCCGCTTCCGAGCACGCGCATGCAGGCCAAGCCGGAGGACTAGACCATGACACAGACAACGACCCATTCGCATATTCTGTCGGCATATGACGACGAACTGAAATTCCTGACGCGCCGTATCGCCGAAATGGGCGGTCTGGCGGAACAGATGTGCGCCGATGCCGTGCGTGCGCTCGTCAACTCCGACGCCGCACTCGCCCAGAAGGTCATTTCCGACGACGCGATCCTCGATCATTCCGAGCGTGAGATCGGCGACAAGGCCATTGTCACCATCGCCAGGCGCCAGCCGATGGCTGCAGACCTTCGCGAGATCATCGGCACGCTACGTATTGCAGCGGACCTCGAACGCGTTGGCGACCTCGGTAAGAATACTGCCAAGCGTGTCATCGCGGTTGCCGGCACCGGCGTGCCGCGCAAGCTCGCCCGTGGCATCGAACACCTCTCGGAACTGGCGCTGGTACAGCTCAAGGAAGTCCTCGACGTCTATTCGACACGTTCGGCGGAGAAGGCCAATGCCATCCGCGAGCGCGACGAGGAAATCGACGCCATGTACACGTCGCTCTTCCGTGAGCTTTTGACCTACATGATGGAAGATCCGCGCAACATCACTACCTGCACGCATCTTCTGTTCTGCGCCAAGAACATCGAGCGTATCGGCGACCACGCCACCAATATCGCCGAGACGATCTATTACATGACCACCGGCAGCCAGCCGGAAGGCGAGCGTCCTAAGGATGACAGTTCCAACACGCTCGGTTCGGTGACCGAGTAACAGACAGGCAGCGGCTTGCGGAGTTAGTATATGGTGCCCAAGATTGCAGTTGTGGAAGATGAGGAAGCGCTGAGCGTGCTGCTTCGTTACAATCTCGAGGCTGAGGGATATGACGTCGACACGATACCCCGTGGAGACGAGGCCGAAATTCGGCTGCAGGAACGTATTCCAGACCTTCTTATCCTGGATTGGATGCTTCCCGGCGTTTCCGGTATCGAACTGTGCCGTCGGCTCAGAATGCGGCCGGAAACCGAACGCCTGCCAATCATCATGCTGACGGCGCGCGGTGAGGAAAGCGAAAGGGTTCGCGGCCTCGCCACCGGCGCCGACGATTATGTCGTCAAGCCGTTCTCGACACCGGAACTCATGGCCCGGGTCAAGGCCATGCTGCGCCGGGCTCGCCCCGAGGTTCTGTCTTCGGTGCTGAAATGCGGCGATATCGAACTGGATCGCGAGACCCATCGCGTTCACCGCAAGAGCCGCGAAGTGCGCCTCGGCCCAACGGAGTTCCGCCTGCTGGAATTCCTGATGACCTCTCCCGGCCGGGTGTTTTCCCGCTCACAATTGCTGGATGGCGTCTGGGGTCACGATATCTATGTGGACGAACGCACCGTCGACGTGCATGTCGGACGTCTGCGCAAGGCGCTCAATTTTTCGCATATGCAAGATGTCATCCGCACCGTGCGCGGCGCCGGATATTCAATGGAAGCCTGAGGAAACCGAAACCGATGGTTTCACTCGGGAAAAATTCCGAAAATTCAGAAGGCCCGCAGCCGGGATGGTGGCGGGCCTTCTGAATTCGAACCTTCCCTAACGCGTGTCCTTGTTGTTTTTGAAGGCGACAGACGGTCTGCTGAGAGTCGGATTGCGCGGTGAAACCAGACAGGAGGGATGGCGCGGCACGTCGCCGACGAACTCAAAGTATTTGCCGCAAGGGCGCGTCGCGATTTTACATCCGCAGAAGGCGGAAGAAGAGGAATTGGGAGCGCCTCTCAAACAGCGTGCGCCCATTCCGGGACCGCCTTGAGTTTTGCCATAAAAAAACGGGCCCGAAGGCCCGTAGTTTTTGAGTGTCGAATGCGTGCCGCAACACTCAAGCCTTACGACGCTCGCTGACCGGCTGGTAGGCGAGTTTCGCATGGAACTTGCAATAGGGTGAAGATTCCAGCGCTTCACAACCGCAGAAATGGAAATCGTCTTTCAAGGGATCGCCGACCGGCCATTTGCAGGTGCGCTCCGTCAGTTCCGTCAACGTCAGGCGACGGGAAATCGGGGTGACGACGTTTCTGGAAGGAACGTAATCGAGGACTTCCGCGGTCTCGATGCCGATCTCTTCCTGAAGAGCCGTTGCTGCGTTGGAACGGGTCAGAACCCGAGCAGGCGCTGTGCCGACACGGCCCGCGAAATTCGTCGCGCGCGGGGCAGGAGCGGCGGCGCGCTTGGGCGCGGAACGCGCCGAAGTGACCGGGCCGCCGGCCTTGACGCGACCCGGCAGGTTGAGGCGGTGGACCTTGCCGATGACGGCATTACGGCTGACACCGCCCAGCTGCGCTGCTATCTGGCTGGCGCTAAGTCCCTCGGACCACAATTTCTTGAGTTTTTCGACCCGTTCGTCTGTCCAGTTCATGCCGCTTCTCCGCTCGTCGCGTATAATGTCGGCAGAATCCATCTCCGCCTCGCGGGCGTGCCGCGAGCGTGGTTTCTGCCTGATTTTCGGTGACTAGTTCCGCCGCAATGCAGTCTAGTAATTAGCGATTAACCTAGTGCCACGCAGACTCCGTGGCAAGAGTCGTGGGAATCATCTCGAATCGATTTTCCGGTTTTCCCCAACTTGCTGGCGAGTTGAGTCTGAAAGGCAACACCTTGGGCCTCATCCGCCGCCACCTACTAGGGCTTGAGAAGCCCGAGAAACGCGGACTTTTGTTGACATCGGCAGGCGAAGTGACAATAGTGCCCCTGCCGCCGCGAGGCGGCATTTTTGATTTTCAGGCGAGGGATAACCCCGAAAGCCTATTGACAACTGTCTGACAGCGCAACCGCGCAAGGAGTGATACAGCCATGGCCGAAGCCGCCGCGCCATTGTTCGATACGTTTGCAAGAGCCCCCCTGCGCTTCGAGCGAGGCGAGGGCGTCTGGCTGTTCACGGAAAGCGGCGAACGATATCTGGATTTTGCGGCCGGCGTTGCGGTCAATTCACTGGGTCACGCCCACCCGCACCTCGTGGAGGCGATCAAGACCCAGGCCGAGAAGGTCTGGCACGTCTCTAACCTTTATGAAGTGCCGGGCCAGGAAAAGCTTGCAAAGCGCCTGACGGAAGCGACATTCGCAGACAAGGTCTTCTTCACCAATTCCGGCGCGGAAGCGCTGGAATGCGCGATCAAGACGGCGCGCCGTTATCATTATTCCAAGGGGCATCCGGAAAAGTTCCGCATCGTCACCTTCGAAGGCGCCTTCCACGGCCGCACGCTCGCGACGATCGCCGCCGGCGGCCAGCAGAAATATCTCGAAGGTTTCGGTCCCAAGGTCGAGGGTTTCGACCAGGTGCCCTTCGGTGACGTTGATGCGCTGAAAGCCGCTATCACGGACGAGACGGCCGCGCTGCTGATCGAACCCATTCAGGGTGAGGGGGGTATTCGCGCACCAGCCAAGGAATTCCTGCAGCTGCTGCGGTCGCTCTGCGATGAGCATGGCATGCTGCTGATTTTCGACGAGGTCCAGACTGGTGTCGGCCGCACGGGCAAGCTCTTTGCCTATGAGCAGACAGGTGTTGCGCCGGATATTATGGCGGTTGCCAAGGGTATCGGCGGCGGCTTCCCGCTCGGCGCCTGCCTTGCGACGGCGGATGCCGCTTCCGGCATGACGGCAGGCGTGCATGGCACCACCTATGGCGGCAACCCGCTGGCCATGGCTGTTGGTAACGCCGTACTTGATGTCGTCCTCTCCGAGGGCTTCCTGGAAAAGGTTCGTGATGTCGCGCTGGTTTTCCGTCAGGGCCTTGCTTCGCTGAAAGATCGTTATCCCGATGTCATCGAGGAGATTCGCGGCGAAGGCCTGCTTCTCGGCATCAAGGCGAAGGTTCCCTCGGGTGAGCTGTTGCAGGCCATGCGCGCCGAGCATCTGCTGGGTGTGCCGGCGGGCGACAACGTCATCCGTCTTTTGCCGCCGCTCGTCACCACGGCGGAAGAGGCCCGCGAGGGCTTGGCGCGCGTGGAAGCGGCCGCCGCTTCACTGACAGTGAAACAGGCAAAGATCGCCTGAGGAAACAATAAATAGCGGGCCTCTTCCCCGAGGCTCGCGAGCATGGGACAGTTTGAAATGGCTTCACCTAAACATTTTCTCGACCTGTCGGCCGTCAGCTCGCAGGATCTGCGGGCAATTCTTGACGATGCCCGCGCACGCAAGGCCGCCACCAAGGCCGGAACGGCGGAAAAGCCGCTAGCTGGCAAGATGCTGGCAATGATCTTCGAAAAGCCGTCCACCCGCACGCGCGTCTCCTTCGATGTCGGTATGCGCCAGCTCGGCGGCGAGACGCTTTTCCTCTCTGGTACGGAAATGCAGCTCGGTCGCGCCGAAACGATCGGTGACACGGCCAAGGTGCTGTCGCGCTACGTCGACGCCATCATGATCCGCACGACGGATCATTCGCGCCTGCTGGAGCTTGCCGAACATGCGACGGTGCCGGTCATCAACGCCCTGACGGATGACACGCACCCCTGTCAGATCATGGCGGATATCATGACCTTCGAAGAACATCGCGGCCCGGTCAAAGGCAAGACCATTGCCTGGACGGGTGACGGCAACAACGTCCTGCATTCCTTTGTGGAAGGCTCGGCCCGTTTCGGTTACCGCATGACGATGGCCGTACCGATGGGCTCCGAACCGCATGACAAGTTCCTGAACTGGGCGCGCAATAATGGCGGCGAGATCATGCTGTGCCACGACGCCGACAAGGCCGTTGCGGGTGCGGACTGTGTCGTCACCGATACCTGGGTGTCCATGAACCAGGAACACAAGGCGCGCGGCCACAACATTTTCCAGCCCTATCAAGTCAATGAAGCTTTGATGGCCAAGGCGGAAAAAGATGCGCTGTTCATGCATTGCCTGCCGGCCCATCGCGGAGAGGAAGTAACGGATGCCGTGATCGACGGTCCGCAATCCGTCGTCTTCGACGAGGCGGAAAACCGCCTCCACGCGCAGAAGTCCATCATCGCATGGTGCATGGGCGTCATTTGATGAGCAGTCGCCCGGCCTGACACGCGTCACGCCGGGTGCTTGAACTTGACCGTATAGATTACCATCTGTGGGACTTCGAAGAGGCTCGTCGGTTTTGCTGGCGGGCCATCATCACGATTTGCACGTTTTTCCCCGGAAGCGGTTTCTCTTCCCGGGTCTCTGTGCGACAAGCGAAAAAAGCACATTTCGAAAGCCGGACTTTTGGACGGTAGCGGCGCCACGGCTGCGCCAAGGAGTATGACATGGCAGATGTAACGGTTGAACTGGAAGATCTCGATTTTGCTGGCGACGATAAGGTAGTGCCCTTTCAGGTCGAAGGTCTGGATGTGCGCGGTCGCGCCGTGCAGGTGGGTCCGCTGTTGAACGCCATTCTCGAGCGGCATGACTATCCCCCGACGGTCGCCCGCCTGCTGGCGGAAGCGACCGTTCTGACGGCGCTGATCGGCACCTCGCTCAAATTTTCCGGCAAGCTCACGCTTCAGACCAAGGGCGATGGTCCGGTCGATCTTCTGGTCGCGGATTTCACCGCGCCGGAAAGCAT
Organism: Agrobacterium sp. ST15.13.013; assembly: GCF_027956525.1. Lineage (NCBI taxonomy): Bacteria > Pseudomonadati > Pseudomonadota > Alphaproteobacteria > Hyphomicrobiales > Rhizobiaceae > Agrobacterium > Agrobacterium sp. ST15.13.013. Next base: position 293,718 of record NZ_JAQKGP010000004.1, read on the forward strand.
GCGCGCTTATGCCCGTTTCGATGAGGAACGGCTGGCGGCGGCGGTTGCGGAAGGTGCAACCTCGCCGGAGCAATTGCTCGGCAACGGCATTCTGGCCTTCACGATCGATCAGGGTGCGGGCATGCAGCCCTATCAGGGTATTGTGCCGCTCGATGGCTCCTCGCTGGAAGACATTGCCGGCGTCTATTTCCGCCAGTCGGAACAGCTTCCCACCCGCGTGCGGCTGGGCGTTGCCGAGTTCTTCGACCGTGATGGCGAAGGCAAGCCGCGTCATGGCTGGCGTGCGGGCGGCGTTATCGCGCAGTTCCTGCCGCAGGCGCCCGAACGGCTGCGTATGCGTGACCTGCATGGCGGTGACGGCGATGAAAGCGGTCACGAGGTGCAGGAGGACGATGCCTGGACGGAAGCCGTCACGCTGTTGAACACGGTGGATACCGACGAACTGACCGATCCGCAGGTGCCGGTGGAACGCCTGCTTTTCAGGCTTTTCCATGAGAGCGGCGTGCGCATCTATGATCCGCAGGCGGTTTTCGACCGTTGCAGCTGCTCGCGGGACAAGATCAAGGGTGTGCTGTCAGGCTTCACCGCCGAGGAGATCAAGGCAAGCGAGGAAGACGGCGCTATCGCCGTGACCTGCGAGTTCTGCTCCACCACCTATCGCTACGATGTCAGCGAATTTGAAAATGCCTGAATAGAAAGCCGCGCCCTATAAAGAGTGCGGCTTTTTCATTTGCCGGGCGCGTGGTCAGTTCAGAACCCGCATCAGACCCGGTGAATCCAGCGAAAAGGCGGGTATGGTGACGTTGAACACCTCGCCATTTTCCGTTTCCATTTCATAATGGCCGAACATGAGGCCGGAAGGTGTATCCAGCGGGCAGCCGGAGGAATATTCGTAGCTGTCGCCCGGTTTCAGATGCGGCTTCTCACCCACGACGCCCGGTCCATAGACCTCATCCACCTGACCGTTCTGATCGGTGATGTGCCAGTAGCGATTGACGAGGGTGACCGGAATATCGGAATTGTTCGCGATCACGACTTTGTAGCCCCAGACGTAACGATCGTCATCCGGGTCGGATTGTTCCTCGAGATAATACGGATCGACCGTTACCTCGATATCCCTTGTCAGAGCACGATACATACGCGCCACACCTCGATATTATGCCTGCCGCCGTATCCTACACTATAGGCTCTGGCGATCGTCAAGAAAATGAATGACTTGACGGGCAGGAGGCGTCTCCTGATGCGCTTTTTTCCACCGTTAGGGATAACGGTAAAGGTAAATATTGGTTGCCTGATGCGGTCTTTCGGGCTGGACAGGCGAACCATGGCCCGACACGCGGTCAGGCCATGGCGATTTGCCGATTGAATTCTCAGGCCGAAACGGCCGCAAGACCCTTTGCCAGATCCTCCAGCAGATCGTCGGTATCCTCGATGCCGCAGGAAAGGCGCAGGGTGCCGCCGGAAATGCCGAGCTCGGCGCGCGCCTCGTCAGTGAGGTTCTTGTGCGTCGTCGTGCCGGGGTGGGTGATGAGGCTCTTGGCGTCGCCGAGATTGTTTGAAATCTTCACGATCTCAAGCGCGTTCTGCAGCTTGAAGGCCGCTTCCTTGCCGCCCTTCAGTTCGAAAGCCACAAGCGTCGAACCGCCCGACATCTGCCGGGCGATAATGTCCGCCTGCGGGTGATCGGCGCGGCCGGGATAGATGACCTTGGCGACCTTGTCGTTCTCCGCGAGAAAGTCGGCGATTTTGCCGGCATTGGCCGTCTGCTGTTTGACGCGCAGCGGCAGCGTCTCGATACCTTTCAGAAGCGTCCAGGCATTGAAAGGCGACATGGCCGGGCCGGTATGGCGGAAATAATCCTGCAGTTCTTCTTCGATCCATTTCTTGTCGGAAAGGATCACGCCGCCAAGGCAGCGACCCTGACCGTCAATATGCTTGGTTGCCGAATACACGACGATATGCGCGCCGAGTTCGAGCGGCTTCTGGAAAAGCGGCGTCGCAAAGACGTTATCGACCACCACTTTCGCGCCGATCTGGTTGGCGAGTTTCGCCACACCGGCAATATCAACCACTTCGAGCGTCGGGTTGGTTGGGCTTTCGAGGAAGAACAGCTTGGTGTTCGGCTGGATCGCCTTTTCCCAGTTGCCGAGATCGCGTCCGTCGATCAGCGTGCATTCGATGCCGTATTTCGGCGCAAGCGTCTCGACCACCCAGCGGCAGGAGCCGAAGAGGGCGCGTGCGGCAACGATGTGATCGCCGGCGCGTAGCTGGCACATGATGGCGGCGGTGACGGCGGCCATGCCCGAGGCAAGCGCGCGGGCGTCTTCAGCGCCTTCCAGCAGGCACATGCGCTTTTCGAACATGTCATTGGTGGGGCTCGCATAGCGGGCGTAGATGAAACCGTCTGTTTCGCCCTTGAAGCGCGCTTCGGCGGCCTCGGAGTTTTCGTAGACGAAACCCTGGGTCAGATAGATTGCTTCCGACGTTTCACCATACGGTGAGCGTAGCGTACCGCCGTGAACCAGCTGGGTTGCCGGGCGCCATTTATTGCTCATGTGATCCCCTTCAAAACAAAAAAACCGGCCGCAAAAGCAGACCGGTTCCTAGCACCCGGTCTTTTTAGCCACTTGTTTAACGTGGCTGCAAGCCGACCGGCCAAATCACCACGGGATAAGTTTGCCATACTGCCGTTATCGGCTTGCGTCAATGCTTTCCTTTTGGTTTTGTCGCCGTAAAAAGGAATGACAACAATGACCAGAACCACGGGCATTTTGGCGGATGGCGCAATCCGGGCGCTGTTTGCGGGCGGCAAGCTGAAGAGCGAGGCCGATCTCGATGCTGATCAGGTCCAGCCCGCCAGCCTCGATCTCAGGCTCGGCTCGAAGGCCTATCGCGTGCGCGCCAGCTTCATGCCCGGTCCGGGAACCCAGGTGATCGACAAGCTCAATCGTCTGAGCCTGCACGAGATCGATCTCACCCAGGGCGCGGTGCTGGAAACCGGCTGCGTTTATATCGTCCCCTTGATGGAAAGCCTCGCGCTGCCGGCGGACATGTCGGCGTCGGCCAATCCGAAAAGCTCGACCGGCCGCCTCGATATCTTCACCCGCGTCATGACTGACGGCGCGCAGGAATTCGACAAGATACCGGCGGGTTATGCCGGCCCGCTCTATCTGGAAATCAGCCCGCGCACCTTCCCGATCGTCGTGCGACGCGGCTCGCGCCTGTCACAGATCCGCTTCCGCATCGGCCATTCGCTGCTCAACGAAAGTGAACTGCTGAAGCTGCACGAGACGGAAATGCTGGTCGCCAGCGACACGCCCAACGTGACCGGCGGCGGCATCGCGCTTTCGATCGACCTCAAGGGTTTCGGCGAAAACGGACTGATCGGTTATCGCGGCAAACATCACACGGCGGTGGTGGATGTCGACAAGAAGGCCCAGCATGACGTTCTCGATTTCTGGGAGCCGCTCTACGCGCGCGGCCGCGCCGAACTGATCCTCGACCCGGATGAATTCTATATCCTCGTCTCGCGCGAAGCTGTCCACGTTCCGCCGCTCTATGCGGCTGAAATGACGCCCTTCGACCCGCTGGTAGGCGAATTCCGTGTGCACTACGCCGGCTTCTTCGATCCGGGCTTCGGCCATGCGCAGGCGGGCGGCACCGGCAGCCGCGCCGTGCTCGAAGTGCGCAGCCACGAAGTGCCCTTCATCCTCGAACACGGGCAGATCGTCGGTCGGCTTGTTTACGAGCATATGCTGGAAAAACCGGAAGGCCTCTACGGAACCGGCCTCGGCTCCAACTATCAGGCCCAAGGACTGAAGCTCTCCAAGCATTTCCGCGCTGAATAACGAACCCGGCGGGTGCTTGACACCCGCTGCGAACTATCCGATGTCTTATGCGCGGCGCGGGTGTAGCTCAATGGTAGAGCAGCAGCTTCCCAAGCTGAATACGAGGGTTCGATTCCCTTCACCCGCTCCAGCGACCCTTCCAACAAGATCAATAACGTCCAAGAAGCGCTGATTTTGCAGCGTTTTTGCTTCGCGCGCGCGTAAGGTCGTGCAACGGTATGCAGTGACATCCAGCAATTTTGTCGGTAAAAATCACGGTATTCGTCATCGTGATGGAAAGCTGATACCGTAAAATGGCACTGACAGACATTCAGGTTAAGAACGCCAAAGCCGACAGCAAGCCGCGCAAGCTATCTGATGAAAAGGGGCTTTACCTCTACATATCGGTTGCCGGTGGCAAGTCCTGGCGGTTCGACTATGATTTTTTCGGCAAGCGAAAAACACTGACGATTGGGGTATATCCGACGGTTGGGCTGGCGGATGCTCGACGACTGCGTGACGAGGCCAAGAAAAAACTCGCTGAGGGTTTGGACCCGTCGCTGGCCAAGAAGCGTGATCAGCTTGCTGCAAAGGCCGCTGCCGGAAACACTTTCGGCGTCATTGCGGATGAGTTCATTGAAAAGCTGAAACGCGACAAGCGCGCAGAGCCCACAATCGCCAAAAACAAATGGATGTTGAAGGACCTTGCCGAAAAGCTGGGGTCTTACCCGGTTACTCAGATTACGGCGCGTGACGTTCTTTCAGTGCTGACCAGCATTGAAAAGAGCGGCCGTGTGGAGAGCGCACTGGCTACTCGCGCTGCTATCGGTCGCGTGTTTCGCTATGCCATTGCGACAGCAAGGGCTGAGAATGACCCGACGTCAGCACTACGCGGGGCTCTCCAACGCCATGTGCCGGTCAACCATGCCGCATTAACGACAAAGGCTGAGATGGGTGGCCTGATGCGGGCCATTTACGGCTACGAAGGCTGGCCCTCGTTGGTTGCCGCATTGAAAATCCAAGCCTTGTGCTTTGCTCGCCCCGGTGAGACGCGCTCTATGATGTGGAGCGAGTTGGATTTTGATAATGCCGTATGGACCATTCCAGCAGAGAAAACCAAAATGCGCAGAGAGCATCATGTGCCGCTTTCGACACAAGCAGTGGAAGTTCTCACGGAGATGAAGGAAATGTTTGGCAATAAGCCCTATGTCTTTCCTTCAATGATGTCTGGTAAGAAAATTCTGTCTGAGAACTCAATGAATTCAGCTCTGCGGCGCATGGGGGTGACTGAGGTCCAGCATACCGCCCACGGCTTTCGTTCTTCCGCCAGTAGCATATTGAACGAGTCTGGAGAATTTAGCATCGATGCTATTGAAGCGCAGCTGGCACATCTCGATACGCGCGCGGTTAGACGTATCTACAATCGGGCCACATATTGGGATGAGCGAGTGAAGATGATGCAATGGTGGGCAGATACGCTGGATCGAGAGAGGGTGCCGTAGTGATCAAAAAAAGGGAAAGTGATCCGTTTGATCGAGGCACCTCAATGATTGTTCCGGACTTGAATACACACCGTTGACACGGATATCCTGAGAGGGCTCATTTGCAGTCCGCTGCATCAGATTCGAATCAGTGGCAACGCGTGGATAGTACGTTCAGACCGACTTAGCCTAACAAAAATTTAATGTATTCCCGTCTGAATAGGGGCCGAGTACAAATAAATTGGGTGCCTGAGTGACCATAAAACCGACTTTCATTGACGCGTTTGCCGGTTGCGGTGGTCTTAGCCTTGGCTTGCTCAACAGTGGGTGGAACAACTCCTTTGCCATTGAGCAGAATGAGTCAGCGTTTGCGACTTATCAAAGCAATCTCTTATCGGGCCGCTTCAAGGATCAGATAGACTGGCCGAGTTGGCTATCTGAAACCAACCACTCAATTGATGACCTTCTCTGTGAACACGCAGCATCCTTGCGCTCGCTTCGAGGGAAGATCGCGCTTGTGACAGGCGGGCCCCCTTGTCAAGGCTTCTCAAGTGCAGGACGTCGCAAATTTAACGACCCACGAAATATTTTGATGCGGGAATATCTCAAGCTCGTGGATTTAGTTCGCCCGAAATTCGTACTTATGGAGAACGTCCGCGGTATCACTCAAGGCTTCCGGGATGAAGGCGGCGTAGCAGTGGTGAACTACTCAGATGAACTTATCAACGCCTTGAAAGTCCGATACGATGTTGCTTGGACCATGGTGCGTGCAAGCGACTATGGCGTGCCCCAGACACGTCAACGCTTTATTTTGGTGGGGTGCGAAAGGGATTTAAATATCCCTGCGAGCGATATAATAATGGCTTTTGATAGGGAACGCCGCCGCTTGATCCGAGCTATGGGTCTCGTAACTCCGGTCGATGCGAAAACTGCTATATCTGATCTTGAGATTGCGAGAGGAGGAAGCGAAGCTTCCGCAGATTCGTCGGGATTCAAACAAATTCGATACATCAAGCCACTGACACATTACCAAAATCTAATGCACAGTGGCGAAGAAGGAAGAGTCACCGACCTTCGTCTGGCCCGACATAATGATGATGTTAAACTACGTTTTAAGAAAATCATCGAGCGCTGCCATCGCGATGGTCGTCTCAATGTTTCTCTTCGAACGCTGCTTCGCGATGAGTTCGGCATGCGAAAGCAAGCGCTCCGCGTATTAGACCCACATCTGCCTGCACCAACCATCACAAGTATGCCGGATGACCTTATCCACTATTCTGAGCCGCGTACGCTGACTGTACGCGAAAATGCTCGCTTACAAAGTTTCCCCGACTGGTTTTCATTCAAGGGTAAGTACACATCAGGTGGCCTCCGCCGCCGGACAGAGGTTCCGAGGTTCACTCAAGTCGCCAACGCGGTGCCTCCACTGATGGCTCAAGTGTTCGGAATGGCTTTGTTAAAAGCTTTCAATGAAGCAACTGGCGCGGACAGTTCAGTCAAGTTGCGCATCGACGAGCACCGCGATCTCTGTGAAGTTGCCGCGATGGCGAATTAGTTCGCAGCGTAACTCGCGCATATCTTCATCCGATATAGGTCCCTCGTCGCCTAGCAAAACCCGTCGCTTGTCTTGGATAATCAGTCGGGCATGCGCCAACTTATTTCGCCTAGGGACAATATCACTGCGATATATGCTGGCAGTTTCAAGTGGTGTGCTGTTATTATTTTTCCAATCGTCTAGCTGACGTAATAGATAGTCGAGACGGTCAGCTGCTGTAAAGAGATGCTTTAGCTTGAGGATTGCGTCGAGCTTTGACTTGCCATCCGCCTTTGCTAAGTCTTCACCCCACTTTGAGAGTTTTTTTTCGATAGCTGCAACCGTTTCGCGCCTGAATGCTTCCTGATCCTGCTCTCCAAGCCTCTTGTGAACCGCAATGAGGCTTCTTTCAACAAGATCGTCTATATCGCTTGTTGCTGCCATCACTATGCCGCGCATGTGATCGATATCAAGAACTTTACTCAAAGTTTTTTCGATAATACTGATCGTATCGTCAACTAATGATAGGCGTGTTGAAAAATAAACTCCATCTATTTTACTTTTGTAAGCTATTTCTCGCAGCTTTTCGCGGTCATCGGCGGAGTAAAAAATTATGTCCTTATGCGGGAAGCGTTTTCTCACTGAAGCCAGTGCCTGCTCACCTCCGGCACCTTTGACACCGAGGTCATAATCCACGAGCACGAGGTCAATCCCGTCATTATGCACGTGGCCTCCCAGGACCTGTTCGACTTTGTCGAGCGCGGTTGCCTCAGAGACTTCAAGCTCGAACCCTAACTCTGATAGGCGCCGCTGAATTCCCTCCGCGAAGCTTTTTACATGTTTTGGCTGGTCATCAATCCAGAGCGCGCAGAACTCAAGTTTCATTTCGAAATCCTGATTAAAAATTTCATCCCGTTGTCCGATGGAATAATTGAAATGCTTCCACCCATTTCGCCCAATACCTGCCTGACGTGATATAGTCCCAAGCCAGATCCAGATGTACGAGAGAAGCCTAGTTCGAATATACGCTCAGGTTCATCGATTGATTTCGGCAGTCCTGGTCCATCGTCAGTGACCTCGATGGTTAGCGTATTTTTATCTGGTCGATTGATAACGAAATCGATTCGACTTGCTTTTACCTTGCGCGCGTTTGAGATGAGATTATCAATGACAATTGAAACCTCCATCGGAACAAAGCGCTGGCCGCTGTGTTCGCCAGATCGAGTTACGCCGAGCTCAATCACGCCTCGCAGGAACGGCGCTGCGCCTTCGTGGATGTACTGCTCGATGTATTCAGCAAGGTCTGCCTCGATCATGTCAGATTCGAGCCGAAAATTTGCTTTAGTGGCGAGACGCGAGATCGAAAGCACCTTCTGATTCAAAAACGCTATTTGCTCAAGCCTTGAGATAAGATCGTCCGGAGTAAAAATTGATGTACGGGATGCAGCAATGCAGTTTTCCACCTGTTGCTTAAGATCTGCAGCATATATAGTAATTTGGTGGTGCATATTGATGATTGTTAGCGGGATTTGGCTCGAGAGCGACGCCAGAAAAAGATTGCGTTTTCTTTCCTCTTCGTAGCTTTCTTCCAGTTCATCAGCGCGTAGAGCTGCCGCGCGCGCTTGTGCTTGTGCTTGCTCTTTCTCTCTGCGCTCGTCCTCGGCAATACGCAGAGCTTCCGCCTCAGCCGCTTTAAGTTCTTCAAAGCGCTGCTCTGCTAACGCCAGATTCCCGGCAAGTTCGGGATCACGCGTCTTTCGTGCTATGGCCTGTAATGCTGCTATCGAGCTTTCGAACTGCTTCGATCTCTCGTTGATAGTCGTTATTAGTCGTCGGCTGTAGGCGAGCAGTTCTATATCCGGGTTGTCGACCAAGCGTGCCACTGCTGTAGCGACCCGCGCTCTACCTGCATCGGTTAGAAGGCGGGAAAGGTCGTCTGCAGATTTTTCGCCCTTATCCGCCCATGAAACCGGGACTATATATCGCTCTAACCGCTTAAGTCCGTGCTCCCAGAAACACTCGCGCAGTTGCCTTGCGGCTGCCGTCTCCACGAGGCCCTGATTGCGGCTTGATGCCTCTTTGAACTTTTCCTCGTCACCTTCAACATCGATTCGCCCGATGACGTCACGCGTGCCGAGGAAACGCGCGTATCCCTGCTGTTTGCGTGCATCGATACCAAACCAGTCGTCGCCATCTTCACCGATGGGAAATACTCGAAAGCCGTTTCGGAAAATGAACACAGAACCAAAACGTAAAGATGGAACGCCCATTCGACGGGCAAACGTGTTTTTGGCCGACAGGTTTAAGTAAAAGAGTTGGCAGCGGTAACCGGAACCCCGCAGTTCATCATAGGGATTAGGTTCGCTGGTTCGGTAGACCAATTCGCCCCGGTCCACTAGAGAAGTAATAATCTGCGATTGGTCATCCGAAAAATTTACTTCAATGAATGTGGTCTTGTCTTTCAGCGTGGAGAAGATGAAATTTCCAACAATGCCATTCACAATCTCGGCATTGGGCTCTTCTTGCTGCTTAATTTTAGCTTCGGCCACCACCTCGGCGTCACGTTTCTGCTCATTAGGTGCCGATAACTCGATAGAAAAGCCGTCGGCGGCATCCCCAAATGGGTTGATAAGTTTGGCAAGTGATGATTTCAAATGAAGGAGCCGAGCACGATCCCATCGTATCCTGGGGTTCCGGATTAATAAAACGGTTCCATGATTAGGTTTATTTATTTCCGTGGGAAGTTCGAAGTCTGGTGTCGTGTGATACTCGACTGCGACGTTGCCGAAGTAATCTTTGTCGTCCGCTTCAAATTTGTCCCAATCTACGTGAAGATGATGAACTTCAGATGCTGCAGTGTCTGGTCTACTCTGCATTTCCAGAATGCTGCCGAGCCTATCTGATGAAAATCGACCTATGCCTTTGCTCCCTGCAAAGTGTCGACGCTCGGCAATTCTCTCTCTGTAGGTGGCGTCACTGGGGTCACGTTTCGCGGAATAAGCAACAAACAGCCATTTTTGCTCAATGTCTCCGCGCGACATACCCCGCCCATCATCAACGATATAGATTTTGTTAGTCTCGAAGTGGAGGTGTACCCTTGTCGCTCCCGCATCGAACGAGTTTTTGACAAGTTCGAAAACGGCTACTTCATCATCAGTGATCAGATCTCGCCCGATAACACGCTTAAGGCCGGAACTGACTTCAAAATGCAATGACGACAAGAAAGGCTCCAGAATAAAGACATTGATCCACTCATACTGCACAAGTTTTTTGAGTCGTAAATCGCGAATAGGCCAAAAGCCGCGCAATAGTTGTGCGGTGATGATCGCACACTCAGCGTCAGGTCAATTCGTCTCCCAAGCAGATCGAACAACGCGATATACCTGCATCCTAGAGCAGCCCACTTCTTTTGCTATAGCGGTTGGGCTTATTCCTTGCTCATAAAGACCTTTGATTCGATTATGGTCTAATCTCGCTTTTCCGCCTTTGTAGACGCCTTCTAATTTCGCCCGGGATATTCCTTCGCGCTGCCGCTCTTTGATGAATCTTCGTTCCATCTGAGCCACCATACCTAGAATAGTTATAATGACTTTGCCCATTTCGCCCTTCGTCGAGACGTGCGGTTCAAGGACAGTAACATAGGCACCGCGCTGCTCGCATTCGTGGACAATATTTAGGACATCTCGGGTGTCGCGGCCGAGGCGGTCGAGTCTCGTTATGATCAACTCGTCGCCTTCACGCAGAAATTCGATGATCGTTGCCAACTCGGTTCGGCCATGTCGGCTTGCGCCGGACACCTTTTCACATCGAACGATTTGGCAGCCTTCCGCTGTAAGCCGCTGTTGTTGAATTTCTAAATCCTGATCAAGCGTGCTAACGCGTGCGTAGCCAATTCGTGCCATGTGTCACCTCGAGCTTTAGGCTTGACGGTACCTTGTCACAAATAGTCCATGTCAACCCAGATGTTACATGGATGGCTGCAACCGCCAGCTCGTCACATGAGGGCATACCTAGAAGTGACTTAGGGTGATGCTTCTGACTACTGTGCGCTGGCGTGCGTGTTTAGTTTATAGAACATTTTTGGACGTGGATTGGCACGATGGGTTATTGCGATAAATTCCTAATCTTGTCAGTTTGCGAGAATACCCTACTCACCATCCTACTATATGGAGCACCAAGTAACCGCGGTGAGGACGGTATCAGGTAAATGGGGCTGCTACACCTTTCTTGACGGTGCCATTTCTCAAACACGCGTAAGCAAACATTCAAGATTTAAGAGATTGCTTTACACTGGTTTGAAGAGACCTGATTTCATCCGAGAGCATACGGTGAGATTCCTTCGAGAAAACAGTTCCCGTAACCTGCGCAATCTTACCGTTAAGTCTGGATAGGCGTGCGACAAGTGTTTTCTTGTTGACGGAGTCTCTGGTCAATACCTCCTTCATACGTTCAATTAATAGAGGCACAAACTCATCGATTAATTTATCGACCGACAAAAGCGATTCGCAAAGATCGAAGAAGCCGTCAATATCGTCTGTACGCAGATTTCGTCTTAATGCGATAGTTATCGAAAGGTCGACGCGGCCTTTATAGTCGTCGACATGAACATCCTTCGTTAGGCGGGCGAATATGTATGCTTTTAGATTGTTGATCACGCTTTCCTGGCGGAGCCGCGCACTTTCGCGCGGTGAAGCTAGTTCTGACTCATTGGCGAGAATCGATTGATATTTTGCTAGGCGACGAAGAAATGAAGCTTTTGTTTTTGCGTCAAAACCAGTGGATTCCACCACTTTAGTGCAGACTTCGATGCCGTTTTTAAGCTCCGTCCGATTCTTTTTCTCCAATTCTAGCCAAGCCAAATACATCTCATACTTGCGATGGCCGAGGGAAAATGCTGACTCGAAGCACTTTCTCGCTTCAGCAACACTCGGCGGCGTGAGCGTTGCATAACACTGTCCTAACAAAGCCTGTACTTCCGGGTGCTCTTTGAAAGCGGACGGTAGATCACTCCGTGTTAATAAGGAAACAGCGTCCTTAACGTTCCCGGTCCGTAAGTTGCGGCCGGCGCGATCGATTATTGGAAGGAAGGAAGCAGGAGTGTTTTTAGACGCGTCCTTAAAGTGCTGGACGCGAGCTTCTATTGACGAATAGCGATCTAATTGCTTCGAATTCTCTTCAATAAACAATCGGGTAGCAGACCCAATTGAGAATAGGTCACCACTAATCCCGTGGCTCGAAGTGACAGTCAGAAACATATCACGCGTTTCTGCGATCGCGTCCTCGAGTTGTTCCGGGGAGAATTGCAGGATACTCCGTAAGGTCTCAGCGGACTGAGGCGAATTAAAGGCAGCCAATGTAGCTAAAAGATGCCTTCCACGATCGTCGGGACTGAGTTGTTGATACTCTCTGCTGAATAGATATTGACGGGCTTCGGAAGAGTTTGTTTTCCAGCGACGCAAAGCATCAGTATAAGACCCAGCCAAACGGCGCATGCCTACCATGGTTTCTATAGCAAGTGGACGCCTTTCTGACTGAAATTTGATACTTTCGGTGTCCTCTAATCCCGGCAGAGGTACTTTAAATTTGCTGCAACATAATACCAAGAATTGCCGAAACTCATCGTTCGTCAAGCTGGGGACCTCGACCGACGCATTCGGCGCAAATGAAGGAAAACCGCGCTGTGTGTAGAGCACTTTGGTTCCTGAACGAGCGCGTGTCAGCGTTAAGAAGAGCTCTTCCATGCCAGCATCTTTTTTAGACGTGGTTAAGGTATCCACGTCATCGATAACTATCAATTGAGCTTCAAGATTGAACAACTCTTCGAGTGAATCGAGCAGATCATCTTTAGTGTACGTTTCCAGATTCTCTGGTTCCGTCCAGTTAGAGAGCGATAATATTGTTCTATAAATATCTTCCGCACTATCAAAATCTCGAGAGGCAGTGTTCTTAATTTTGCCTGTCGTGGGGTCAAGATAGGTTGCCTTGCCAGAGATGTAGAGAACGCGGTCCAGTTTATTGCCGTTCTTGTTCGTCAGCGTTCCCCCCGTATCAGCAAGCAACGTCGCGCATTCGTATGCGATCGTGCTCTTCCCTGAACCACCTTGCCCCCAAAGGAAAAGTCGGGGATCTCTGGAGGATGTGATCCAAGTCATGATTCTTTCTACGGCGGCAAAGCGTCCAACAAATTCTTCAATCGTCGCCGGCGATGGTGGAAGGCTCGAAGGAACAGATAAGTCTTCATTTTCTTGTTCACCAAAAGCGCTGGCGCGATGCCCATACAGGAAGGCCAAATCGCCACCCTTAGCGGTCAGTACCTCTGCTCCGCGTCGCAGGTATATTTCGCCCGCTTTGTAATCGCCCACGTCCTTCATCGTATACATTGGTGGGACCATTGTATTTCGTGGCGGAATGATAATTAAGTCTGCAGGACCTGATGCTGTCTCCACCCTGACAGTTGATATTTCTAATGGCCTACAAAGTATTTCTCTAAGTTTCCTGTTTATTTTTTCGCTATCGATAACTACTTTATTTTTTCCGGCAAGCCTAGTCTTATCATGAACGCCGAAAATTATGACGCCCCCATAAGAGTTGTGAAAAGCGCATATAAGTCTTAGAATGCCGCCAAAATACTGATCTGAAGAACTAAAAGGATATTCATCTTTATAATCGTGAAGTGGACCTTCATCGACGATAAACTTTCCTTTTTCATCCGTGAGAAGCGTTGTGGCTTCTTCTCCAGTGCATCCGTTGCCGGTTATCAACCCGTATAGGGCGTCAGTATAGTGTGTGGGGGAGATGCTTTGCGAAATAACCATTATCTGCTGAGCCACTAATAAAATTTATGATCTGAAACTTTAAAATGAATCAACTCTTGATTGTCAATGCTGCGTTGTTCATAGTTCACAGTAGCTCAGGTCGGACCGGCACAGACGCGAACGCTTTTGTTCCTCCAGCAGTTTCCGTCGCGCTTCATCTCGCCCAGTCGCGTGTGGGCGTGCGTTGATCCCGGCGTTTCGTTCCACCAGCCGTCGGCAGCGTTGTTGTCAATTTCGATGATGGCAAAGTAACCATTTGCCTCCATCACGAAGCTGCCAGTCTCGCTGCTATACGGCCCCCAGTAGCAGGCACCATCTATTGCTTTGGTCCCGTCGACTTCTAGAAAGCAGTCCTTCCGATTTGGAGGCGTTTGCTTCGCTGCAGGATAGTTGCTCGCCTTTTCCGTCTTCGGGGCAGCTTTGTTGAAACATGCCTGAAACTGCGAGAAAGGCGCTGCGGCATTGGCGAGGCTGACGGTAATCGTTTTGCCATCAAGGTCGGCGATTTCTAGTTTTTTGCCTTTCTTGCCTTCATCGAGGATTTGCTGTGAGAGTTCGTAGAAGCCGTGCCAGCCGAAATAGTCTTCTGGATGGCCGTTGGACATTTGAACCGTCTTATCGTCGACCTGCCAAGACGCGCGAACGATACCGTCAAAGTTTCCATTCTCGACAAATGCAACGAAATCCTTGCCCGGCGCGCCCATAAAGCCCACCGTCACGTCGCCCTGCTTCGCTTCCACAAAGCACGTATCGCCCCAATCCTCCTCGCGTTGTTCGAAGGTCCACGGTGATGTTGAGGCGGCGGTGGCTGCGGCTGACTTCGGTGGCGGGTTTTGAAGCATTACACTGCGGTTTGCAGGCGCTTGCGCGGCTGTTCCGCCACCTTCGCTTGATGGCTGGGCAAATGGCGACGTGGACGAAGCCTGAGGGGCTTTAACCAGCGATGGACCAAGCCCGGTTAACGTGGATATGCAGGTGTCGAAGCCAGTTCCGAGCGCTATTGCTTCCGTATAGGTCATCACCGGCACAAACCACGGCGGTTCATTCCCTTGAAAGGTGATTGCGAGCGGGACCGGCTTGTTTGTCGAGATAGCTGTGCCCAGAATGGTCGTAACCTTGAAGCCACCCCCGTCCTCCGCAACGGTCTCAGGGATTTCGCCATAGAGCTCATCGCCGTTGACCACATTCGAAACGAACTGAATGTTACCCGCCCATTCCGTTCCGATGCTGACGTTGGTCGTCTGGCCAGCGGGAAGGTTCCAATTCTGTTTGGTGACGCGCAGCCGTGGGACGATTTTGTCTATGCCGATCAGCGTGTACTCGATCACAACCGACTTGCCCGACCACGCCGTGCTGCGAAAACCGCAAAATGCTTCATCGCCAAAAGGGTCTGGCGTCTTCAGTATGACCTGCCAGCTATTACCCTTGTGGTAGGAGTGTTCTCCGGCCACGGCAGGCGTAGAGATTGAACCTGCGACAGCAGCGCTCAGGCTAAGTACGGTAAGAAGTAGTCCAGCATTCTTGGTCATGATGGTTTTTCCATGGGGTTGGCGGCGGTTCGGCGTTCTCCAGAAAACTGGTCGCTGCCGATGACCCCTGCTTTCATCGTTTCAAATTCCTCGTCGGTGATCGCACCTGAAGAGCGCAGTGCCGCGAGTTTTTCGATGCGATTAATCTGTTGGTCTGAGCCCGAAGGGGGCAGATGCGGCGCAGGGCGCTGATCGCGGCTCTCGGGAAAGTCAGTTGCGCCATGCTCTGACGGGATGCTGCCGATCACAATGAACGCAACGATCCCGACAAGCGGTATTAGGCAGGTCAGCACAAGCCAGCCGCTTTTCTCAAGGTCATGCAGACGCCTGACGATCACAGCAAGCGATGGAACATAGTGGCCCATGACGATCAATGCAGAAACGAGGGGCTGCGGCTCGCGTGGCCCGGCAATAGCCACGTCGATGATCAATCCGCCGATGGCTAGACCCAGCAACACGAGGTGGTAGTACCAAAATTCCTCTCGTGTGGATCGGCCCGAAAAGGTGGCGTAGCGCCGCATGGCGTCAAGGTAGGCGCTCATGAATATCCCCGTGTGTCCTGATTGTTGTCCGAGTGCGCACGTTGCGCCTTCACGCCACAGGCAGGTTTTTCTTCCGCTTGGCCGAGCGCCACGTGAAGAAGCCCATGACAGCGAGCAGGAGAGCGATGACGCCCCAAACCGACATGTCGCCGAAGCTGCCCTGCGACGACGCGATGAAGGCCATCAGCGCCGACACGAAGAAGATGATGGCACCCACCAGCGGCAGGCCGAAGGAGAACGCGCCACCGATCACTAGCAGTACGCCGGTGAGCATGCCGACCGCGCCGGCGCTGCCTGTGGCTTGATCGTTCAGCAGCCCGCTTCCCGCCGTGACTGCGCATGATTGCAGCAGCACTAATAAGCCGAGGAAGAGCCCCATAATTCCAACTGCGATTTTCATGAATACCCCCTTAAGTGAAGTGATCGAGTCAATGCTCGTTTAAGATTTAATATGGGACTGTTGGTCCGTCGATTGTCAAGCCGTGAATATGGCTTTCTGCGCTTATGGATGTTCGCAAAACAATCGGTTGGAACTTACGACGCCTGCGCGTCGACAAAGGCCTCTCGCAAGAACGGCTGGCTTTAGAGGCTGGTATTGACAGGTCGTATGTTGGGCGAGTCGAACGCGGTATGGAAAACGTGACTGTTTCCACGCTTGAAGCGATATCGCTCACCCTTGATGTCCACGTATCGGAGCTCTTTGTGGTCGTTGACGACAAGTTGGCTTCGCCCAAGCCATTGAAAGCAGGGCGAAAGCCGAAGGCTGGGTGAGCACCCACGGATACAGCCGCCACGGCTCAATACTCATCTCCCCGCATGACGGTGAGCACCCGGCAGGTTACATCGTCATCTGCCGGATCGGATGATCCGAATTGCAGGTCGAGATCGTAGTAGTCGATCTTCCAAAAGAACACGGCGTCTTCGAGCGTGACCGCGCCAAAATCATGCTCGCCGTAAGGGTCGTTGTCTGGCGAGAAATTATCGAATGCCTGTACCGCCATTATGACCGCTCGCCGTTGTTCGTCGCTGAGGTTCGTGACGCCCGGTGTCAGCAGCACTCGTCCGCCGGAGAAGCTTTTTCGAAAGGCGTCGTTTTTATCGCGGATGGCTGCGGCTCGGGCGGCCGCATCCTCGCTGATGTTCTGTTTCAAAGCGCAGCCCATGGCGATCACTTCTCGACATAGGCAGGGTGAATGAGGGCCACCTGATCGATGCGGCGTGTGAAAGGCAGCATGTCGAGATAGTCGCGCCACTTGAGGCGAAGCCCTGTGTCGCCCTCGATCTTGATGACGGTGGCTTCGTACCACCCCTCCAGCGGACCTTCGGTCGCCAACACGAGGCTACCTACGGTCAGCTGGTCCCAGCTTTCGGGCATGTTCTTGGGCGGAACAGGGTAGCCGGTTTCCGGGGCGGGTTTGTCCGGCACCACACGCGGTTGCTCCAGCCGTTCGCGCTCCTCATCGGATAGGTGGGCGGCGATAGCCTGATAGAGCTCCTGCTTCACAAACGGCACGAAGGCTTTGCCGCTGTCGAACAGCTTGCCCTGCGGCAACCGACCGAGAAACGCCCTTAGTTCGTCGCCTTCCACTTTGAGCGCCACCATGCCCATCAGTTCGGCGGCTTTCTCAGCTGCGCGGGTATCGGTGGCAGGGAAGAATGATGCGTGGGGCCTACCGTTGTCGTCACGGCCAAGGATGATGACAGGGCAGGGCAGGGTGACGGCAGGGTTGGCGGGTAAGGCGGTGGCCGTGGGTGTAGCGGTTGATACGTTCATGATTGCAGCTCTCCAAAACAAGAAGAGGGGCCAAACGGCCCCTCGTACCGGCAGAAGCGCCGGCGTGTTATGGTATAGCATTACAACTAAAGATTGTCAATTTTTGAAAACAACCATAGTTTCATGTGGAGGTGCGACGTGCTTCGACGCAGGCTTAAACTCGCTTAGATTTTGCCATTATCCGAAATTTAATAGCTCCCGCTTGTCGCGCGGCTCTCTTCATTCGAAGGAACGTAGCAGCTATCTCTTCCCAACCTGCCGACCATCGTCAACAGTTACGCGGCCTCTCGCTGCCCGTGGCACAAAACCAGTCGCTACTTCAGCGCGGAATTGATCGCTGTGAACAATCTCGGCCAAGCCGCTCTTTCTGACTCTGAAAGATCGGCCGTCGTGTGGTCACGAGTCCAACGAATATAGGCTTTGGCCAACTTGTATTTCGAGAAAGCGACCCCACCTTTTTTTGTAAGTAGGTCGACAATCGGAGTAGCTGGCGCAGCAGTTGCTTCAGCAGAAACATTGATCCCGAACTCCGATGCAGCAAGCGGTATTAATGTTTCACGCAGAAGATCTTCTATTTCCGCCTTTGGCACCGCAGGAGCCGTATAGTCAGCGGTTCGGATGATCCGCTTGGCTCCCAGCCGATGCACCAGCAATTCTTGTTTCGCGGCCTGGTCGCCAGCGTTGTCCGAGTCGAGAAGCGCGGCTACCTTGAGATTGTGTGCCGTCAAGATTGTCGCAAAATACACAACCTTGCTGGCTGTGTTACTGGGCACGATAGCGATCTTATCATTAAGCGCAGCGAGTCCATCGTTTGTGAACATCTGAGACGTGGCGTCGACATACCAGTAGTCGGTCAGCCCCTCGCATATCAGATTTCGTTGGCTCGCGAAGAGGCTCTGCGCCAAGTCGTATCCCAGTGCTTCCTGGAGCGGAAGCAGCGCCGCTGGATCCCTCGATGTTATGGACGTGTGAACCTTTGTGCCGACCTCTCTGTCGGTCATCTCGACGACACGAACGATATCAAGCTCGTCCGGTCCAACCAGGAAGGGGGAGTGCGTGGTGTAGATCGTCGGGTTTTTTGCGGCGAGTCTGCTAATTGTGTTACGAAAGTCACGTTGCTTGATAGCATGTAGACTTACGCCCGGCTCATCCAGCAGAAGAATCGAATTGGCGTGCTCCCCTTCCGCTTCGGAGAAAAATACGACGAAGAACGAAACGAGCCACTGGAAGCCTTCCGATCTCTGGTCGAGTTCTACCTCGACCCCGACATTATCTTCGACGACAACTTTAAGGTATTGGCCGTCTGCTACGAGGCGCAACTTGCTGGCTTCTCCCTTGCCTTCGTCAGGGTTCCAGATTTCCTTGATTTCCCGGGACAGTCTCACACTGGCTGCGTTGAGCTGGTAGGTCCGGTTGTCCAACTGGTCGCGAACCTTCTCCAACCCCGCCTGGTCGGTCGCGTCCGGCGATGCAACCCTGCCAAGATCTGATAGTTGTCGGGCGGTAAAGCCTAGAAGTTTTAGTAGACAGCTGTTTCCATAGTCGTAGTAGTCGTCGTCGAGCGCGTTGTTTTCCAGTCGAACGGCGAGATGCTCGAGGTGAATGTTCGGCCGAACTCGGAAAATGTTGCTGAACAAGATGAATTTTGGCACCCTCTTATAGAGAGCGACACAACCCTCGCGGAAGGCGTCATACAGTCTTAACCTCCGCTCTAACCCTTGATATCGTTCAATTTCCTTCTCGCTGTCCTCATCGACAAGCGCAAAGTTTGCTTCCAGGAGATTTAGTAGAGCAGTAGCTTCCTCACCTCGCACGCTGGTCCAATCGCTCCAGCTCCCGACTATTGCATTGAACGCGGTGGTGACAGGCTTGCTGGCGTCAGCCCTGTCCATGTGGGCTACCATACGAAGAAGGTCGGGCTTGAAATTCCTAAAATGAGGAAATTGCGGCGATTTTTCGCAATTATATCTGAGAGAATTGTCGAGGCGCCTCTCGACGACGAATACGTTTCCATCTTCGTTGTAATCTGGAGGCAGGAGCTTTAGGTCGCTGGCATCCAGTGAGAACCAACCAGTGGCGACAACTACGTCACTAGGCTTTACCTTGCCGGTCGCTATGTCATTGTAGAGGGCGCGTGGATAATCGCGCAGTGCGTTTAGAGGCTTTAAGTCTTTCGGGGGCTTTAGTCGCTGCAGCCCTTGCAGAACCGCAGTTTTACCGGCCTCGTTAGGCCCGACAAGAATTGTTTTGACATCTTCAATGTCGAACTCTCCGGTGTCTCGAACGCTACGGTAATTTTGGATCCTCGCCTTCGTAAGCCTCAAGCGACGCCTCCCAGTGTGCTAGTGAAACCAATCGCGAACAAAGATAGGTGGCAGCCCCCATTAAATCAATCACCGCGCGAAAAGTCTTAGATTTCATTTGTTGGCAACAGCGAGCACGCTGGCAGAATGCAGCTGTCATGCCTGTGTTGCGCCAGCCGCCAAAATAGATGTCTTCATGGAAACCGGATCGTCTGGGAAATATGCGCATCTGCAGGCGATGGGTTTGGTCAACGATCACGCCGAGAGGTGTGTGATACGAACTGAAGTCGATCAGGCGCGAAGGGAGTTGTTCTGCACCTGATCGCCGGGAATTTCGTGACCCTTCACTGTCCACTAACTCTTGATCTTAACGCCTAAACGCAGGTTTTCGAGCGGCGACAATGGCGCATTCCTCAGGCGGGAGATTGCGTTCGTGACGACATCACCAGCGGCACGAAGGACGGCAACCGTGTTCGCCCTTTCTTCCTGCTGTCGAAGCTGATGCCATGCCAAGGGGGCCGCGTTCGGTGTCCACGGTAGACCGATTGCCTCTGCACGAGCCGCACGCTGGGCTTCTCTGTCCTCCGCGAGCTGGTTAGCCGCGCTGTTGATCACATCTGATAGAAGGCTCTTTCCCTGTCCGCCAGCAATCAAGATGTCGCGCATCTCCACACGGGAATAGAGATCGACGATGTTTTTGAAAGAGCCGGCTCTCAGTGGCCGCTTGTATTGTTTGGCCTTGTCGATTTCGATTTCCTCAACCTCACCGGTTTCAGGATCGAACGTTTCCTTGTGTTGCTTGTACAATGCTACTGAGTATTCGCTCTGAGGGGCCTTCATCATGTACATGGCGCGACCCTCAATGTTTTCGGTCCAGTTTTTGAAGTAAAAGCACTTGCCTCCGGGCCACCCGGCCTCAAAGCGTTCGTTGGTCTTCTTCTGCCGTTTTTTCAGGTGCTTCTGCGTTGTGCCCCAGACCATGAAGTGGCCGTGCCAGCACACTGCCGGTTCCTTCTTGTTGGTCAGTGGGGTGCCGTCATAGTAGTAGGCGGCGTCCAACGCGCCGAAGAAATTCATATTTTCCAAACGGGCTGACATCCATTTGCGGATTTTCTCCAGGTCGAAGTTTTCAACGTCAGAGATGCTGCGAATATGCTTCTTGCACGCGATATCGACAAAGAAGGCGTCTGTGATTTCGCCCAGCGTAAGGCGTTGCCGAATGTAACGGTCAGCTCTCTCGGCAAACACGATCCTAGTGTGGGGGTTCATGGCGAACATATCAATCGCGTTCTGCTTCAGCAATTTGGCCATGATTTCGGGAGGCAGCTTGTTCTTCCCTGCAGCAGACACGTGATAACGCCATATTTCTTTGTCGAGATCCTCATGGGCCGTCACGAACTGCTTAACTGAGATAATGGGCTTACGGCTCATAGTAGGCTCCTAATGATGTCGATATGCACTTAGGGTACCCATGGCATAGGCTTATTTACCGGTGTGGGGGTTAGTGGGGTTTGCTGTGTAAAGGGTGTATTACAAAAGGGGCGGCTGCAGCGTCTCACGGCTCAGCACCTCCTGAATCTCAAGGACCACGTGGCCGGTAGGGGCTTGGGACACGACAACTTTGATGGTTGCCGCCGTTTCGGCCGACAGGGCAGCGAGTTCTTTGGAGACAGGGGTCGCAACGATTTTCCAGTTCGAGCGCTTGCGGCCCCGCTTACTCCGAAGTCGCTCGGCCAGTTCTGTAGGAAGCTGCTCAGCTTTGGTGCCGTCTTGCCAAAATGGCCCGAGGATGTTGTTAAGGCTCTTTGCTTGTGCAGGGGTACCCTTCGTCGTGACAATGTACCGAATAACGAAGGTTAGCGCGTTGGCCTGATCCTCTGAATTCGTCCTGGGCCTGTTCCGATGGTCTTGCCACAGGGCTGACAAGCAGAATTGGTTCCACTGATCAGGGTCGGCCCGCATAATCTTCGCGGCGGCGAAGATGAATGCCACGTTTTCAATGGTTGCTGGATCGTCAGGACAAAGTGGGAAGCGTATTTTCTGACGGAGTGGGTCGAGCTCGGTGCAGATATTCAGAGGTGGCTCGGGAAATCTGCACAGCCAGGATAAGTGGAATTTCTGCCTGACTTCGGCTTAGATGCCGGGAACAGGAGATACCATGACGAGACGAC